>JAKLKD010000117.1 GCA_023150845.1 Myxococcota bacterium | reverse complement strand
CGGCGCGGGCGGCGGCCTGCGGCTGGAGGCCCAGACCTTGACCCTCAACGCCACGACCCCGGCGGTGAGCGCCCGGGGCGCGGGCGGCTCGACGACCAACGGCGGCACCATCAAGCTCTTCTACGACAGCTTCTCCGGCACCTTGCCGACCTCCAGCAGCGCTGGCCGGGTCTACAACGCCGGGACGGGGAGCTGGGACGAGCCCTAAGCCGCCGCAGCTCGCTCAGCGGTCCGCATCGCCCGCTCCGCCGCCAACCCGGCGCCGGGGCGCGCTCATCGTACGCGGTGAACCTCAGGGGTCAAGACGTAGCTCTCGCCGTTGAGGTCGAGGTAGATCGTGCCTTCGGTCACCGAGAGGTTGAGCACGTTGCGGCGCTGCAGCCGCGCGGCGAGGGTCTCGATGAGCGAGGGGTCCAAGGAGACGACGCTCACGCGCTCGGGGTGGGAGATCTTGCCGCCGCCGAGGTTCTCAAGGTACCGCTCGATCTCTTTGTGGCAGTAGACCACCACCCGCTCGTGGCCCTTCGCCGCCTTGTGCAGGCGGTCGATGGCCGGGGTGCCCACCTCGATCCAGGCCAGCACCCGCCCGGTGAGGTCAATCACCCAGAGCGCGGGCTCGTCGGCGAAGGCGAGGCCGCGGCTGAAGCTCAGGCCCTCCTGCTGCTCTAGGCCGTGGGCGAGCACCCGGGTGAGCATGTACTCCGCGGACTCGGAGGGGTGGCAGGCCACGTTCAGCGTGAGCTGCTCGTAGACGCCGCGGTCCATGTCGGAGATGGACAGCTCGAAGATGTAGACGGTCGCGGTGAGGGCCATGCCGCCCCCTATCCCGTTCCGCGGGCCGCGCCCCTCAGGGGGCCTCGTCGAGGTACCCCAAGGCCTTGAGCGCCGCCTCGGTGTCCGCGTCGCCGCTCGCCCCAGAGCGGGCGCCCTGGAAGGCCTGAATCGACGGCGCGAGGCGCGCCCCGAGCTGCTGGGAGTCCCGCTCGGCGCTGAGGTCGTTCAGCTCGCCGGGGTCGGCGACGAGGTCGTAGAGCTCGACCTTGGGCGTGCCGGTCTCGCCCTCCTTGAGCCCGTGCACGATGAGCTTCTCCTGCTCGGTGCGGTAGGAGAAGTCGATGGGCGGGTTGATGAAGCGGCCCCCAGGGGCTGAGGACACCACCGGCGCCCCGACGCAGCCCCCGCCGACCAGCGGCGTGAGGTCGCGGCCGTCGAGGTCCGCGGTCGGCCAGCCCAAGAGCGCCCGCACCGTCGGCGTCACGTCGAGGTTCGAGACCTGGCAAGGCACCCGGGCCCCGGCGGGGAGCTTGCCCGGCGCGCGGATGATGAGCGGCACCCGCAAGGAGGGGTCGTAGAGGTTGTCGCCGTGCTCAAAGAGGTAGTCGTGCTCGGTCAAGGACTCACCGTGGTCGGCGGTGAGCACGATGATCGTGTCGTCGAGCACCCCCAAGGCGTCGAGCTGGTCGAGGAGCTGCCCGGTCAGCGCGTCGGCGCGCTCAATCTCGGCGTCATAGGCGCGGATGAGCCAGTCCGTCGAGGTGATCTGCCGGTGGGGCGGCGGCCAGTACGGCGGCAGGTCCAGGGGCGCCCCGCCCGTCGGCGCGTCGGTGAGCGGCAGGGCCTCGTAGGGGCCGTGGGGGTCGAACAGGTGCAGCCAGTAGAGCCAGCTCCCGGCGCCGTACCGCGCCATGAAGCGCTCGGCGCGGCTCACCGTGCGGGTCCCCACCCGCTCCCGCAGGGTGTTGCCGGGCAGAAAGAGCTGCTCCCAGGCCCGGATGAGCGAGAGGCGGTGCAGGCCGGGGATGGCGCCGAAGTCGTCGTCGTAGAGGTCAAAACCTTGGGACCAGCCGTACTTGGCGTGGAGCGGGAAGCCCGACACCGCGGCGCCGGTGCGCAGCCCGGCCTCCTGCGCGGCCCAAGAGAGCAGCTCCGGGCGGTCGCCCAGCTCCGTGCCGTTCACGACGACCCCGGTGCGCGCGGGGGAGCGGCCGGTGAGGATGCTCAGGTGGGCGGGCTCGGTGAGCGGGGCGACGGAGGTGGCCCGCTCAAACACGACGCCCTCCCGGGCGAGGCGGTCGAGGGTGGGCGTCTTGGCGGGGCCGCCGTAGACGCTCAGCCGGTCGGCGCGGGTGGTGTCCCAGGTGATGATGAGCACCCGGGGGCCCGGCTCGGTGACCGAGGGGGGCACGCCGCGGAGGAGCCCGGCCCAGGCCGCGATGACGCCCAGGGCGACGACCGGCCGGGTGAGCGCGCGCCAGAGGCGGTCAAAGAGCAGGCCGACGGCGAGGCAGAGCGCGCCGATGAGCAAGAGCCCGCCCCAGACCTCGGGATCCTTGACCGGGAGGTTGAGCACCCGCTCAAAGCGGTAGCTGAGCCCGGCGTGCAGGGCGAGGAGGCCGCCGACGGCGAAGCCGACGGGCCGGGCGCCGAGGAGCGGCGAGGCCCGCAGGAGCCGCGCCGTCAGCGAGAGGCCCGCGGTGACCCCGGCCCCGGCGGCGGCGCCCAAGAACAGCCAGACGAACATCTCGCCGAGGCCCAGCCCCAGGCGAGGTGAGGCCCGCAGGGCGACCTCAAAGAGCCCGGCGCTCACCCCATAGAGCAGGGCGGCGCGGGAGGGGGTGAGCGGGCGGGGCGGGTTCATCGGCGTGTACAGTCGGGGAGAGGTGAGGCGGGCGTCACCATAACCAACCGCTCGGCCGGTCGCTTTGGTGGGAGCGGGGCGCGGCGCTCGTGACGGCGAGCGAACCCTCCACCCGGCGACGCAACCGGCCTTCGACCGCGAGCGAACCCAGCGCCCGGCGACGGGACGACCCTTCGACCGCGAGCGAACGCACCGACTGGATCCAGTCCGACCCCTCGACCGCGAGCGCACACAGCGACTGGATCCAGTCCGACCCTTCGACCGCGAGCGAACGCACCGACTGGATCCAGTCCGACCCCTCGACCGCGAGCGAACGCACCGACTGGATCCAGTCCGACCCCTCGACCGCGAGCGAACGCACCGACTGGATCCAGTCCGACCCCTCGACCGCGAGCGCACACCACGACTGGATCCAAACCGCCCCTCGACGGCCCGCTCTGCCGCTTGCGATCCCCGCGCCGCCGTGATTAAGTGCGGCCTACGCTGGCCCCGGTGGGCTGGACCAGGAGGGATTCATGTCGCGTCGCCGCCCCGAGACTCTCGCCGATCTCAACGTCATCTGCACGCAGCACGACGAGGTCGTCAGCCGCGAGGCCCCGGACTCCCTCGCCGTCATCCTCGCCACGACGATGCTCAGCGCCGCCGTCAACGCCTGGCGCGCCGCCCGCGCCACCCGCGCCGCCACCCGCGTGCGCTGGGAGACGGCCAACGACGCCCTCAACGCCGCCGACAAGGCCGCCGACGATGAGGCCCGCCGCGCCTGGCTGCGCGCCCAGGCCAACCTCGGCCCCGAGGGCGTCGCCCGCCTGGAGGCCCTGGCGAACCACCACCGCCTCGGTGAGCTCGTCAAGATGCCCATCGACCGCGCGCTCGTCGTCTACGCCGACTTCTTCGCCGCCGTCGACGCCGCGGGCGACTCCCTCAAGCTCCCGGAGCTCGACGACCTCCGCGCCAGCGTCGCCGCGCTGGGCGCCGCCCACGCCGAGGAGTCCACGGCGAAGGCCGCCTGGATCGCCGCCGGGCCCGAGGTGGACGCCGCCACCGCCACCCTGCAGGCCGCCGCCAGCCGCTACGCCCGGGCCCTAGAGAGCGCCGTCGGCCCCGACGCCGCCGCCCGGCTCTTCCCGCCCCTGCCCGACCGGCGCGCCAAGGCCGAGGACGCTGGCGAGACGAGCTGAGACGCCCCCTCGCGGCCGCCCCTCGGCCGGCACAGGACCCCATGACCTCCCTCGTCGCGCTCTTGAGAGAGACCGCCGCGCGCTCGCCGGACGCGCGCTTCATCGTGCACCTCGCGTCCGGCGCCACGATCTCCTACGCCGAGGCCTGGACCACCGCCGAGCGCCTCGGCGCGCGCCTGACCTCAATGGGGGTCGGGCCCGGCGCCAAGGTCGTCTTCATCGTGCGGAACCACTGGCTGGTCTTCCCCCTGCTCGTGGCCTGCAGCGGGCTCGGCGCGGCCTTGGTGCCCCTGGACCCGGAGCTTCACCCCGACGAGCTGCAGAGCGTGCTCGGCGACGTCGCCCCGGCCCTCACCGTCACCGCCGGGGACGCCCCGCTCCCTGGGCTGGCGCCCGGCGCGGCGCGCCTGAGCCTCCCGGCGCTACTCGACGCCCTCGCCGCCGACCCCGCGCCGCCCGCGCTGGACGACGGCGACCCGACCGCCGTGTGCCTGATGATCTACACCTCCGGCACCACCGGGGCGAACAAACACGTCATGCTCACCGCCGCCGGGCTGCGCCTCGACGCCACGGCGCTCGCGCGCCGCTACCGGGTCACCGCCGACGACCGCATGTTCTGTGTGCTGCCCACCCACCACATGAACGCGATCATGATCACCGGCGTCGTGCCGATGGTCGTGGGCGCGACGGTGTTCTTGTCCGACATCCTGAGCTTCAAGAACGCCCGGCGCTACTGGGCCCAGCTCGCGGAGCTGGAGATCACGATCCCGAGCCTCGTGCCGTCGATCTTGGCCTTGATGCTCAAGCTCTTCCCCGACGGCCCCGGCCTGCCCCTGCCGCGGCTGCGCTTCGGCTTCTGCGGCGCGGCCCCCTTGTCCGAGGCGCTCTGGCGCCGCTTTGAGGAGGTCTTCGGCATCCCCATCTTCCAGGGCTACGGCCTCACCGAGACGACCTGCTGGGCGACGAGCACGCCCCCGGACGGCCCCCGGCGCTACGACACCGTCGGCGTGCCCCTGGACTGCGCCGAGGTGCGGGTGGACAGCGCCCGGGTCACGAGCCTGGAGGACGCGCTCTTTGACCCGACGAGCGACGCCCCCGCCGGGGAGGTGCAGATCCGCGGGCCCATCGTCACGGCGGGCTACTTCAACAACCCGCGGCTCACCGCCGAGTCGATGACTGAAGACGGCTTCTTCCGCACCGGGGACATCGGGCGCTTCGACGCCGACGGCCACCTGCACATCACCGGGCGGCTCAAAGAGATCATCATCAAGAACGGCGCCAACGTCTTCGCCGGGGACGTGGACCGGGCGCTGGCCCGACACCCCGCCGTGGAGCTGTGTAAGACCATCGGCGTGCCCGACGCCTTGGTCGGGGAGCGGGTGGTCTCCGTCGTGGTGCTGCGGGAGGGCCACGACGCTTCAGAGCGAGACCTGAGCGCCTTCGTGAACGCCGCCCTGTCCCGGCACCTCTGGCCGGATCAGCTCGTCCGGATGGGCTATCTGCCCGCGGGCGGCGCCGGGAAGATTCAGCTCGCGCTGTTGCGGCGCATCCTCACCGGCGCCCTCGCCGAGGAGATCACCGCCGATCTCCGCCGCTGGCGCTTCAACCGGGCCCCGCCCGCGGGCGAGCCCGCGCTCACCGAGCTCATCCAGCGCGCCTTGACCTGGGGCGCGCCGATCCCCCTCGTCGTCTCGTGGGGCGCCGCCCGCCGCGACACGCTCAGCGCGCTCGACCGGGAGGCCCTCGACCGCCTCGCCGCGCTCCAGCGTGTCTTGCGCCGGGTGCCCCAGGCCCCGCCGGTCCTCACGGTCGTTTTGGAGGATGCCGAGGGCGGCGCGGCCTACCTCGCCGCCGTCGCGGCCTACGCCGAGGGCCTCGGGCTCAGCCTCGGTCGTGGCCCGGCCCCAGAGGCGGAGGTCATCACCCTGTCCTTCGACCCCCCCGACGACAGGACCACGCCGACGCTCTGGCTCTCGCCCGTTGAGGGCGGGCTGAGCCCCTGGCGCGTCGACTGAGCCGCGTTCACCCCGGGCGGCGCGGCGCCCGAGACCGAAGATGAGGCGCGTATGGACGAGGCGTTGATGCTGGCGAAGGTGCTGGAGGTGCTCCGGGCGGAGTTCCCGTCGCTCAAGCGGGTCGCGCTCGGCCCGGACACGGCCCTGGTGTCGTCGGGGCTCCTCGACTCCTTCGGTGTGGTCACCTTGCTCGCCGCCCTGGACGGCGCCTTCGGCGTCGAGATCGACGTCGAGCAGGTGGAGCTCGACCAGTTTGACACCCCGGCCCGCATCGCCGCGCTCTGCCGCGCCTCCTTGGTCGGGCGGCCCGGCGGCGGGCGCCGTGGCTGAGCGGGGCCGCTACGCTCGGTGGGTGCCGCTGAGCGAGCGCCTCATGCTCGTCACCGAGGCGCGCACACCGGGCTTCTGCATCCAGCTCCTCGTCGAAGGAGACGGCGTCCTGGAGGTCGAGACGCTCCGCGCCGCCGTCAACCGGGCCGCCGAGGCCAACCCCGGCGCGCGCCTCGTGCTGCGCGGCGCCTGGGCCTGGCTGCGCTGGGTGGACGAGGGGCCGACGCCGCCGGTGCGGGTGCTGGAGGCTTGGCCCGGCGAGGACCCGCCGCCGGAGCTGGAGCGGCCCCTGCCCCCGCGGGAGGGCCCGACGGTGGAGGTGGTGCTCGCGCCGGGGCCGCGTGTCGTCTACCGCTGCAACCACGCGGCGATGGACCTCGGCGGGCTCATGCACTTCGCCGAGGAGGTCAGCCGGGCCCTGCGCGGCGAGGCGCCCCTCGGCGCAGACTTCACGCTCAACGACACCGAGCTCGTCACCTCGATGGTCGGCCCCCGGGAGCGCGCGGCGATGAAGAGCGGCTTCCCGGCGGTGTTTGGGGGGTCCGCCCCGGCGCCGAGCGAGACGATCTGGCGCCGGGCCAGGCTCGTGGGCCCCTGCCCGAGCCTCGTCGCCAGGGCCACGACGATCCTCGCCCGGGTCGCCGCTGAGGCCCACGGCGGCGCGCTGCGGGTGATGATCCCCGTGGACCTCCGCAACTACCGCAAGGACGTGCGCGCCACGGGCAACCTCACCTCCGTGCTCTACATGGACATCCCGCCGGACCAGCCCTGGCGCGCCCTGCAGCGGGAGATCATCAAGCGCCTCGCGGCGAAGGAGCCCCTGGCCATCTACCCCGGCGAGCGCCTCTTCCCTTGGCTGCCGCTCTGGCTCGTGCGCTGGGTCTACGGGGCCTGGCTTCACAACAACCGGCGCGCCGGGCAGTTCCCGTTCTCGGCGATGGTGACCCAGCTCGCGCTCAGCGGCGCGCCGCTCGGCGGCGCGGGCTTCAACGCGCGGTCCGTGGCCTACCTGCCGGTGCGTGTGGACCTCGACTTTTTGCCCCTCGTCGTCGCCGCGGTGACGAGCCCCGACGCCGTGGAGCTCGTCGTGAGCGGGCCCCGGGGCCTCGTCAGCGAGGCCCAGCTAGAGCGGCTCCGCGAGGCCCTCGTCGCCGAGCTTCAGGCCCCAGCCTGAGCCGTGACCCGCAGGCTGTAGACCTCACCGAAGACGGGGAGGAGGTCGGCGTCGACGCCTAAGCTCAGGCGCCGCTGGGCGAGGCGCAGGGCCTCGTCCTCATCGACGGCGAGGGCGGGCCAGAGGAGGCGGACCTCGTTGAGCCCGCGGCGGAGGGTCCCCTGGGGCAAGACGCCGCGCCAGGTGCGCCAGCCCGGGCCGAGGGCCAAGGCGCCGACGGGGGCGCCGTTCACGAGCAGCGTCACCTCCCCCGGCGACGGCGCCCGGGCGGTGAGGGCCACGCTGAGATCACGCGAGGCGCCGCAGACGAGGCTGAACGTGGAGTCGGGCCAGAGCGCGCGATAGAACGGGGCGCCTTGGCGGTCGTTGGGGTCGTCCCAGGCGAGCGGCGTGCGCTCCCAGAGCTGGGGCTGGTGCCGGGGGTGGGCGAGGTCGATGCCGTCGTCTAGGGCGCGCTCATAGCCCTGCACCAGGGCGGTGAGGTCGTCCTCGACCTCGGCGTCGCCGCGCTCACGCAGCACGTCGAGGATCGCGCCGAGCAGGGGCGCGTTGAGGCGCCGGGAGACCAAGGCCGCGGAGACGCCGGGCACCCGGCTCGCCTGGGGGAGCGCGGCGTGCAGGCCCGGGCTCGTGAGCGGGCTCCTGAGGCGGATAAACGCCCGCAGCACGGGCTGGAGCGCGTCGTCGGCGTCCAGCGCCTCGCGGACCTGGGCCCGGAGCAAGGCGCCGAGGTCGTCCTGGGCCAGCGCGGGGAAGAACTGGCTCGCCCAGTGCGCGGCCTGGAAGCTGGCGCTCGCGGCGACGAGGGGGGTCGGCGAGGGCGCGAGGGGGTGGAGCGCGCGCCAGCCGAGGGGCTCGGGCAGGCGCGGCGAGGCGATCTGGGCGGCGACGGCCGACATCGCCACACGCACACCCTCGACGTTGAGGTGGCAGTGGTCGTAGAACACCCGGCCGTCGAGGTAGGGGCCGCCGATGGCCTCGGCGAGGATCTCGCGAAGCTCGACGGCCTCGTAGCCGCCCGCCTCCGCGCCGTCCCGCATCAGCGCGGCGACGGCGGCGGGGGTCTGGGGCAAGGCGAAGGTGATGTTCTGCCAGTTGGTGCCGTCGAGCGCCGCCATCGCGGCCTCGGCGGCGGCGGCGGGATCCCCGGAGGCCAACAGCGCCCGGGCCCGCACCCGCTGGGGCGCCCCGGTGAGCGGCGTGTCCTCGACCTGGGCCGCGGCGTGAACGGCCTCCTCAAGCGCCCCGGCGGCCAGGGCGCGGCGCGCGGCCTCGTAACCTCGGCTCCACGCCGCGGCGCCCCCGCCGCCCAGCCAAGGCGGCGGCGACCGGCGCTCCCAGGCGTGGTTCACCGCGGGGATCGTGAGCACGGCCCGGGCGCCGACGTCATGGGCGGCGGCGACGAGGTGCTTCACCATGACCGCGGCCCGGGCGAGGAGCTGGCGGCGGTGCTCGGCGACCAGGGACCGTGGCCCACCCTCGGCGAGCCGCAAGGCGTAGCGGCGCCGGGCCTCGGGGGAGGCCGTGGGCTCGATGGTGAGGCCGTAGTACCAGTTGTTGCCGGTCATCAAGACGAAGACGTCGGGGCGGAGCTGCCGCGCGGCCTCACACACCCGGAGCTGCTCGGTGGGCCCCATGTTGGGCATGGCGAGGTCGATGACCTCCACGGCGGGGCCGAGGGCCTGGCGGAGCAGCTCCTCCAGCACGAGCGCCGGGGTGTAGGCCGGGGCCAAGGGGAAGCCCGCGGCCATGGACTCGCCGATGAGGCAGACGCGCAGGGCGCCGGGGGCCTTGGGGCCGATCCGCCGGGGCTTGCAGCGGGCGGCGTCGGGGCGCTCAAAGGTGAGGCCGTCTTCGCCTTCGACGGGGCGCCACTCCAGGATGGGCTGGGGGCCGGGCCTCGCCGCGACGGGGGCGCCCGCGGGCTCAGCCGTGGCGCCCAAGAGCGCGCGGGCGACGGCGAGGCCCTCCTCCGAGGCCAAAAACTCGGCCAGCTCTTTGGTGTTCACGGCGAGCGCTCCACGATTCGGCCCTCAGACGAAGGTGTAGACGCCCTTGGGCAAGGCGCCCTCGGCGGGGCGCCAGCGCTCGACGTCGCCGGAGAGGCGCGGATCGACCTGGGCCTCCACGCGGTCCCGCAGGGCGCGGTCCCCGGCGGCGACGGTGCGCCGCAAGAAGGCGCTGATGAGGGGCTTGTCGATGATGAAGTCCTCAAGCACCAGGCAGTCGATCTGCGAGTTCGCCATGCAGCGGATCGCGTCCTCGGGGGTGTTCACGATGGGCTCCCCGGCGACGTTGAACGAGGTGTTCACCACCAAGGGGCAGCCGGTGCGGGCGTAGAACGCGGCGATGAGCCGGGCGAAGCGCGGGGCGGTCTCGGGGCTCACGGTCTGGGGCCGCGCCGAGCCGTCGACGTGGGTGATGGCCGGGAGGTCCAAGGGGGAGCGCACCTGGCAGGTCTCGGTCATGAAGCGCGAGGGGTAATGAATGTCGATGTGCGCCGGGGCCTGCTCCTCGAGGATCGCCGGGGCGAAGGGCCGGAAGCCCTCCCGCTTCTTGATGAGCGCGTTGAGGCGGTCACGCATCGTCGGGTCGCGGGGGTCGGCGATGATGCTCCGGGCGCCCAAGGCCCGGGGGCCGAGCTCCATCCGCCCATGAAACCAGCCGATGACCTGCTGGCGGTCGAGGCGGTCCACGACGGCTTCAAGCAGCTCGGCCTCGCGGCCGCGGAAGTCCAAGGCGGCGATGTTGGCCTCGGCGAGGGTCGCGGCGATGCGATCCGCGTCGTAGCTCGGCCCGAGGTTGACGTGGGGGATACGCCCCTCGCTCGGGCGGCGCCCGGTGAGCTGCACATGGGCCAAGGCCGCGGCGCCTAAGGCCGAGCCCGAGTCGCTGGCGGCGGGCTGCACAAAGATGTGTTTGTAGGGCCCCTCGGTGTGTACGCGGCGGTTCGCTACGCAGTTTAGGGCGACGCCCCCGGCGAGGCAGAGGTGCTCGCTCGGGGCGAGCTCGTAGAGGTAGCGGGTCTTCGCCAGCAGCAGCTCCTCCAGCACGACCTGCAGGCTGCGGGCGAGGTCCATGTGGACCTGCAGGAGCTCGCCCTTTGGCGCGCGGGGGGCCACGCCGAGGCGCTCGACCAAGGTGTCGGTGTACATCCGGCCCGGCTGGGCGAAGTCGAAGCAGGCCATGTCGAGGGTGAACTGCCCCCGAGGCCCCGGGCGGGCGATCGTCCGGAGCGTCTCCGCGAAGCGCGGTTTGCCGTAGGGCGCGAGGCCCATGACCTTGTACTCGTCGCTGAGCACGGCGAAGCCGAGGAGATCGGTGATCGCGCTGTAGAGGAGCCCCAAGGAGTGCGGGAAGCGCACCTCGTCCAGGAGCCGCAGCTCAGCGCCTCGGCCCACGCCGTAGGTGGTCGTGGCCCACTCGCCGACCCCATCGACGGTGAGCACCGCGGCCTCGCCAAAGCCCGAGTAGTAGAAGGCGCTCGCGGCGTGGGACTGGTGGTGCTCAAAGCTGAGGATGGGGCCCTCGTAGCCGAGCTTCTCGCGGATCTCCCGCTCGGGGGCCAGGGTGTCGAGCCAGGCGAAGCTGGGATCGACGCTCGGGCCGAGGCCCATCGAGAGCTGGCGCTCCAGCTTCTTTTTTGGCGACTCGTAGTACGCCACGGCGTCGATGTCCGCGGGGCTCAGGTGGCCGCCAGCCTCTAAGCAGAACCGAAAGGCGTTGATCGGCGCGCGGCGGTCAAACTTGACCCGGGTGAAGCGCTCCTCAGGCGCCCCTGCCACCAGTCGTCCGTCCCGCACCAGACAGCACGTTGACTCATGGTAGAAGGCTGAGATACCGATGATGTTCATGCCAGGGCTTCCCTGGGGCACCTTAGCGCGCACCCCAAGCCCGGGCAACCGGGGGACGTGCGGGCCTTGGACGCCCGGTTATTAGGGCCCACCAACGACCCACAGGCTCAGGATCATGCATGGCAGAGTACATCCCTGAGTTGCTCAACGAGCTGACACGGATCGTCATCACCACCCGCAACGACAACCCCTCCGTCGAAGAATATGACAAGGTTGTCATTCCCGCGTGGCGGCGCTGTGAGGAGCTTCGTGAGCGGATCAAGGCCCGAGGCGGCCCGCCGACCCTCGACGAGCAGCGGGAGGTCTACCGCCTCGTGCTGACGATGCTGCGCTGCAAGGCCGTGCCCGAGGCCGAGATTCGTGAGCGGCTCGACGAGGCGCTCACGCGCAGCGCGTCGGGCGCCTACCCCATCGACCGGCGCGCCGTCGAAGGCTGAGGAGCCACATGCCAGACCATCGCGGGTGGGGACTCGGGGGGTGGATTCGTCGATCGGTCAGCCTGCTCCCGGAGCGGGTCGTCGACAACGCGGAGATCGTGCAGCTCCTCGCCGAGGGGTCGAGCGACGTCGCGGAAGACGTGCGCGCGCAGTACCTCGCCCGGGCGGCGACCATCGAGTCCAAGACGGGGATTCAGTCCCGGCGCTTCTTCGCCCCTGACGTGGAGCCCCTCCAGGTCCTCGCCGACCTCGCCCGCGCCTTGATGGTGGACCAGGACTGGGCCGAGCTCGACGCGATCTTCGTCGGCACCTGCAGCGTCACCGGCTTCCCCGGCCTCTCCCAGCAGCTCGTCGCGCTCCTGCGTGAGGAGACCACACGCAGCTCGACGGGCGGGCCCCTCGGGAACCCCTTCACCCTCGACGTACACAGCAACGCCTGCACCTCGACGATCAGCGCGCTCACCATCGCGGACAACATGATCCGCGCCCAGGGCTACCGGAACGTCCTGATCTTGTCCATCGAGCTCGGCAGCCGCAGCGTGCCGCTGCACGTCCGCTCCTTCAACACGAGCGTCTTGTTCGGCGACGCCGCGGGGGGCTGGCTCGTGAGCGCCCGGCCCGGCGGCGCCCAGATCTTGAGCACCCGGGCGTCGAGCTTCATCCGGCCCGACACCATCGGCCTCATCACCGGCCACGGCAGCCCCACGACGGAGCCCCTCGGGCAGACCCACAGCTTCTTCGTGAGCGGCCCCGAGGTCGCCCAGGCCGCCGTGGAGATCTTTACCGCGGAGATCCGCCGCACCCGCGAGGCGGGCTTCGAGCCGGACTGGATCCTGCCGCACCAGGCGAACCTCGGGATGATCCTCCGGCCCGCCCTGCGCGCGGCGGGGGTGCCCGAGGAGCGGCTCATCACGACCTTGCCCTTCACCGGCAACACCCTCGCCTCCAGCCTTCCCCTCACCTGGGACATGGCCGCCCGAGACGGCCGCTTTAAGCCCGGGGACAAGATCCTCATGGTGGCGTTTGGGGCGAGCTTCGCGGTGGGCTCGGCCTTGATCATCTGGGACGGCGAGCGCCACGAGCTGCTCGGCGCGCCCCAGGAGGACGCCGGGCGCGCCCGCTGGGACCTGGCGCTCACCGAGGAGTCCTGGCCGCTCCTCGACCAGCACCGCCTCCACGGCCGGGCCTTGCTCCCGGCGAGCGCGCAGATGGCCTTGCTCCTGAGCGCCACCCGGCGGACCCAGGGCGATGACACCGCGCTCTTGGGCCTGAGCTTCGCCCGGCCCGTGGAGGCCGGGGCGCTGCGGGTGGAGCTCGCCGAGGGCCTCGCGCGGCTCTACAGCGGCGGGGAGCTCGCCGCCTCGGCCCGAATCGGCGAGGCCCCCGCGGCCGCGCCCATCGACCTCGACGCCCTGCGCGCTCGGCTCGGCGAGGCGCTCCCGGCGGACTCCTTGTGGTCGCGGTTCCGCGCCCTCGGCCTCACCCACGGCCCCCACTTCCAGACGCCGCTGACGCTCTGGCGCGGCGACGGCGAGGCCCTGGCGGCCCTAGCGCCGCTCGACTCCGACGGGGAGCCCCTGGCGCTGGAGGTCATGGTCGCCCTCGGCGGCGCCCTCACCGACGACGACAGCCTCTCTTTGCCCTTCACCGCGACCTCGGTCGCGCGGCGCGCGCCCCTCATCGCCCGTCCGCTCTGGGTCTACGCCAAGCTCACCCGCCGGGTCGAGGACCTCACCCAGCTCGACGTCGTCGCCGGCGATGAGCGCGGCGTGGTGCTCTGCCAGATGAGCGGCCTCTGCGCCCGCCGCCTCGCCCAGACCACGCCCGCCGCGCCGCCCGCGCCCCCCGCCGCCGACCTCCAGGGCCTTCGCGCCCGGCTCATCGAGCGCGTCGCCGCCCGCCTGGGCGTAGACCCCGACCAGCTCGACCCCCGGGAACGTTTTCAGGAGCAGGGCCTCGACTCCGTGCAGGCCGTGCAGCTCTTGGAGGAGGTGGGCCTCGGCATCGGCGCCGTGCTCGACCCGACGGTGTTCTACGAGCACCCGAGCCTCGACCGCCTCGCCGCCCACCTCACCGCCGCTTGGCCCGACGGCGCCGCCCGCTGGCTCGCTCAGGCGCCGAGCGCCGCCGCGCCGCCCGTTGAGCCTACGCCTCCCGCCGCCCCCGCCGCGGTCACCCCCGTCGTGGTGACGGACGCGGCGCCGGACGACATCGCCATCATCGGCATGGCCGGGCGTTTCCCCCAGGCCCTCGACCTCGACGCCTTCTGGGCGAACCTCCTCAGCGGCCGGGACTGCACCGAGGAGGTGCCCGCCGACCGCTGGGACGTTGAGGCCTTCTACGACCCCGACCCCAGCGCGCCGAACAAGACGAGCTGCCGACGCGGCGGCTTCGTGCCCGACGTTCACCACTTCGATCCCCTTTTCTTCCGGCTCTCCCCCCGAGAGGCGGCCTTCTTGGACCCCCAGCAGCGCATCTTCTTGGAGATGGCCTGGCGGGCCTTTGAGGACGCCGGGCACCTCGGCCCCGAGCTCGCGGGCAGCAAGATCGGCGTCTACGTCGGGGTGTCGAGCAACGACTACCTCCAGGCGATGGTGAAGGACCGCACCGACATCCCGAGCTTCACCGGCACCGGGAACAACTTCTCGATCATCGCCAACCGGGTGTCCTACTTCTTGGACCTCACCGGGCCGAGCCTCGCCATCGACACGGCCTGCTCGTCGGGCCTCGTCGGCATGCACCTCGCCGCCCAGGCGCTCCGGGCCGGTGAGATCAAGATGGCGCTCGTCGGCGGCATCAACCTGAGCCTCGCGCCGATCAAGTACATCTTCTTCTCTAAGGCCGGGATGTTGGCGCCGGACGGGCGCTGCAAGACCTTCGACGCCCGGGCGGATGGCTACGTCCCCGGCGAGGGGGTCGGCGCCGTGCTGCTGCGGCCGCTGCGGGACGCCTTGGCCGACGGTGACCGGATCTTGGGCCTGCTCCGTGGGACGGGCGTGAACCAAGACGGCGCCACGAACGGGATCACCGCGCCGAACCCCGCGGCCCAGCGCGCCCTGTTCACCGAGGTCTACACCCGCGCCGGGGTCAACCCCGAGACCATCAGCTACGCCGAGGCCCACGGCACGGGCACCCCCTTGGGCGACCCCATCGAGGTGAGCGCGCTCACGGCGACGTACTCGGCCTGGACCCAGCGGCGGCAGTTCTGCGGCCTGGGCTCGGTGAAGCCCTCCGTGGGCCACCTGGAGCCCGCGGCGGGCATGGCGGGGCTGTTTAAGCTCCTGTTGGCGATGCGGCACAAGGTCTTGCCGCCGACCGCGCTGTTCCAGACCTTAAACCCGAAGATTCAGCTCGCCCAGAGCCCCTTCTACCTCGTGGACCGGGCCCAGCCCTGGGTGGGCCCCCGGCCCCTGCGCGCCACGGCGAGCGCGTTCTCTTTTGGCGGGGTGAACGCCCACATCCTCGTCGAGGAGGCGCCGCCGCCGAGGCCCCGCGCCGCCGCGGCCGGGCCGTTCTTGCTCACGCTCTCGGCGAGCCGCCCCGCGGCCTTCACCGAGCTCGCGCTCCAGACCCAGGCCCGGCTCACCGCGGACCCCAGCCTCGACCTCGGCGACGTCTGTTACACCCTCGCCGTGGGGCGGCGGCCCATGGACCTCCGCAGGGCGACCGTCGTAGGCAGCGTCGCCGAGGCCGTCGCGACCCTGGGCCGCTGGGCCGTCGAGGGCGGGGTCAAGGTGAGCCGCGGCGGCGGGCCCTTGGAGCGCGCTGAGGCGCCGAGCGGGGCCACGGAGGCCGCGCTCCAGACCGTCGCCAAGGCCTGGGAGGCCGGGGCGAACCTCGATCTGCGCCCGCTCTTCGCTGGGCTAGAGCGGCGGCGGGTGTCCTTGCCGGGGCACCCCCTGGATCGGCGGCACATCCCGCGCCCCGAGGGCGGGCGCTGGGGGGAGCAGGCCGCGCCGCGGCTCACCGTGGACCACCCCTACCTCGATCGCGCCGAGCCGAGCGCCTTCGGGCGCCTCGTCTTCCGCAAACGGTGGGTCCTGGAGCGGGAGCCCATCGTCGCCGACCACGAGCTCAGCGGCCTCGCCATCGTGCCGAGCCTCTGCTTCTACGAGATGGCCCGGGCGGGCCTCGCCGTGGGCGCGCCGGAGCTGCCGCCGCTCGGCGCCATCCGCGACGTCGGCATCAGCCGCCCGCTCATCCCCGGGCCCGGGCAGCCCGTCGACTCTACGTTGACCCTGAGCCTGGGCGCCGACGGCCTCACGATGAGCGTGCGCTCCGGCGGCGCCGAGGCGCGAGAGGTCGAGCACCTGCGGGCGGAGCTCTCCCTGAGCCCCCCGGCGCCGCGGCCCGCCGAGGACCTCGCGGCCTTGCTCGTCGGCCTCACCGAGCGTAGCCAGGCCGAGCTCGACGAGGTCCACGCCCAGCTCGGGCCGTCCCTCTGCACCCTGCGTCGCTCGGCCTTCCGCGCCGATCTCAGCGTGAGCGAGATCGTGCTGCCGCCGACGCCGATCCCCGGCGCCGACCGCCTCGGCCTGCACCCCAGCCTCGCCTTCGCGCCGATCTTGGTGCTCATGCGCGACCGGATGCTGAGCCCCACGGGGCGGCGCATCTACCTGCCCTTCCACGTCGAGGAGATCGAGGTCCACGGCCCCCTGAACTCCGACGCGCCCTGCTGGGTGGTGCAGCGGTACGGCGAGGCGGGCCCGGACCTGCTCCGCTGCGACAGCGCCATCGTCAACGCCCGCGGCGAGGCCCTGCTCGTCTTTAAGGGCTACACCTTCCGGGCGGCGGACGCGCTCCTGGAGGGCGGCGGCCTGCTCCACACCTTGAGCTGGGCGCCGGGGCCGACCCCCACCGCGCCGAGCCTAAGCGGGCGCTGGCTGGTCCTCGGCGAGGCGGGTGACGCCCTCGTGGAAGCCCTCGCGGCGAAGATCGTCGCCGGGGGCGGCGAGGTGAGCCGGGCGACCCCGGGCCCGGCGCTCTCCGGCGACACCTCCCGCGGCTTCACCTTTGACCCGGCCTCGGCGGGAGACCACGTCGGGCTCTTGCAGGCCGTCGGTGGGCCCCTGCGCGGGGTGATTCACGCCCTCGTGCCCCGGGCCGAGGACGACCTCGACCGCGGCGTGTTCAGCGCCTTCGCGCTGGCCCGGGCCGCCGAGCGCCTGGGGCGCCGCGAGTCGAGCCGCTGGCTGTTCTTGACGCGGGACGGCCAGGCCGCCGCCCCAGGGCCCATCGTCGCCGCGGCGGGCGCCCTCGGCGGCATGGTGCGCACCATCCGCCAAGAGCTTCCGTACAGCCAGGCGAGCTTACTTGACCTGTCAAGTGGTGATGGGAGCGTGGAGGCCGTGCTCGCCGAGCTCGGCGCCCAGGACGTCGTCGTGGCGCTTCGGGGTGGGCGGCGCCTGCTCCCCGAGCGACGCCCGGCCCGGGCCCCGGCGGTGAAGGCCCACCCTGGCGCCGTCGTATGGATCGTCGGTGGCCTCGGCGGCGTGGGTCGCCTGCTCGCCCTGCACCTCGCCCGCAGCCAGCGAGCCCGCCTCGTCTTGACCGGGCGCGCCGCCTTGCCTCCCCGGGCGCGCTGGGAGGCCCTCGCGGCCCAAGACGGTGGCCTGTCCCGCACCCTGCGTGACCTCTTGGCGATGGAGGCCGCGGGCGGTGAGGTCCTGGCCTTGCAGGCCGACGTCGGCGAGCGCTGGGAGCTCGACGAGGTCGTGCGCCAGACCAAGGCCCGCTTCGGCGCGCTCAACGGGGTCATCTTCGCCGCCGGGCAGCTCCGGGACGGCGCCATCGCCCGGAAGTCCCCCGAAGACCTGCGGGCGGTGCTCAGCACGAAGGTGCGGGGCGCCCTGAACGTCGAGGCGGCGGTCCGGGGCATCCCCCTTCACTTCTTCGCGCTCACCGCCAGCGTGGCCGGGGTGCTGGGCAACGTCGGCCAGGCCGACTACGCCGCGGCGAACGCCTGGCTCGACGCCTTCGCCTTGAGCCGGGGCGCGCCCTTCGTGTCGATGGACTGGGGCCTCTGGCGTGAGGGCGGCATGGGCCTTGAGCTCCTCGACGCCTTGGAGAGCCGGGGGCTGCCGCCGCTGGAGACCGCCGAGGCCACCCGGGCGTTCGGTGAGGCCCTCGCCTTGGGCGCGCCCCAGGTCATCGTCGCGCGCTTCACCAAGCCCGGGGCCCGGCCCGCGGCGCCCCCTCCGCCCAAGACGCCCGCGGCGGTGACCACGCCGGTCGCGCCCGCGGCGCCGAGGGTCACGGCGCCAGCGCCTCAGTCTGCGCCAGCGCCGGCCCCGAGCGCACCTGTCGAGGACCTCACGAGCTTCACCGAGCGCGGGCTGGCGCGGGTGATCGCCGGGAAGGTCGGCGTCGCCGTAGAGTCCATCG
>JAKLKD010000116.1 GCA_023150845.1 Myxococcota bacterium | reverse complement strand
CGCGGCGACGGGCGCGGCCTCGGCCTGGGCGCCGCCCGAAGGCCACAAGAGCTGGTAGACGGGCCAGCGGGCGGCCTCGGCGGCGAGGTCCTCCCGGCGGTTGGAGGGCTGGGGCCCCAAGGCGGCGCGCAGGGCGTCGGCGAGGCTCCCGGCCCCGGCGGCGGCCTCGGCGGCGAGGGCGTCGAGGCTCGGCAGCATGGCGCGCATGGTCTCGCCGACCTCGCCGGGCAGCCCCCCGAGGGCGCCGGACAAGGCGTCCCGGGCGTCGTCCCCGAAGGTCATCACGAGCTCGCTGGGCCGAAAGTCCAGCGGGAGGTCACCGTCGGTGGAGAAGGCCAGGGCGATCTCGACGGCGGCGACGTAGCGGGCGAGGCGTTGGCCCTCCGGAGACTGGAGCCAGGCCGCGGGCCCCCCGGCGGCCAAGGCGGCCAAGGCGAGGCCGTAGAGCCGCACCGTGGCGTCAAAACCCTGGTCGGCCTCCAGGTCGGAGAGCCCCGAGGCCCACTCGGCGTGAGCGTCGTAGAGCGTGAGCGCGAGGCGGGCGCTGAGGCCGGGGAACCTCAGGATGCCGCCCCCGTCGAGCAGCTCGGCGAGGGGGCTCAGGCCCGGGGCGAGCGCCGCGTCACCCGCGCCGCCCAAGGCCGCGCGGAGGAGCGGCCGGGCGTCGGGCAAGCGCGCGCGGAGCTGCTCGGGGGTGAGGGCCACCGGGGGGCCTACCCCTCGCCCAGGCGCGACAGCTCCGCCTCAAGATCGGCGATGGCCTTGTCTTCGGCGGCGAGCTGGGCCCGGAGGTCCTCGACCTGGGCGCTGAGCGCGGCGCGCTCGGACTCCAAGGCGGCGCGCTCCGCCTCCAGGGCCCGGGCCTCGCCGTCGAGCTCTTGGAGGCGCTGCTCCCAGCGCTCCACCTCTTGGCCGAGGCGCTCCGACTCCTCTTCGAGGCGGCGAAGCTCGGCCCGGGCCGACTCGACCTCATCCCGGAGGCGATCGCGCTCCGCGCGGGCGGCGTCAACTTCAGCGCTCGCGGCGCTCACCTCAGACTCGGCCTGGGCGAGCTCCGCCTTGAGGGCCTCGACCTCTTGGGTCTGCACGGCGACGGCGCCCTCGGCGGCGCGCAGGCGGGCGTCGGCCTCTTCAGCGCGCACACGGCAGGACTCAAGCGCGGCGAGCTCCTCCCGCAGCCGGGCGGCGAGGGTCTCGCGCTCCTTCTCAAGCTCAGCGACGGTCATTGACGACTCCGAGGTCAGCGAGACGGAATGCTACCTATCATGTAGCCCCCCCGTCAACGCGCGCCGCGTCGGTGTACAACTCAACGATGCCGCCGTCGCCCTCCGCCGCCGCGCCCGTCACGCCGCTGATCCCGCGAGATCGTGCGGTGCTCGTGTGGACAGGCGCCGTCGCCGCCATCGCCGCCGGGGCGCTGGCCTGGGGCGCCCCGGTGAAGGTCGTCGGCGCGGCGGCCATGGGCGGGCTCGGCCTGGGCCTCGGCGCGGCGCTCACGACGGGATCTCCGTGGGGCGCCGCCCTCGGCGCGGCCCTGTGGACGGTGAGCGCGCTCGGCACCCCGGAGCCCCTCGCCCTGCCGCTCCTCGCGGTCCCCTGGCTGGTCACCCTCACGCCCCTCGCGCTTCGACGCCCCGACGGCCTCGCCCCCCTCGGCCTCGCCGTCGTGGGGCTCGTCGTGATGATCGCGCCGACCCTCGCCGCCGAGGGGCTCGCGGGCGCCGTCGGGATCTTCGGCGCGGCGGCGCTCTCCGGTGAGGCGGGCCCCGCGGCGCGCGCGGCGCTTCGGGCCTCCGGCGCGGCGCTCTGCTTCGGGGCGCTCTGGCTTGTGCTCCTGCCCAACCCCGAGCCCAGCCCTGGCCTCGACGCCGCCCCTTGGCTCTGGCCGCTCGGCGCCCTCGGCATGGCGCGCGCGCGACATTCGCCCCACGCGCCCGCGCTCCTCGGCCTGTTGGTCACCGCGCTCACGCTCAAGATCGGGCCCCTCGACGCATCGGCGCTCTTGACCGTCTGGGCCAGCCTCAGCGCGGCAAATCTTGTCGGGAAGGCGGGGTCCGCCTGACGCTCCGCGTGAGGGGTGATTGACCTGAGCCATTTGCGTTGCTATGAATCCGGGGTCAGTCCGGCCAAGGCGAGCATGGAAAGTCGAGACCTTGAGCAAATCGACCAGTTCCTCGGGATGGTCAACAAGTCCTCGCTGCTCGAATACTACGAGCTCACCGCCGACGCGTCCGGTGATGACGCCGAGCAGGCGATCAAGCGCAGGCGCGGCTGGGCGCAGGGCCAGCAGGCCAACCCCAAGTTTCGCGAAGAGGCGCTCTGGCTGATCCGCAACCAGGCCTTGCTGCGGAAGATCCTCGTCGATGAGCGCGACGAGTACGTCGCTGAGGTCAACTCCCGCAAGGTGAGCCGCGAGATCGAGCGCGTCGCGCTCCTCGCCAAAGGCACGATGGTCACCGGCGTGCTCACCGCCGACGCCGAGCGTTTCATCCACCAGCAGGCCTCGGAGCTCGGCGTCCCTGAGGATCGTGTCAACGACCTCATCGAGAAGCTCCTCGCCGAGACCGGCGCCCGCCGAGACGTCAGCGCCACGAGCCCCCCGCCGTCGAGCGGCGCGCCCTTTGAGGACTACTACAAGCTCCTCAACGTGCCCCACACGGCCACCCGCGAAGAGATCGAGGCCGCCCACCGGGCCCAGTACCGGCAGGCCCGCTCCCTCAAGAACCTGGAGGACGCCTCCGCGCGCTTCGCCAAGCTCGACGAGGCCTGGCGCCACCTCTCCGACCCCACGCGCCGGAAGGCCTACGACGCCCTCCACCAGCAGCACGTCTCGGGCTCGGGCGCGGTCGAGCAGGCCGACTTCTTCTTGCCGCCGCCGCCGGGCGCCCTCCCCTCGCCGACGGCGAAGACCGAGCCCAGCCCGCCCCCGCGCACGCCGACGCCGCCGCCCATCACGCCGGTCTCCCAGCTCAACAACCGCGCCTCCATCGGGGGCGGCTCCTCCGGCGTCGTGCAGACCCCGATGGCCACGCCGCCGCCCGTCGCGCCGCCGCCGCCGCGCCCGCCTGACCTCGGCGGGAACCGCGCGCCGCCGCCGCCTCAAGGCGTCGTGAGCGTGCCGTCGAGCATCCCGGCGAGCCGCAAGCGCCAGCCCCGGCTCACCGTGGTCAGCGCCGACGTGATCAGCCTTGAGGTCGGCCGCAAGCCGGTCACGCACTCCTTCGTGGTGAAGAACGCCGGCCAAGGGCGGATGCCCGGCCGCGTCACCTCCGACCGCGAGTGGCTCATCGTCACCCGCACCCGCTTGGACCCCGACGCCGCCCAGCAGGACGTCCAGGTCACCATCGACCCCAGCAAGATGCCCCGGGGCAAAGCCACGGGCGTCGTCACCGTCGTCACCGACCTCGGCGACCGCCGGTCGATCAACATGGAGGTCACCCGCAAGGCCCTCTCGACGCCGGTGCTCATCGGCATCGCGGCCTTCGTGCTCGTGCTGCTCGCCGCCATCGCCTTCATCGTCGGCGCCATGCAGAGCGGCGACGAGCCCGCGCCCGCCCCCGCCGCGTCGTCCTCGCTCAACATCGAGGTGGACCCGTCCGCGGAGGAGATCTTCGTGAACGGCGCCTTGGTGGCCGAGTCTGGGCGCGTGCGGGTGATCAAGGGCTTCACGCCCGGCGAGCCCACCCGGGTCCGGGTCACCCACGCGGGCTTCAAGCCCGTCGAGCAGACCGTCGTGGTGCCCGCCGGGGCCGACCACACCGTCAACCTGCGGATGGAGCTCGCGGAGCTGCTCAGCTCGGCGCCCGACAAGGCCGCGAAGCTCCAGCCCCTCGACGCAGGCGCCGCGGCCCAGGCGATCTCCACTCGGATCGCCCAGCTCCAAGACTGCCTGCGCCAGAACCTGACCTCCCGCCCGGGCCTCACGGCGTCGGTCACCCTCGACGTCTACACGACGCCCCCCGGCGTGCTGCACGCCGTCACGTTCACCAAGAACAACTTCGACGACGAGGCGGACGCCTTGAGCTGCCTCCGTCGTCAGCTCCGCGTGGTGCGTTTCCCGGCTGTTGAGGGCGCCGATTTTGGTGTACATAGGGGTACCCAGATCGAGCAGCTCGTCACCTCCGGCAAGGGCTGATGCGACCGACGACGGACGACTCCCTCCTGCAGACGCTCCTCCGCGAGGCCACGGCCGCGCTGGAGGAGGGCCAGCTTGAGGAGGCCGAGGCCGCCTGCCGCCGGGCGCTGACCCTCGACCCTCGCAACGCCGAGGTCTGCCTAATCTTGGGCCAGGCCGTGCGCGAGCAAGACCGCCTCGACGAGGCCGAGGGCGCCTACCGCGCCGCGGTGCTCAGCCGCCCCGACCTCGCCGACGCCTGGGCGGGCCTCGCCGGGGTGATGTGTGAGCAGCTCCGCTGGGACGAGTCCCGCCGCGCCGCGAACCGCGCGCTGCGAGAGGATCCCGGCCACCCCGAGGCGGCCTGGGTGCGCGGCGTGCTCCGTGAGCGCCGGGGCGACAACGCCGGAGCCCAACGCGACTACCTGCGCGCCTGGCGCGGCGACCCCCAGACCTTCCCTCTGCCTGTGCCGCTGGACGACGAGACCGTCGAGCAGGTCGTCGGGGAGTGCCTCGTGCAGCTCCACCCCACCCTGCGGGAGTACCTCGCGAACGTGCCGGTCATCCTGGAGGAGCTCCCGTCCGACGAGCAGCTCCAGCACTACGACCCGCCCGCGAGCCCCACGGGCCTGCTCGGCTACTTCTCCGGCAGCTCACTCCTGGACCGCAGCCTGCACGACCCCTGGTCCAACCTGCCGAGCGCCATCGTCATCTTCCGGCGGAACCTCGAGCGTTTCGCCTACGACCACGATCAGCTCGTCGATGAGCTGCGGGTGACGCTCTTCCACGAGGTCGGGCACTTCTTGGGCCTCGACGAAGAGGACCTTGAGGAGCGCGGCATCGACTGAGCGCGGCGGCCCAGGCGCCAGGCCCGCTCAGTCCCAGATCACCTCGATGCCGCCGGTCGAGACGTTGACCCGCGCCACGGTGTCGCTGTTCAACAGCGGCCAGATCGCCATCGTCTTGCGGTTGACCTCGTCCCAGCCACCCCCGTCGGGGCCCGCGAGGTAACTCACGACGAGAGGCCGACCCGGCGCCTCGTAACGCTCCTCGCCCTGGTCCTGCTGGCCGTCGTTGTCGCGGTCACCCGTGGCGCGCATGATGCCGTCATCGACGTAGAACAAGAAGCGGTCGCCCTCGCTGTAGGGCAGATCCCCGCTGAGGATCCGAAACGAGACCTCGCCGCCGTCGCTGATGTAACGCTCGTCGCTGCGCGCCCGGCCCTCCTGGAGGCCCGAGCGGGTGCCCTCGACCTCCCAGGTGCCTGTGGACTGGTCAAAGGTCGCCGTCCAGGCCTCGGCGCGGGCGAGGCCGCCGCAGCGGTTGACGATGATCGAGCGCAGCGAGCTCTCGGAGACGACGAGGTCCTCGCTGGAGATCGGCGACTTGTCGGAGAACGGCGCGGAGTCGTCGAGCTCGGCGTCGGGGCCGTCTCGGGTGATGGCGAGGCAGCCCGTCGAGCCCTCGGCGAAGACGAGCTCCCCCTCAAACGACGAGATGGCGACGACACGTTCGGTCTTCCGCGCGCCCCAGGCCGAGCGCTCCTGCAGCGGCACGGCGACGGCGCTGGAGGAGAGGCCCATCGGCGGGGCGTCGAGCACGATGCCGTCCACCTCGTCGGTGTAGGGGTTCACGTCGAGCCAGGTGTCTGAGGCGAGGTCGTAGACGTCTACGCGGTTCACGCCCGCCAAGGCGACGAAGAGGTGCTCGTAGCTGCCGTCCCCTTGCCAGGCCACGTCTACGGCGGGGGCGGCGATGGAGAGGGTGCGCACGGCGCTCGACGCCGGGTCGGCGAGGTCCAGCAGCACCTCGTAGACCACCGGGCTGCGGCCGTCCGCGACGTAGAGGAGCTCCCCCGTGGGGTCGGTCGCCAGGCGGCCGGGCTGGGCGCCGGGGCCCAAGGTCAAGGTCGCCACGACGACCCCCGCCGCCGGGTCAAAGAAGCTCAGGTGGCCCTCGGCGAGCTCGGGATCGATCACCGAGGCGACGAGGAGGCCCTCGGGGCGGGCGAGGTGGAGATCCTCGACGTAGCCGCCGAGGTCATGCTCGACGACGCCGGTGTCGACGGTGAAGGTGAAGGTGTCGCCGCGGGTCGCCGCGCCGCTGAGCAGGAGCTCAAAGGCGCCGCCGTCGGAGACGTAGGGCTGACCCGACTGGACGGCGCGCTGCATCCGGCCGGAGCGGCTGCCGATGACGTCCCAGGTGGCGCCGTTGTGGGTGAGGGTCCAGGTCTCCGTCGCCGCCGCGCCTTGGCGCAGGGTGAGGCTCACCGCCGTCACGGCGTCGCCGCTCTGGTCGTTGTCGGCGAAGCTGGGCTCGCCCACGAGGGCCGGGGCCGCGAGCACGGGCACCCCCGAGGCGCTCACGCCGGTCACCCAAGGGGCCTCGACGAGGCGCCGGGCGCCGTGGTCGGCGGCGAAGACGGTCACCGTCTCGGCGTCGGGCGCCCAGGCGACGAGGTCGCCGAGCAGGCGGGAGCGCCCGGTCGGCAAGGGCAGCGACGCCAAGAAGGGCGCGGCGGGCGTCGTGGACAACAACCAGCCGTGCTTGAGGTCCAAGGCGACGATCTCACCGTCGCGGCTGTTCGACACCAGGGCGATGGGGTCGTCGAAGGGGCCGCCGTCCTCGGGCATCAGCGTCGCGACGCCGGAGGGGCCGTTGAACGCGCCCTCGATCGAGATGGACTGCTGGCAGCCCAGGCTCACGAGCGTGAGCCCGGCGATGAGGCCAGGAGGGATTTGGACGAGGGCGCGGCTCACTGGTTCACGATCCAGCCGACGATCTGGAGATAGGTCGGGCTCACGGGGTCTAGGTCGATGAGCGTGAGCGTCGAGGACACCACGTCGCTGCGCACCTCGCCGATCATGTTCGCCACGACGAGCAAGGAGCCGTCCGGGGAGACGGAGAGGGCGTGGGGGTTCTCGCCGACGTTGCGGATCTCGGCGATGAGCTCGCCGAAGACGCCGAGGCGCAGGTCGTAGACGCTCACGCTGTTGGCGTTGAAGTTGGCCACGAAGAGCAGGTGCCCGGACTGGGTGATGCCCGCGGGGCCGATAAACGCCGTCGTGTTGGCGCCAGCGTCGCGCTCCTCCCGAGGCGCGGGCAAGACGCCGATGACGGTGTCGCGCTCGGCGCGGGCCACGGTGCGGTCCTCGATGGCGGAGAGATCAAAGATCATCACCGACTCGGGCTCGCTGTTGAGGGCGTAGAGGTAGTCCGTGCCGTCGGGGATGAACAGGCCGCGGAAGGCCGTGGCGCCGACGTCGGTGTTCGCGACGAGCAGGGCCTCCAGCTCATTGACCTTGTCGTCGCCGGAGAGGGTGTCGGAGTCGTCGCGGATGTCGAAGGCGTAGATGTAGGAGGCGAAGCGTGAAGACGCGAGGAGCAGGCCGCGCTCGTCGTCGATCACCATCGAGGACACGCCGAGGCCTAAGGTCTGCTGGAAGCCGTCCACGGCCTGCTCCAGCGGGATCGCCTCCTCGTCGTTCTGATCTCCGGCGATGGTGCTGAAGAGCACCTCGTCGCCGACGCTCGGCGCCCGGGCGCTGCCGTAGAGGCGGTCGGCGCGGAGGCCCTCAGCCACCCCGACCCGCGGCCGCAGCCCGTCCTGGCCGGTGTAGAGCGCGCGGTAGAGGCCCGTGGCGTCACGAGTCACGACGGGGCGGTAGGCGCCGTTGGCGTCGAAGTTGCCGTCGCGGCGCCGGATCACGGGGCGGGCGCGGTCGCTGCTGGGGTAGGTGGCGCGGGTCCAGTCGGACTCGCCGCTCGCCCGGCTGGCGTAGACCACGCTCCACACGTCGCCGTCGAACCCGGCGTACCAGAGGTGCTCGACGCCGTCCTCACGCAGCACGAAGGGGTGGCGCACGGCGCTGTCGTCGATCTCGCCCGGCGCGCCCGTGCCCAGCTCGAAGGTGTCGCTCGTGCGGGTCCAGGCCCGGCCGTCCGGCGAGGTGGCCCGGCCGATGCGGGAGCGCCCGCCGTCGGCGCCGGTGTACCAGAGGGTGTAGCTGCCGTCGTCCTCGACGACGACGGAGCCCGGCGTCACGGAGAGGGAGTCCCACTCCTCGCCGCGGTCGAGGACGATGTTGTGGTCCGTGGACCAGGTGACGCCGTCATCGCTCTCGGCGAGGCCGATGGCCACGCGGCCCTCGGCGTCTTGCCCGGCGTAGAGCATGAGGTAGCCGCCGTCAGGGCCCTCAAACACGACGGGGTGGGACACGCCCGCGGCGTCGAAGGCGCCCTCCGCGCCGGTCAAGATGGGCTCCGGCGAGACCTTGGGCAGGCCCTCGCCGCTCCAGGACGCGAGGCCGATGGAGCCTTGGTCCCGGCCGCCGACGACGCGGGTGAGGCTGAGGTAGAGCAGGCCCTCGTCGGGCAGGTAGGAGTCGGCCTGCACGCCGTCCTCACCCTCGGCGGGCACGTCGTCCGGGCCGAGGATGGCCCCGGCGCTGAGCTGCACGGCGTAGCCGTAGCTCGACGCGACGAGCACGTCCCCGGCGGTGTAGGTGACCTGGAGCGTGCCGAGGCCCGAGCCGTCGAGGCCCCAGACCTCACTCACCGCCGAGGCCAAGCCGACGCCGGGGGGCTCATCACCCTCCAGGTTCAGCTCGACGACCACACCCTCATCGGTCCAGCGCACGCCGTCGGGGCTGCGGGCCAGGCTGAGGTCCCAGAGGCCGTCTTCGCCGCGCCGGGCGGTGTAGAGCCGCAGCTCCCCGCTGACGTAGACCACCACGGGGGCGCCGACGTCGGCGCCGTCCTCCGGGGCGAAGCTCGGCGAGGCGTCGGGCGTCCAGTCGAGGAGGTTCGTGGACTCGGCGTGGCCGATGGTCCAGCGCGCGCCGTCGAAGGCGCTGTAGAACATACGCCAGACCTGGGCGGTCTCATCGAACCACAAGGCCGGATCAGCCACACGCTCGCTGTCGTGGGCGCCCGCGCCGGGCTCGATGAGCGCGCCTTCGCGGCGGTAGTTCAGGCCGTCGCCCGCCGTAGCGAGGCCGATGCGGCCCACGCCGTCGGCGTCGAGGCCGTCGTAGAAGAGGTAAAACAGGCCATCGACCTGGGCCACCAGGGGGCCGCCGAGCACCTCATCCCACTCCCCCTCGGCGGGGCGCAGCAGGGCGCCGCCAGGGTCGGACCAGGCCGAGAGCTCGTCGTCGTTGTGGGTGAGCAGGCGAATGCTGCCTTCGCCCGGGTCCACGAAGGACATGAACACCACGCCGCCCACGGAGAAGGGCTGGGGATCGGCGAGGCCGGTGCCCTCGATGAGCTCGTCCGCCCGGGCTTCTGGGCCGACGCCGACGGCGACGAAGCCCAAGGCGTCCGGGGACTCGTAACGGCGGAGGCCCTCAGGCTCAGGCACCCAGACGCGGTGGACCCCCTCGGCGTACCGCAGCGTCCAGTCCTGGTTGAGCACAAGCTCGGCGTCGTCGATCTCGGCGCGGGCGATCTCGACCTGGGAGCCGGAGCCGTCCCGGTCAAAGAAGCGGCCCGGGGTGATGTGGGCCCGAGGCCGGGCGTCGATGACGTCGATGGGGTCGGCGAGCACGTCCACGACGGAGATCGTGTGGGACGTCATGTTGCCGACGTAGGCCCGGCCCGCGTCACCATCGACGAGCATCGGCACCGGGTCGCTCATGAGCGTGAGGTGCGTCTCGCCGTTGGGGCCCGCCGGGGAGAAGGCCAAGGCGCCGGGGTCGGTGACATCGACGAAGTACACGTCGTCAAAGCCGACCCGGGTGCGGGACTCGTCGCTCAGGCGGTTGGTGACCATGGCGAGGCCACGCTCGGGCACGAGCGCGAGGCTGCCGGGGAAGCTCGGCATGTCGAGGTGGCTGCGGGCCACGTCGGAGATGAGCGTCCGGGAGCCGTCCCGAAGGACCGCGTCCATGTCGATGGACACGAGGTTGCCCCCGGTGAAGTCCATCATCGGGTTGGCGTTCGCGACGAGCAGGTTGTGCCGCCCCGGCGCGAGGGGATCCTCCACCCACTCCAGGCCGATCGGGCCCGCGAGGCAGGACCCGATGCCGATCTCCCCGTAGTCGTAGACGCCTTTGGGGTAGACCGCGCACTCCCCGACCGTTGGGGGAGAGAGCGGCTCCAGGCAGCCTGAGCCGACGAAGAGCGCCGCGAGGGCCGCGGCGCGTGAGTTGAGGCGGAAGATCATAAGGCCACTCAGGCTATCCCAGGCAGAGGCGCTCCGCCACGCCCCCCGGCGAGAGCGCCCGCCGAGCGGGCGTCAGAGCAGGCCCAGCGCGGCGTGGGCCGCCGCCAGACGGGCGACGGGCACACGGTACGGTGAGCAGGAGACGTAGTCGAGGCCGACCTTGTGGAAGAAGCCGATTCCGGTGGGATCACCGCCGTGCTCGCCGCAGACGCCGAGCTTGAGCTTCTCTTTGGCCGCGCGGCCCTTGCGGCAGCCGACCTCGACGAGCTGGCCCACGCCCTCCACGTCGAAGGTGGCCAAGGGGGAGTCCCGCAGCACGCCCTCGTGGACATAAGAGGTGAAGAACTTGCCCATGTCGTCTCGGGAGAAGCCATAGGTCATCTGGGTGAGGTCGTTGGTGCCGAAGGAGAAGAAGTCGGCGTGCTGGGCGATGCGGTCGGCGATCATGCAGGCCCGGGGCAGCTCAATCATGGTGCCGACCATGTAGTGAATGTGAACGCCGGCGTCGGCCATGACCTGCTCCGCGGTCTCTTCGACCAAGGCGCGCAGGCGGCGGATCTCCTCCTCGATGGCGACGAGCGGGATCATCACCTCGGGCAGCACCTCACCCCCGGCCTTCGTCACCTGCACGGCGGCCTCAAAGATGGCGCGCACTTGGGTCTGGTAGATCTCCGGCGAGGTGACGCCCAGACGGCAGCCGCGGTGGCCCATCATGGGGTTGGCCTCGTGGAGCTGGCGGAGGCGCTCCTGGAGCAGCTCCGGCTTCACGCCCAGGTCCTCGGCCACTGAGGAGATGTCCTCCGGGGTGGAGGGCAAGAACTCGTGCAGCGGGGGGTCGAGGAGGCGGATGGTGACGGGCAGGCCGTCCATCGCCTCGAAGATCTCGACGAAGTCGTCGCGCTGAATCGGCAAGACCTGGCTCAGCGCGCGGAGGCGGGCCTTGCGGTCTTCAGCCAAGATGAGCTGGCGCATGGCGCGGAGCGCGACGGGCTGGAAGAACATGTGCTCGGTGCGGCAGAGGCCGATGCCCAAGGCGCCGAGCTCCCGGGCGCGCTTGGCGTCTTTGCCGGTGTCGGCGTTGGCGCGCACCTTGAGCCGGGCGCGGGCGTCGGCCCAGGTGAGGAGCTGGGCCATGGCGCCGGAGTCTGTCGCCGCGGGCAGGGTGGGCACCTTGCCCTCCATGATCTCGCCCGTGGCGCCGTCGATGGTGATCCACATGCCGCGGCGGATCACCTCGTCCCCGGCGTAGAAGAGCTGGCGCTCGTAGTCCACGACGATGTCCGTGGCGCCGACGACGCAGGGCTTGCCCATGCCGCGGGCCACGACCGCCGCGTGGGAGGTCTGCCCGCCGCGGGAGGTCAAGATGCCCGCGCTCACGGTCATGCCCTGGATGTCCTCGGGCGAGGTCTCCATACGCACGAGCACGACCTGCTCACCCCGATCGACGCTCTCTTGGGCCTCATCGGCGTGGAAGACCACCCGGCCCGAGGCCGCGCCCGGGGACGCGGGGAGGCCCTTGCCGATGACCTTTCGTTTGGCCTTGGGGTCGAGCACCGGGCGCAGCACGAGCTCAAGCAGCTTGGGATCGACCCGGGAGAGCGCCTGCTCGATGGTGATGACGCCGTCCTCGACGAGCTCCACGGCGATACGCACCGAGGCCGCCGGGGTGCGCTTGCCGTTGCGGGTCTGGAGCAGGTAGAGCCGCCCCTCCTCCACGGTGAACTCGATGTCTTGCATGTCCCGGTAATGCCGCTCGAGGATGGCCTGGAGGCGGATCAGCTCGGCGTAGGCCTCGGGCATCCGGCGCTCAAGGGTCTCTTGGGCGTCGGGGTCACGCAGGTTGTTGACGGGGTGCGGCGTCACCAGCCCCGCGACGACGTCCTCGCCTTGGGCGTTCGGCAGCCACTCGCCGAAGAAGATGCGCTCGCCGGTGTTGGGGTCCCGGGTAAAGGCCACGCCCGTCGCCGAGGACTCGCCGAGGTTGCCGAACACCATCGCCTGCACGTTGACGCCGGTGCCGCAATCTTCAGGGATGTTGTGCGTCTTGCGGTAGTAGCGGGCGCGCTGGGTGTTGAAGCTCTTGAACACCGCGTCGATGGCGGCGGTGAGCTGATCCCAGGGGTCGTGGGGGAAGCGGCCGATCGACTGCACGATCACCTCCTCCCAGGCCGTACAGAGCCGCCCGAGCTCCTCGACGTTGAGCTCCTCGACGCTCCGCTCACCGAACAGCGCCTTCTGGGCGCGGTGGAAGCGGCTGGCGTGGATCCGCAGCACCACGTCGCCGAACATGTGCAAGAAGCGGCGGTAGGAGTCCCAGGCGAAGCGGGGCTTGCCGCTGCGGGCGGCCAGGGCCTTCACCGTCGTCTGGTTGAGGCCGAGGTTGAGCACCGTGTCCATCATGCCGGGCATCGAGGCCGGGGCGCCGGAGCGCACGGACACGAGGAGCGGGTTCTCCGCCGAGCCGAAACCTTTGCCCGTCAGCGTCTCGATGTGCCGCACCCCGGCGCGAATCTCGTCGTCGAGGCCCGCGGGGTGCTGCTCGCCATGGGCGAAGTAGTAGTTGCAGGCCTTGGTGGTGACCGTGAAGCCCGGCGGCACGGGCAGGCCGAGCCGCGTCATCTCGGCGAGGTTCGCGCCTTTTCCGCCGAGGAGGGCCTTGTCGGAGGCGGCGCCGTCCGCTTTGCCATCGCCGAAGAGGTAGACATAACGCTCGGACATCTCGGACTCCGGGGTGTGCGGAGAGCGCCTGGGCTCACTCCGCGCTGAGGTTACGGAAGTCTGCCACAGACCGGAACAGCTCGGCGACGGCACGCAGGAGCCCAAGACGGTTACGCCGCAGGGCCTCGTCCTCGGCCATCACGAGCACCTCGTCGAAGAAGCGCGCCACGGCGGGGCGGAGCTGGATCATCCGCGCCAAGGCCGCGCCGACGTCGAAGCGCGCGAAGGCCGCGCCGACCTCGCCCTGGGCCGACCCGAGGGCCTCGGCCAAGGCGCGCTCGGCGGGCTCGGGGAGGGCCTCGGCGTCAAAGGCCGCGCTGTCGTGGTCCTTCGAGATGTTCTGCACACGCTTCACGAGCTGCACGAGCTCCCCGAAGCCGCCGGACTTCGCCAAGGTCGCCAAGGCGTCCACCCGGGCGCGCAGGCCGAGCACCTCGTCGCCGCCCGCGCTGAGCACGGCGTCGACGAGCTCCGTGGCAAAGCCCTCGTCCTTGAGCTGGGCGCGCAGGCGCTCCAAGATGAACTGCGTGACCTGGGCGCCCACCTCGTCCCGATCGCGGCGGATGACCACGGCGCTGCCCTCCCGGGCCTCGTAGCCGTCAAGCGCCGCGCCGACCAAGGCCGAGAGCGGCACCGGGCGCCCAGACGCGAAGAGGATCGCCAGCACACCGTTCGCCGCGCGGCGCAGGCCTTGGGGATCGGCGCTGCCTTTGGGCACGAGGCCGATGCCGAAGCAGCCCACGAGGGTGTCCAAGCGGTCGGCGAGGCCAACGGCCTGCCCCGCCGCGCTCGTCGGGGGGCCGTCGGCGGCGAAGCGCGGGAGGTAATGCTCCTCGATGGCAGTGGCGACCTTAGCGTCGAGGCCGTCGTTCTGGGCGTAGAGCCGCCCCATATGGCCCTGGAGCTCGGGGAACTCCCCGACCATGAGGGTGAGGAGGTCGGCCTTGGCCAAGGAGCCCGCCTGGAAGGCCACGAGGGGGTCCGCGCCGACGAGGCTCGCCAAGCTCTGGGCCAAGGTGCCGATGCGCTCCTGCTTGTCGGCCATGGTGCCGAGGCCCTTCACCCAGCGCATCTTCACCAGGCCCTCGCCGTGGCGGGCCAAGGGCGTCTTGCGGTCCTCAGCGTAGAAGAACTGGGCGTCGAAGAAGCGCGCGGCGAGCACCCGCTTGTTGCCTTCAGCGATGAGGGCCGGGTCGCCGAAGGGGTTGTTGCTCACGGTCAAGATGACGTTCGTGAGCTGGCCGTCGCGGAGCGTCGGGAAGACGCGCTGGTTCACACGCATCGACTCGACGAGCAGCCGGGGCGGGAGGTGCAGCAGCTCCTCAGCGAAGGTGGCCGCCAGGGGCACGGGCCACTCCACGAGGTCGGTGACCTCCTCCACGAGGGCCTCGTTCCAGGCGACCTCGACGCCACGCTCGGCGGCGACGGCGGCGAGGCCCGCGCGGATGACGTCGCGGCGCTCGTCCCGATCCGCGAGCACATGGCGATCCCGCAGCGCGGCGAGGTAATCCACGGCGCCCGTGACCGGGCCCGGCGCCAGGGTCGAGAGCCGGTGGCCGATGACGGCGTCCGTAGTCGTGATCCCGGCGACGGTCGTGTCGATACGCGCCCCGCCATACACGGCGATCACCTGATGGAAGGGCCGACCCCAGCGGGCCGCGCCGCTGCCCCAGCGCATCGACTTCTTGAACGGCAGGCCCAGGATCAGCGCCTCCAGGCCCGCGGCGACCAGCGCCGGAGTGGTCTCGCCGCCGGCGGAGAAGCGCGCGGCGACGACGCGGTCGCCCTTGGGGCCGTCGATCTCGACGAGGTCCTCGACGGCCACGCCGTTCTTCTTGGCGAAGCCCATCGCGGCGCCGGTCCAGGCGCCGTCCTTCTTGGCGACAGCGAGGTTGGGGCCGTGCACGTAGCGGTCCTCGACGGGCCGGGCGCCTGCGAGGCCCTCGACCACGACGCAGAGGCGACGGGGGGTCGAGAAGCGCCGCACGGCGCCGTGCGCGACGCCCTTGAGCAGGGCCACGAGGCCCGACTCCAGGCCCTCCAGGGCCGGGCCGATCATCGAGACCGGCAGCTCCTCACAACGAACCTCGATCAGCAGGTCGGCGGACGACATCACTCCCCCTCCACGGCGGCGCGCTCAAGGTGCACACCCAGCGAGGCATCAGCGCAGGCGCACGCGAGGTCACGGATTCGTTTGATGTACTGGGCGCGCTCGGCGACGGAGATGGCGCCCCGGGCGTTGAGCACGTTGAACAGGTGCGAGGCCTTGCAGGCCTGGTCATACGCCGGGAGCGCCAACCCCTGGCTCACCAGCGCCCGGCACTCCTCAAAGGCGAAGTTGAACGCCGCGAAGAGCCGGTCGATGTCGGCGTGCTTGAAGGCGTAGGCCGACTGCTGCTGCTCGTTCTTCAAGAAGACGTCGCGGTAGGTGATGCCCTCGACCCAGGTGAGGTCAAAGACGTTGTCGACCCCCTGGAGGTACATCGCCACGCGCTCCAGGCCGTAGGTCAGCTCAACGGAGATGGGCGAGAGGTCGTGGCCGCCGCACTGCTGGAAGTAGGTGTACTGCGTGACCTCTTGGCCATCGAGCCAGACCTCCCAGCCGAGGCCCCAGGCGCCTAAGGTCGGCGACTCCCAGTCGTCCTCGACGAAGCGCACGTCGTGGCGGTTGAGGTCAATGCCGATGGCGCGCAGGCTGCCCAGGTAGAGCTCCTGGATGTCCGGCGGGCTCGGCTTCATGATGACCTGGAACTGGTAGTAGTGGCCCAGGCGGTTGGGGTTCTCGCCGTAGCGGCCGTCGCCGGGGCGGCGGCAGGGCTGCACGTAGGCCGCGCGCCAGGCGTCAGGGCCCAAGGAGCGCAAGAAGGTGGCCGGGTGGAAGGTGCCCGCGCCGACCTCCAGATCGAGGGGCTGCAAGATCGCGCAGCCTCGCTCGCCCCAGTACCGCTGGAGCGACAAGATGAGATCTTGAAAGGTCATGCCAGCCATGCACGCTCCGAGGGATCGGCCATCGAGCTTGCCTTCTCTGAGCGTGAGGATTAGCTCAGCAGCACCCGTGGCCAAGGCGCGCTCGACTCTAAGCCGCCCCTCCCCGCCCGTCAACGCCGCCCGGAGCCCGCCGTGGACCCTTCCGCCCCTCGCCGCCGCCCGCTCCTTCACAGCCTCCTGAACCTCGTCCCGCTCGTGGGGGGCCTCGGCTACCTGACGATGGGCCAGCCGCACAAGGCCCTGCGCGCCTTCGTCGTGGCGGGCGCCTTGGTGGGCCTCAACGTCGTCGCGGCGTCGATGGACAGCCGCCCGGCCTCGATGGTCCTGGGCCCGGCACTGTTCATCCTCCAGGGGCTCACGGCGCTCGACGTGTGGCAGCTCGCCAAGTCCACGACGGGCTTCGGGCCGCGGGAGACGAGCGTGCCGGTCCTGCAGGGCCTCCTCGGGCACCGCGTCGGCTGAGCCGCTTCAGGCGCCGATGGCCCGCAGGAGCGCGGTGGCGCTCGGCGCGGTGAAGATCTCGTCGGGAACGGCCTGAAGAACCTCGAGCGAGGCGCCTTCAAGGGCGGTCTCTTCGTCTGCCGTGAGCGAGCCAAAACGCCGCAGGAGCAGGCGGCGCGCGAGGTCACGGGCGACCTGAACGGCGCGGGCACGCTCACGCTCCTCGCCGATCTGGATGCCCTCCTCGCGGCTCGCCTCCATCTGACGGTAGAAGTAGCTCATGATCACCTCACGCTCAGGGGGGTTCAGCAGCGCCAGGAGCCTCGACCGGAGGGTGTCGTCCCACGGCGTCTCGCTGAGCTTCATGGCGTATTCTAACATCCCCAGGCTCGGGTTCACGCCAAGCTGGTTGAGCCCCTTCTGGAACAGCGGCACGTTCTCCGCGATGTTCCGCCAGAGCTTGCCCTCATGGGCGTGGCGCAGGAGGATTAAGGCCAGACGCGCCCCGCCGTCGCCAGGCAGGGCCTCATCGGGGATCACCGCGAGGTCCTCCACCATCAACACCAGCTCCGGCAGGTAGGGTTGAAGGGCGGCGACGGCCTCAGCGGGGGCGTCGTAGAGCTCCGAGAGCCGCGTCGGCGCCGACCAAGGCCGCGCCCCGTGGGTGACCACGAGGGTCAACACCACCGGGAGCTTGGCGGAGGGATCCTCAAGCGCCTGCTCCCACACCCGCATCGTCGTGCGCAGCGCCCGCAGGGGCATCCGGGGGTCTGGGGAGGACTGGTGCTCCATGACGACGGCGAGCTGCGCGAAGCCCCCTCCGCGCCAAGGCGCCTGGTAGAGCAGGTCGGGGATACGAACGGCGAGCTTGTCGTTCACCTGCGCGGTCGGCAGGGGCGTGAGCTGGTCAAGCTCTAAGCGCTGGACGACCTCGGGCGGCAGCACGTCACGCAAGAGGCTTCGCAGCGCGGCGGGCTCACCGAAGACGAGCTTAAACAGTGCGTCATGAGGTTGGGACATGCGCGATCCCTATGCCACCAGCACGCCACAAACTGACCGATGCCTTCGTGCCTCTCGCAGATTCTGCGGCTCCCGTCGCCCGCCTCAGACCTCCTTGAGGTGGTCGATCTGGCGGCGATCGCGCTTCGTGGGGCGGCCCGCGCCGGGCTCCCGGCGCTCGGGCGGCGCCTCAAAGAGCTGCCAGGGGAGCTTGGGCTCAGGCGGCGGGGAGAGATCCTCATAGAGCGCCTGGGCCACCTCGGCGGGGCCTCGTTTGTCGTCTAAGGCGACGATCTTGAGCACCCGCTCGCCGCCGAGGGTGCGCGCCGCGACGGTGTCGCCGACTCGGACGAGCTTCGCGGCCTTGGCGGGCTCGTCGTTCACCCGGACGTGGCCAGTGACGCAGGCCTCCGTCGCCTGGGAGCGGGTCTTGAAGCAGCGCGCCGCCCAGAGCCACTTGTCCACCCGAACGCTGTCGCTCATTGGATCACCCGGTAGGCTAGAATAGGCCGATGACTACGCCCCAATTCTATGTGGACTTCAGCGACCTCGCCTCTTGGATCGCCGCGGTGGACCTGCACCGCGCCCAACAAGAGACCGGCCAAGACCTGATCTGGCGCGCCGTCCCGCCCCTCGCGGCGCCGAGCGTGGTGCCCCCCGGCGACCCCGCCTGGAGCCGGGCCCGCTGGGAGCGCCTGGAT
>JAKLKD010000436.1 GCA_023150845.1 Myxococcota bacterium | reverse complement strand
GCAGGGCGGGGTGGTCTTCGTCTTCGCGCCCGATCCGGCTCGGACCGGCCAGGCGCCCTCCGGCGTGACGACCACGCTGCTGCTCAGCGACGGGTCGACGCTCCCGGTGTCGCTGGGCCGGCAGGGGGTCGCGTGGTGCCTGGTGGACGCGCCGCTGGGCGGACGGGCCTCGCTGGATTACTGCAACCTGTGCGCGCTGGCGGTGGTGGGCAAGGTCTTCGTGTGCTTCGGCCCGGCGGGGAGCAAGGGCCAGCTCTCGATCAACGGGTCGGGCTTTGAGGTCGCGGTACCCACGGGCAAGGCGCCGCTGGTCGAGGAGCACGAGGGCATCTGGGTCGTCGTGTGCAACGAGGACCAGGTGGACCACGTGTACGTGACCGACGACGCCGTCTACGCGAACGTGAACGGCGTAACGCCGGAGGGCAAGCCCATCGGCCTGCCCGGCGTGAAGAACGCCATGCGGATCGCGTCGGACGGGAAGGTGACCTCGGTGGCCGCCGAGCACCCGGTCCCGCCCGCCGCGGAGAAGGTGCACGTCTCGCCGTGGACGACGGCTCCGATGGACGAGTACGTCGCGGGGACCAGCGCGAGGTTTGCGACCATCAAGGGCCCCTCCGACCTGACGTCGCTGGGCGCGCCCTACGGGTACGGGTGGTACAAGGTCTCCCTCAAGTCGGCATCGGCGCGCAAGGCGCGGGCCGCGTTCCCGCACGCGGCGGACCGCGTGGCCGCGTTCATCGACGGCGCGCAGGCCGGCGTGATCGGCGTGGGAGCGGGCACGACGCGTCACCTGCCCATCAACCTCAAGAAGCCGGGGACGGACGTGGTGTTCCTGGCGTGCAACATGGGTCGCTTCAGCGAGGGCGACCACATGGGCGAACGCAAGGGCCTCTACGGACACGGCTGGGAGGTCTCGCCGCTCAAGGCGGGGAAGGCCAAGGTCATCACGGAGACGCCGATCGATATCCTGGCGTACCGCGCGCCCCTGTGGGAGGTGCGCGAGGGCGACACGACGGCGCCGCACCGCATCACGTGGACGATCCAGCACCGCAGCAAGAGCTCGGTCATCATCTGGCTGCGCGACAAGCAGGGCCGGGGCTTCATGGGCCGCGCGCTGCTGCTGCTCGACGGCAAGCCGATCGAGGTGCTCGAGTACGGGACGCCGGACCACATCGTGCTCGACGCCGAGTCGCTGAGCAAGGGCAACCACACGATCTCGGTGGCGCTGTTCCCCGAGACGCTCGACGAGGAGTTCGATGGCAACATCCAGGCCGCCGCCAAGGCGCTGGACGATCTTGTGTGCTTCGAGGAATCGAGCGAAGCCCTCACCGCCAAGGCGGAATGGAGCTTCGCCAAGTGGGAGCAGCCGCCGGCGTCGGCGTTCCACGCGCCCGGCCGCAACTCCGCGGGGATCCCGGCGTGGTGGCGCTGCACCTTCGATCACCAGGCCGGCGCACCCGCCGTGAGCCTCGAACTGAACGGCCTCAGCGCGGGCCAGGTGTACGTCAACGGCTTCCACCTCGGCCGCTACTTCCTGCGGAAGGGGCAGACCGAGCGCATGCTGATCCCGCCCAGCCGGCTCAAGGCCGGCAAGGCCAACGAGCTGCTCATCTTCGACGAGCAGGGCGCTTCGCCCGCCAGGTCCGTGCACCTTTCCCACGAGAGCGCGGTGGCCGGCAACTCGAAGCACTGAGCATGCCGGGGTCTGCGGGCATATCGTGAGCCATGCCCGCAGCATCCAGGCCCACGGCGCGTCAGGAATCGGTGAAACCCGACGAGGCGGGAAGTCGGCCGCTGTTCCAGCAGGCGGCGTCGTTCGCGTCCCGCCA
>JAKLKD010000435.1 GCA_023150845.1 Myxococcota bacterium | reverse complement strand
GGCGGCCGCCGCCTCGCCTCCGGGGAGCGTGTTGAGCTCCTGCCCGGCGACGTGCTCTCCCTCTCCCAGCAGCTTCACCTGCGCCTCGTGCAGCCCTCGCGGATGCCGACGGTGAGCCCCACCCAGCCCCCCCCCCCCGCCCCCCGCCGTCGCCCCGGCCCCGCCCGCCGCGGAGCCCAGCTCGACGGCGACTTGGCGTGACCCCTTCGCGACCTTCCCCGAGACCCAGCTCCACGTCGTCGGCCAGCAGCCCGCCGTCGAGCCCATCCTACGGGTGCACAAGAGCCCGCTCAAGATCGGCGGCTCCCGGGAGGCCGGGGTGGATCTGGTGCTCAACCTGCCCCAGGTCAGCGGCCACCACGCCACGATCCAGGTGTACCCGGCGGGCTCGGTGTTCGTGACCGACCACGGCTCGACGAACGGCACCTACGTCGGCGGCCGCCGCCTCGCCTCCGGGGAGCGTGTTGAGCTCCTGCCCGGCGACGTGCTCTCCCTCTCCCAGCAGCTTCACCTGCGCCTCGTGCAGCCCTCGCGGATGCCGACGGTGAGCCCCACCCAGCCCACCGCCCCGGCCCCCGTCTCCCCGCAAGCCGCGGCGCCGCCGCCGAGCGCGCCTGTGCACAAACAGACCATCATCGCCCCCGTCAAGCCCCCTCGAGGTGACCGTTGACCCCTTCGCCCGCGTTCGTCCACGGGCTCTCCGACGCTGGACGCGTGCGCGAGCAGAACGAAGACAACTTCCGCGTCGAGCAGCTCGGTGAGCACGAGTGGCTCCTCGTCGTCTGCGACGGCATGGGCGGCCATGAGGCCGGGGAGATCGCCAGCAAGGTCGCCGTGGAGGCCGTCGTCGCCGGGATGCGCGCCCGGGACCGCCAGAACCCCGCCCAGGCCTTGTTTGACACGCTCCACGAGGCCAACCGGGCCGTGCTCGCCGAGGCCAGCCAGCAGGGCGCCTGGGGCATGGGCACCACCGTCGTCGCCGCGCTCTTGCAGGGTGAGCACGCCTGGGTGGGCTGGGTCGGGGACAGCCGCCTCTACCACTTCCGCCAGGGGCTCCTGGAGGAGCGCACTGAAGACCACACCCGGGTGCAGCAGCTCGTGAACCTCGGCTTCCTCACCGCCGAGCAGGCGCGGGAGCACCCCGACGCCCACGTCTTGACCCAGGCCATCGGCGGCGGCCCCGGCGGTCAGGCCTCGTTCCACCCCGGCGTCTGGAGCGAGCAGGTCACGATGCGGGTCGGCGACACCTTGGTGTTGTGCTCCGACGGCCTCCACGACCTCCTGGACGAGGTCGACATCTACAACACCGTGAGCGGCCGCCCGGTGCAGGAGGCCGCCGAGGCCCTGGTGAACGAGGCGCTGCGCCGCGGCGGCCACGACAACGTCACCGTCATCGTCGCCGTCTACGGCCAGCCGAACGTGCCTCACGCCGTCATCATCCCGCGCCCTCCGCCGCTCACCCCGGCCTCGGACGCCCCGACGGATCCCCCGGCGGAGCCCATGTCCGCCCCGGCCGCCGCCGAGGAGGCGAGCTTCAGCCCGCCGCCCGCCCAGAGCGCCCGGGGGGCCACGCCCCGGGTGACCCTCCCCCAGGCCCAGCCCCAGGGCTGGCTGCCGATGCGCACGGCGATGATCTTTGTCGTCACCGCGCTCTTCGTCGGCCTCACCGTGGGCTACCTCTTGGGCGCGCTCGTTCAGCGCGGCGAGACGGGCGCGCGGGCGGAGATCGTGACGCCGGCCCCAAGCCCGGCTGTCGCCGCAGACCCAGCGCCGACCCCGCCGAGCCCGGCACCTGAAGGCGCGGCGCCCCCCGCGACCCCGACGACTGCGGACGCCACGGCGGC
>JAKLKD010000115.1 GCA_023150845.1 Myxococcota bacterium | reverse complement strand
TCGCCGCGACCTCGGCCCTGGCCCTCGCCAGCGCCGCCGCCTTGGCGCGGTGGCCGAGCGCGCCCCTCGCCGCGCTCACCGGGGTGCTCGCCGGGGTGAGCTTCGCCACCGACGACCGCGGCGTGATGATGTTGCCCGGCTGCGTCGGCCTCCTCGCCTTGGCGGTCTGGCGCGCCGAGGGGCGGCGGATCGCCGTGCTCACCTTGGCCGTGGCCTTGGCGCTCCCCGTCGGCCAGCGCCTCGCCTACGGCTTCGGCCAGCTCCCGTTTAAGGAGCTGACCGTCGAGCAGAAGCGTGTGATCCAGCAGGACGTCGTCGCCCGCTACATCCAGAACTCCCGGGACCCCACGCTGATCACCACCTGCGCGGCGGTGCCGAGCTCAAAGCTCCTGACGAAGGAGTTCTTGGACGAGCCCTGCGCTGAGGCGACCCTCCGCCACAACCTCACCGACCCAATGCGCCGTCACCTGCCCCTCGGCCTCACCTTGGGCCTGGGGCTCCTGCCCTTCGTGCTCCTGCCCGGCGGGCGGCGCCTCGGCGGCGTGGTGGAGGGCCTCTGCGGGGTGATCCTCCCGGCCTTGGCCTTCGGGGCGCTCCTCGTGTTCACGCCCATGCCCGACCGTTACCTCCTCCAGCTCGGCGTCTTGGCCGCGGCCGGGCCGAGCGTCGGCCTCGCTCGGCTGGGCGAGGGCCTCGGCGCCGCGCTCCGGGCCGCCCTCGGCGAGCGCCTGCCGAGCTGGACCGGCGAGGCCATCGGCGCCGCGCTCCTCCTCGGGGTCGGGATCTGGGCCACACGCGCCGACCCCGCCGACCGCCACAGCCTCTCCGCGACCCAGCTCGACGCCGCCTACGTCTCCTGGAACGAGGCCGCCAACGCCGCCCGCGCCCGGGTGCAGCCCGGCGACACCCTCCTCGACTGCGCCGCCCACAGCGTCAACCTCGCGCTCTTGCCCCAGGTCACCTGGACCGGCCCGATGGCGAACCTCTGGCAAGACACCGTGCAGGACGACGTCGCCGCCCTCTGTGAGCCCTACCTACAAGCGCCGACCGGCGACGGGTCACGCTGGGCCGTCGTGGCCAGCCGACGCCCGGACTCCCCCGATCCCAGAGCCCAGCAGAACTTCACGCGCCTCTGGTCCTTGGTGAACGAGCCCACCCGCTGGGAGATCGTGTGGCAGAACGACCGGGTGGTCTTGGCGAAGGCGCGCTGAGCTGCGGCGGGTCATGAGGATCCGCCCCCGGACGGGCTCTTTGGCGGGATAAGCTCTCCTCGCCGCCCCCCGCTGCGCCGAAGACGGCCCCAAGACCCCACCCTCAGGAGACGCCCCATGACCTTCTTGACCCTCAGCCTCGTCCTCATCGGCTGCAAAGGTGGCGACGACAACGTCGACACCGCCATCGACGACACCGGCGAGGTGGATCTCGCCGCCCGGTACGCCGCGGCCGTCGCCGACGCCTCCGTCGCCGACCTCGACGAGGTCTACGACCAGCTCATCGCCGTCACCGACGCCAACAGCTCCTTGGACTTTGACGACCAAGGCCGCGTGCTCGTCGTCACCTGGACCTCTTGGGACGGCTACGACGGCGCCGTCGGCACAGACACCACGGTCGGCGTCGACGTCTGGGTGACGACCACCCCCGAGGTCCAGACCTTCTGCGGGGGCCTCGACCTCGACGCCGAGGCCCTGACCCTTCGCCTGGAGCAGCGCCTCGGCCTGCCCGCGGGCACGGGCAAGGACCGCTTCGTGCAGCTCCGCGTCCACCCCGACGACCTCTTCCGCCCCAGCCCAGACCCCGAGGTGACCGACTCCGTGGCGTCCTTGGAGTTCCCCACCGAGGTCTCCCAAGCGCACAAGGACTGGATCGACGGCCTCATGTCCTCGTCTTACGGCGAGGACGGCTACCCCTGGACTCGCCTCGGCTACACCTACGACTGGGCGCCGGGCGCCTCGGAGATCGGCGCCAGCGAGTTCGTCATCCGCAGCGGCTCAACGGTCGGCGTCGACTCCGTGCAGAGCCTCGCCGAGTACTGCCCCTGAGCCGCCGCGGCGACGGGGCGCTCAGCCCCTGGGGATCGCCCCGTCGATCGCGGTCAAGACCTGCTCCACCGTGGGGCGGGTGCGGTAGTCGAGCTCCGCGTGGGCCCAGCGCACCACGCCGTCCCGGTCGATGAGGAACATCGAGGGCACGGCGATGGTGTGATGGGTCTGCCCCGAGGCCGCCTCCAGATCAATGCCGAAGCGGGCGTACTTCTTCACCGTCTCGTCGTCTACAAGGAAGTTGACCTTGAAGGCGTCGTGGGCCTTGAGCGTGGGGTCGGAGAGCACCGGGAAGGGGATCTCCCAGCTCGCCTGGGTCTTGGCGGCCTCGTCCACCCGATCGACGCTCACGAGCACCGGGGTGACGCCCCGGGCCTGGAACTCCGGCCAGGCCGTCGCGAGCTCGTGCACCTGGTAGTTGCAGAAGGGGCACCAGCCGCCGCGGTAAAACACGAGCAACACGGGGCCTTCGGCGTAGAGCGAGGCGAGGCTCACCGCGCCGCCGCCCACGGCGAACTCGACCTCGGCGTCCGGCGCGGGGGTGCCCGCCGGGAGGCCGACGCCCTCAGGCAACACACCCACCGTCGGCGCGGCCGTGGTCTCCGCGGTGCGCGGCGGCTTGGAGGACGCCCCGTCCGGGGTGTGGGCGCAGCCCATGAGGGTGATCAGGAGGGTGGCACGAAGCAGCGAGCGGGTAGACATGAGCGGGCTCCGGGAGGACCAGACGGGACAGCCCGAAGAGATGCCCGGGCGGAACAAAGGTTTCGCCTCGGAGCGGATCTTCGGCTGAATCCCGCCTCAGCGCGCCCGACGCCGGGTGAAGGCGACGAGGCCCAGGAGCCCGAGCCAAAGCCCGCTCGCCGGGCGCTCCTCCGTCGAGCAGCCGCAGCCGCCCTTGTCTTCGCCGCCCTCGCCCGTGTCGTCGGCGGCGGTGTCGTCCTGCCCGCCGCTGTCGCCGCCTTGGTCCGCGATGAGGGGATCCGTGCCCGCGGCGACCTCATCGCCGTCGTTCGCACCGTCACCGTCGGTGTCCGCGTTGAGCGGGTCGGTGCCGACGCCCGGCTCGTCCCCGTCGGTGAGCCCGTCGCTGTCCGTGTCCGCGTTGAGCGGATCCGTGCCGTCCGCTTGCTCCTCACCGTCCGTGCGCCCGTCCTCGTCGCTGTCCGCGTTGAGCGGATCCGTGCCGTCCGCCTGCTCCTCACCGTCCGTGCGCCCGTCCTCGTCGCTGTCCGCGCTGAGCGGATCCGTGCCGTCCGCCTGCTCCTCACCGTCCGTGCGCCCGTCCTCGTCGCTGTCCGCGTTCAGCGGATCCGTGCCGTCGCTGAGCTCGTCGCCATCCCTGAGGCCGTCCTCGTCGGTGTCGGCGCTGAGCGGATCCGTGCCCTCCGCGCCCTCCTCGCTGTCGGAGAGCCCGTCCTCGTCAGTGTCGGCGCTCAGCGGATCCGTGCCCGCCGAGACCTCATCCCCGTCGCTGAGGCTGTCGCCGTCGCTGTCGACGACCAGGGGATCCGTGCCCGCCGAGACCTCGTCCCCGTCGCTGAGGCCGTCGCCGTCGCTGTCGGCGCTCAGGGGGCCGGTGCCGCCGCTGACCTCGTCGCCGTCGATGATCCCGTCCCCATCGCTGTCCGCGACGAGGATGTCCGTGCCGAGATCCAGCTCGTCGGCGTCGCTGAGCCCGTCCTCGTCGGTGTCCAAGGCGCAGTCATCGCTGCCGAGCGAGAGCTCCTCGCTGTAGCTCAGCCCGTCCCCGTCGTCGTCGTCCGAAGGACCGCCCGACTCATCACAGTCGGAGTCCACGCCGTCGCCGCAGGTCTCCGTGGCGCCGGGGTACACCGAGGCGTTGTCGTCGTCGCACTCGGCGCAGGCGGCGAAGGCGTCGCCGTCGCTGTTCTCGTAGCCCGTCGAGCCGTCACAGTTGTAGTCGTTGGGGTCGGTGCAGTCCGTCTCGACGGCGCTCGGGTTAAACGCGACGTCGCTGTCGTCACAGTCGCCCAAGGGCGCGCTGGCCAGGGCCTCCCCGGCGTCGAGGCAGTCCTCGTCCCGAGAGGTCAGCTCATCGGTGAGGCGATAGCCGTCGCCGTCATCATCGACGTAGCAGCGCTCGCCGCCGTCACAGTCGGAGTCTACGCTGTCGCCGACGATCTCGGACTCGTCGGGGTTGATGTCGGCGTCGCCGTCGTCACAGTCGCTCCCGGCGTTCACAGAACCCGACACAGAGGACGACCCGTAGCCGTCGCCATCGGCGTCGAGCATACAGGCCGACTTGGAGTCCGATGACGCCGCCCCAGGGAAGGTGACATCGGAGCTGTCATCACAGTCGCCCGACGAGGCCGACGCGCTCGCCTCGCCCGACCCGTCGCAGGCGACGTCCGCCGAGCTCACCGAGGCGCCGGTGTGGAAGCCGTCGCTGTCGGTGTCGACGTAACACAGCTCGACGCCGTCACAGTCCTGATCTACCTCGTCGCCGACCCCTTCGGTCGCGCCGGGGAAGATGGCCGCCTCGGAGTCATCACAGTCGCCGTCGCTGTCCGTCGCGTCGGCCTCGCGGGTGTCGGCGCAGTCGTCATCCGAGGAGCTCCGCGTCGCGCCGGTGTGGAACCCGTCGTTGTCATCATCGACATAACAGAGCTCCTTGCCGTCACAGCTCTGGTCGATGTCGTCTCCGACGATCTCCGTCGCGCTGGGGTAACGGGAGGCGCTGGCGTCGTCACAGTCTGTGCCCGCGGTCACGCCGCCCGAGGCGGAGACGTCGCCATAATCGTCGCCGTCATTGTCCGCCATGCAGGCCGTCGCGGAGTCCTTGGGGGCCGCGCCGGGGTAGGTCTGCGTCGAGCCATCATCACAGTCACCGCTCGGCTGCCCGCTGGGGGCCTCGACGCCGTCTACACAGTCGAGGTCGGTGGACGAGATGGTCTTGTCGTTTCGGTAACCGTCGCCGTCCACGTCCTGATAGCAGAGATCCCCGCCGTCACAGTCCTGGTCGATGCCGTCCGAGACGGTCTCCGAGGCGCCGGGGTTCACCGACTTTGTGCCGTCGTTGCAGTCCGTCCCGGCGGTGACCCCCGAGGCGGGGCCGAGGTCGCCGTACCCGTCGCCGTCAAAGTCGGTCATGCAGGCCGAGGCGGAGTCCTTCGTCGCGGCGCCAGGGAAGGTGCTGTCGTCTGAGTCCGCGCAGTCCCCGGAGGGGTAGCTCGCGCCGACCTCCCCCGCGTCGCCGCAGTCGCTGTCCGCGGAGCTCACCGTCGCGCTGCCGCGGAAGCCGTCTGTGTCACCATCCACATAACAGAGCTCGACGCCGTCACAGGTCTGATCGACACCATCGGCGACGACCTCGGTGGCGCCGGGGCTCACGGCGCTCGCGCTGTCGTCACAGTCCGACCCCGCGGTCACGCCCGAGCCCGGGGTGGCGTCGCCGTATCCGTCACCGTCCGCGTCGGACATACAGGCCGTGCTCGACTCCTTCTCGGCGCTGCCGGGGAAGGTGAGCTTGTCGCTGTCGTCGCAGTCCTTGGGCGGGCAGTAGCCGTCGCCGTCGCCGTCTGTGCAGTTGCCGTGGTAGATGTAGGCCGCGCCGCGGCTGCTCGTGGTGCCGTAGGCGCCGACGATGACGTCCTGGAAGCCGTCCTTGTTGACGTCCCCCGCCATGCCGACGGCGGCGCCGAAGTAGGTGCTCGACGCGAGCCCGTTGAGCGTCGTCACGGCCGTCGAGGAGAGCCCCGCGCTCGTGCCCTCGTAGAGGTAAGCCGCGCCCTTGCTGGAGCTCACGCCGGGGGCGCCGACGATGGCGTCGTCATACCCGTCGGCGTTGATGTCTTGGCCGCCGCGCAGCGACGAGCCGAAGTAAGCGCCGCTGCTCGGCCCGAGGATACGCAGGTCGTAGGAGGTCGAGACGCCCGAGGCCCCGCCTTGGTACACATAAGCCGCGCCGGTCTGCGAGCTGTAGTCGCTGGCGCCCGCCAAGAGGTCATCGTAGCCGTCGCCGTTGACGTCACCGCCGCCGGAGAGCGCCCAGCCGAAGTACTCGCCGCTGCTCCCGCTCCCGCTGAGCGTCGCGCTCACGCTCGTCTTCAGGCCGGTGCTGCTGCCGTGGTAGACGTAGACCCGGCCGACGCTGGAGCTGTGGTACGGCGCGCCGACGGCGATGTCGTCGTAACCGTCGGCGTTCAGGTCACCCGCTCCCGTCACGCTGAAGCCGAAGCCCCCCGCGCCCGAGCCCGCGAGGGAGGTCGGCGACGACGAGCTGATGCCCGAGGAGCTACCGTAGTAGACATAGGCCGCGCCGTTGCCCGAGCTGACGTAGTCCGCGCCAACAACAAGATCGTTGTATCCGTCGCTGTTCACGTCCCCGGCGCTGTCCACGGACCAGCCGAACTCCCCGCCCGAGGCCGTCCCGGCCAGGGTGGTCGTCGCTGAGGAGCCGATGCCCGTCGAGCTGCCGTGGTAGATGTACACCGCCCCCTTGCCGGAGGAGTTGTTGTAGGCGCCGACCACGATCTCGTCGTAGCCGTCGTTGTTGACGTCGCCGAGGGTGGCCAGCGCGAAGCCGAAGTAGTTCCCGGCGGTCACCCCGTTCAGCGTGCGTGAGGCCGTGCTCGACACCCCGGAGGCCGAGCCGTGGAAGACGTAGGCCGAGCCGCGCCCGGAGGTGATGGCGCTCGCCCCGACGAGCACGTCGTCGTAGCCGTCGCCGTTGACGTCGCCCGCGCTGGAGACCGTCTCGCCGAAGTAGCCCGAGGAGCCCGAGCCCAGCAGCGAGGTCGAGGCCGTGGTGTAGAGCGGGTCGATGACGATGGGGTACTGGGCGAAGGCGTCATCCACCCAGAGGGTCAAGGTGTCGCCTTCGGCCTCCATCCACACGTCCAGGGGCCGCCCGGCGTCGTCCCAGGCGAGGAGCTGGCCCACGGTCCAAGGCGCGCCGCTCAGGTCGGCGAAGGTGGCCTCCTCACCGTCCACCACCAAGGACGAGGCGCCGTCGAGGGTCGTCACGACCCGCAGCGGGCCGTCCCCGCTGGGGCGCTCCTCGACGGTGAAGCCCTGCTCAACGCCTCGGCCCTCACCGACCCACCAGGCCGTGAGCCCATCGTCAAAACGCTGCTCCAAGGCGGAGAGGCAGGCGCCGTCCGGCGTGCGCCCCGCGGCGGGGTGGCAGTCGCCGAGGGCGGGCGTCGCGTCGCCCAGGGGCGAGAGGCGCTCACGCCCCCAGGCCGACACCCGGAGCCCGACCCGCGGGCCCCCCTCGTCCTGAACCTCGACCCCTCCGGCGTGCAGGATCGCCCAGCCGTCCGCCTGGGGCAGATCCGCCTGGAACCGTCCGCCGCCTAAGGCGTACACCGCCCGGGACTCGTCGTAGATCCGCGCCGAGACCTCGCTCCACCAGACCCCGCCGCTGGTCGTATCCGCCGATAAGCGCGTATCCAACGGGATCTCTGCGCTCTCTCCAGAGGTGCCGGGGACACAGGAGAGGAGCGCGAAGATCGGGGACAGCGTCAACACGCGGAGGTGTGGCATGGGGGTGCCTCGGTGCCAGAGGTGCGAGGGTTGTACACCCATCGCCTCAAAGGCTCAAGATCTCGACAAAAAATGACGGCAGGTCCCCGCTGGGCTCAGGGGAGCCGCACCGTCCGCAGCCAGTACTGGTTGATGGTGTCCGCGAGCTCCACGAGGCCCTCGAAGCTGACCGGCTTCGAGATGAACGAGCTCGCGCCGTAGGCGTAGCTGAGCTCCACGTCGTGGGGCGCGTGGGAGGTGGTCAACATGACCACGGGGATGTGGCGCAGGCGAGGGTCCGCCTTGAGCTGCTGCAGCGCCTCGTGGCCGTCGAGCAGAGGCATGTTGAGGTCCATGAGCACCAAGGCCGGGACCACCGGGTCTTTGCCGCTCGCCCAGGCGCGCAGCCCGTCGAGCAGGGCCTCACCGTCGTCGGCAAAACGGAGGGCCACGCTCACCCGCGCCTCGCGGAAGGCGTCCTCCAAGAGCAGCCGGTCATCAAGATCGTCCTCAGCGATCCACAACGCCCGAGCTGCCGGGGCGACGGTCACACGCACGCGCACCTCTCCGCAAGAACGGTCAATATAAGCGGCTCGGCGGCCAGCGCACGCCTTTGACGCCGCCCCCCGGGCGAGCGGCGCGTCTACCCGCTCGATCAGAACTCAACACTCTCGTTGCAACTTGAAACGGGCTCACTCGCAGCCCTCAAGGCCCTCGATCCAGGCCGTGAGCAAGGCCACGCCCTCGGCGTCGGGGACGGTGACGCCGAGGGGGGGCATCCGCGCCGCGCCCACGTCTTGCACCCGAGCGAGGAGCACGCTCCGCGACGGGTCGCCGGGGGCGATCACCCGGGCGTCGTCGATGTGGAGGTCCCCCGCGCTCGGCGCCACGTCACAGGCGCCGGTCTCCGCGAGGGGCACCCCCCAGCGTAAGTCCAGGCTCACCCGATCCTGCTCGCCGGGGCGGTGACAGCTTGAGCAGTTGGTGTGAAGCCAGCTCCGCGCCCGATCCTCGACGCTCCCCTCCCCCGCCGGGTCCACGAGGGGCGCGTCCACGGGCGGCGGCGCGGCGGCGAGGATGCCCGCGTGCAGCCAGGTCTCCAGCTGGTCCCCCACCACCCCGTTGGGGTACTCCATGAGCCCTTGTAGCTGCGACAGCTCCAGGCCCAGCACCCGCCCTGCCGACGCGGTGTGACAAGTGAGACAGCTCGCCTGATTCGGCACGAGCCAGCCGTCGACCTCAGCGCCCGCCGGGGCGTAACGCGCGTCCTGGCCGTTCTCCTCCCAGACGAAGCTGTAGCCCGCCCAGCCGCCGTCCTCGTGTCGCATCATGAGCCGCGTCTCAACGAGGCGCTCGTCGGCCCAAAAATGTTTCACCACGACGCTGCCCACGGGCAGCTCCGCCTTGCCTGTCGCATCAAATGCAACCGGCTCACCGTCGGGCAGGCCGAGCCAGCGGGTCTTCTCCGCGCCGTCCGCCCAGAAGGGCGCGTTCACGCCGTAGGGGATGAGCCCCGGGCTCACCTCACCGCCGGGCCCGACGCAGCCGGTCTCGCTGAGCCAGGTCGGGAAGCTCGACGCCGCGGGCTCCCCAGCGGGGACCAGGCGCCAGAGGCCGCCCTCACCGGCGTACTCCACGAGGATCACCTCACCGTCGCCGTCCTCCACGAAGGTCGCCGCGCGGATGTCCAGGCTGGGGATGAGCGCCTCGGCGGCCCAGGCCCCAGTGTCTGGGTCTTGGCGCAGCGCCTGGAGCGTCGGCACCATGAAGTCGGAGAAGAGGGTCGCCCCGACGAGGCCTGGGATCGCCTCGCCTCGGTACACCACCCCGCCGACCACGCTCCGGGGGTCCGCGTCATGGGCGTAGGTGTGGAGCGGCGGCAAGAGGCTCGGGTCGGCGCACTCCTCTTCAGAGCGCAGGCAGACCGAGCCCTCAAAGATCGGCCAGCCGTAGTTCCCGCCCCGGGCCACGAGGTCGAGCTCCTCCTCTTCGGCGCCGCCGACGTCCCCAACCCACATCTCTCCGGTCAGCCGGTCGAGGCTCCAGCCCCAGGGGTTCCGCAGGCCCATCGCCCAGACCTCGGGCGCGCCGCCGACGCCGTCGGGCCAGGGGTTGTCAACAGGAATGCTGTAAGGTGAGCCCCCGTCGACGTCGATCCGGAGGATCTTGCCGTACCAGACCTCGGGATCTTGGGCCGTCCAGGCGTCGTCGCCGCCGTCGCCGAAGGCGATCCGCAGCATGCCCTCCCGATCAAAGCCGATGCGCCCGCCGTTGTGGTTCTTCGCGGGCTGGCTCAGGGTGAGGAGCACCTCCTCCCCGCTTGAGTCCAAGGTCAGCCCCCCGTCCAAGGACCTCAGCCGCGAGACAAAGGACGTGAGCTGAGAGTCAACAGATCCGGTGTATGAGACGAACCACTCCTCAGGGCGGCTGGGGTGCTGGGCGAGGCCGAGGAGCCCCCGCTCTCCTTCGGCGACCACCCGGTCGCTGAGGTCCACAAACACCCGCGGCGTCGCGGCCTCGTCCTCCTCGACGGCCCAGACCACCCCGCCCTTCTCCGCGACGACGAAGGTCCCTGGGGCCACCCAGACCGCCGCCGTGGCCTGGTTGAAGCTCACCAGGGGCACGATCTGGGCGAGGCTCACCTCGGCGTCTACGGGGGTCGGCCGCGCCAAGGCGAGGCAGTCGGGGTTCGCCGGTCGCCCGGGGAGCCCCCAAGACGGCGCGCTGTCTTCAGGCGGCGTGTCGTCCTTCGGAGCGCTGGGCCGACACCCGAAGAGGGCGAGCAGGGCGAGCAGGCGGAGGGGCGTCGTCGTCATGCCTACAACATAGCGTCAACCAAAGCCCGCCTGTAAGGGTGATGAAAGCGCTCCTCCCCCAAGACACCGCCATGATGAAGGGTGCCTAACTGGAGTCAGGTCCAACATGCTCATGCTGCTGATCGTGCTGATCGGGTGTAACAAAGACGACGTCGAGTACGAGTCCTGTGAGGTCGCTGACGACTGCGCCGAGTGGATCCCCGAGGAGGCCACTGGCGTCTGCTTAGAGAAGTCGGGCGGCGGCTTCTGCTCTTGGGAGTGCGCCACCGACGATGACTGCGCCACGCCGGAGGACGACGAGCACCCCTATGACTACGTCTGCTCGTCCTTCGAGAGCGACCCGGGCCTCTACTGCTTCCCGGCCTGTGAGGAGGGCGACACCGACGCCGAGGTCTGCCCCGAGGGCTTCACCTGCCGGAGCACCGGCGGCGGCTCGGACAACCGGCGGATCTGCTTCCCGGAGTAGACCCCTCGGGGCGTCAGGGTGGAGGCGCTGATGTCTCTTCAACGCCTCCACCACGACGAGCTCATCTACACCGTGCCCGACGCGCTCACCCCGGAGGAGCGCGCCCTGTGGATTCAGCACGGTGAGCGGGTCGGGTTTGATGAGGCCACGGTCACCACCGACCGGGGCCCGCTCATGAGAAAAGCGCTGCGTAACAACAGCCGGGTGATGCTCGACGCCCCCGAGGCCGCCGCGGCGCTCTGGACACGCCTCGCCCCGGTCGCCCCGCCACCCTGGCGAGATCGCCCGGCCATCGGCCTCAACGAGCGCTTTCGACTGTATCGGTACATGCCGGGTGAGCGGTTCTTGCCCCACCACGACGGCGCGTACAATCGCCCCAACGGCGAGCGCAGCGCCTGGACCTTGATGGTCTTCCTCAACGACGTGGCCCAAGGCGGCGAGACGCGCTTCTTCCGCTCCCGCTCCCAGGCCCCATTCGTCACGATCACCCCGCGGGCGGGCACGGCGCTCTTCTTCTTGCACCCCATCCTGCACGAAGGCGCCGAGGTGCAACAAGGCGTGAAGTACGCCCTGCGCACCGACGTGATGTTCGCCGCGCCCTAAGACGCGGCGACGCGGCGTCTCACCGCGAGAGCAGCACCAGGGTCGCGATGACCGCGAGGATCGCCACGATGAGCCCGACGATCTTCGCCGTGGAGTACGGCGCCGTGCCGCTGGCCTCGCCGGTGAGCCCGTTCACGAGGTAACGGTGGGGCTTGCCGTCGTACTGGTACGCCGCCACCCAGATCGGGAGGAGCAAGAGCTTAAACCGGCCGTCGTAGTACCGAACCTTGATCTCCAGGTTCCGCACCTCGTCGCCGCCGACCTTCTCTTCACACTTCTCCTCGATCACCTCCTCCATGATCTTCTTCGCGAGCTCATAGCCCTCATCGAGCCCCTTCTGGTAACGCTCGGCGACGAAGCCCTGGAGGAACTTCGGGTTGTAGGGCACGAGCTTGTCCAGGGGGAAGGGCTGGAGCGTCTGGAAGAGCTCCTGCTCGATGCCCGTCGAGCCGTTGACCATGACGTCGTCAAACTGCTGGTTGTGACGGCCCGAGGCGCTCGTCCACTTGGTCTTCTGCTCCTTCCGCTCGACGGTGTTGCCGTTGTCGTCCTTCTCTTTGACCGTCTCGTAGTAGTGGGTGCCCTTCTCCGCCGTCCAGGCCGTGTCGGTCTTGGCGTCGATGGACCACACCGGCAGGTAGATGCCCTGCACGCTGCCCAAGGCCGCCATCTCCTTGAGGCCGTTCGGGCGGAACCACAGGCCGCCGAGCCACTCGCGGAACTTCCGCTGGGCCTCGCTGCGATCAATGCGGAACGGGGCCACGGCGTCGGGGCGTAAGGCGTCGTACTTGCTCGGGTTCGGCGTGAGCTGGTGGCTGCCGCAGAAGGGGCAAGACGTGGCCTCGATGTGGGGCTCGACCTCGGACGTCGCCCCGCAGGAGCCGCAGGCGATCTCCTTCTTGGCCTCACCCCAGCCCGGGTTGTCCCGCATCCACGAGTGAACCTCGGAGATGAAGTGGGCCATCGGCTTGTACACCGCGGGCGCGCCGTCCGCCGCCGCCGGGGCCTCGTCCTTCACGACGTGCCCGCAGTAGGGGCAGGTGAGGTCACCGGAGCCTGGGCTCCACTCAAGGTCGGCGTTGCAGCTTGGGCAGGGGAAGTTCTTGGCCATCGTGAGGTCCTCGTTTCGACGGCGCAAGACTATCACCCCTGACAAAAAAACGCCGAGCCCCAATGAAGGGACTCGGCGACTTTGTGAGGATCGGCCTTAGGGCGCTGGGATCAGCGCCCGGCGGGCCTGCTCAGCGGATGGGGGGCGGCCCCGGCGGAGGAGGCGGCACGGGCGGCGGCGGCGGACCCGCGGGACGCCCAGCGGCCTGGATCTCCTCGACCTCGGCGGCGGGCTTCCAGCCGTCAAACCCGGCCCGCCACACGAGGTGGCTGGCGCTGGGGTTGGCGGCGAGACGCTGGGCGACCTCAGCGGCGCTGAGCTCGGCCTGGCCGTCGGGGCCGTGGTAGTGGAACTTTCCGCCCGCGCCCGGGGGCGGCGGCGGCGCGGCCGGGGGCACGAGCCCGGCGATCTCCGGCACCTGATCCCAAGACACCCAGCCCGCCATGCCCTGACGCCAGACGTGGTGGGTGCCCGTGCGGTCGGCGGCGACGCGCTGCGCGATGTCTTGGGCGCCGAGCTGGGCCTGACCGCCGGGGCCGTTGTAGTGGAACGGCGCCGACGGGGGCGGCGGAGGGGCCGGGGGAGGCGCGCCGGGAGCAGCGCCGGGCATCCCGCCGAAGGCGTTGTTGAGCTGCTGGCCCATCATCTGGCCGACCTGCAGCCCCATGCCCGCGCCGACGAAGGCGCCGCCGGTGCCGGTGTTCTTCGCCGCGTCGCGCATGGCGCCCACGGCCTGGAACTGGGCGTAGCGGCCCACGTCGCCCATCATGTCCATCTCGCGCCGCTTGTTGAGGATGGCGCGGAGGTCGTCGGGGAGGTTGAGGGCCTCGACGGTGAAGTCGGTGAGGCCGATGCCGTACTTCTGCTCGAACGCGGGGCTCATGCGCTCCAGGAACGCCTGCTTGAGCTCAAAGAAGCCGCTGTCGAGCTGGTTGATGTTGAGGTTCTGCTCCACCGCGAGCTTCTTGCACGAGGCGCGGAAGGCCTCGACGAGCATCTTCTTGAGCTGCCCGTTGATCTCGGCGGTGGTGAACAGGCCGTCGGTGCCGACGACCTCCTCCAAGAAGCGGCCGGGCTCGACGACCCGGTACTCGAAGATGCCGTAGGCGCGCACCTCGATCCCGCCGTACTTGGGATCCTCGAACATGAAGGGGGACGAGGTGCCCCACTTCTGGTCGGGGAAACGCCGCGTCGAGACGAAGTAGATGTCGCCCTTGTAGGGGTAGTTGAGCTGGTACTTGATCGCCTCGAAGAAGGACGAGACCGCCTTGGTGCGCGTCGAGAGCTCATACGTGCCGGGCCCGAAGACCTCGGAGAGCCGCCCCTCACACACGAAGACCGCCGCCTGCCCCGGTCTCACGACCAGCTTGCCGCCGTCCTGGATGGCCTGGTTGAAGACGGGGTAACGATAGACCAAGGTGTCGTTGGTGTCGTCCATCCACTGGATGACGTCCAAAAACTGCGCCTTGGCATGTCCCTTGAGGGTGTCCCAGATTCCCATGGTCACTCCGTGAAGTCCGGCGCTGCCGGTCCCGAAAGAGTAAACCCGAAGGGGGTCGAGGGCAATGGTCAAAGCGGCGGAGATGACGTGTGTGGTAGGTCCACGCAGGGGATCTCGACGCCCTCATCGACGAGGACCCGGCGCCACCAGCCGGGCTCCCCGGGCTCGGTGAAGCGGTGCTCCCAGAACCGCAGGCGAACGGCCTCAGCCTCCGTCGGGAGCGGGGTCTCAAAGAGGGGCTGGACGGCCTCGGGGTGATGGCAGAGCCCACGCAGCGCGCCGACGACGTAGCCCGGCGCCCCGCGCTGGTAACCGAGGCCGTAGAACCACAACATGAAGTCCAGGCGCGGCTGGTGCGGGTGGACCACCGACAGCGGACGATCCGGATCACCCGCCTTGTACGGCAGCTCGATCACCCGCCAGCCCTCGCGGTCCTTCACCTCAAAGCTCGGCTCGATCCGCCGGGTCGTGATCTGGGCGAAGAGGTGGTAGTTGTTCACGAGCCTCAGGCGGGCGACACGCTCGGCGAGCCGCGGGGCCGGCTCCAGCGGCGTGAAGCGGTGAAGCGCGAGCAGGATCGACAGCCCGACGTAGAGCGCCCCCACCGGGAGCTGCCAGGGGGGCGAAGCCTTTGCGGCGGGCGCCGGGCCGAGGCCGAGCCGCGACCGCGCCGAGGCTCCCCAGCGCGCGACGTCCTCCTCGTCGAGCAACACCGCCGAGATCACCAGGGCGAACCAGCAGAAGAAGCCGTAGTTCGCCGTCGCCATGTTCACGATCTGGAAGCTCGTGAACGCCACGAGCGCCACCCGCCGGGTGAGGCGCGGCCCGAACACCCCCCAGGCGATCACCCCCTCAAAGAAGAGCGCCCACCAGCTCTCGAAGCTGTGCCAAGCCCCGGGGAGCTGGTGCGCCCACCAGGCCAGGGGCGTCGGCAAAGGCGCGGTCTCGTAGTAGTGGGCCATGGCCGAGCCATCCCACCAGTCGCCGATGGGGGACTGGGCCTTCGCCACCGCCGACAAGAAGTAGAGCTTAAACAGCAAGGTCCGCCAGGCGAGGTGAACCCAAGGCGCGGGCCGATCCTGGGGCGTTAGCAGCGCCAAGACGCTCGCCTCGATGAGCAGGTTGTCCCACTGGAAGGCCAAGAGCGCGTCCCCGGCGAGCACATAGCCGAGGTACAAGGCCCCGCTGAGCCCGAGGCAAACCCGGGGCCAGAGCCCAAAGAGGGCCAAGAGGCAGGCCGCCCCGCCGAAGAAGGCCCCGCCGAGGAGCGCGTCATCACTCGCGCTGAGCCAGAGCCAGGTCGGCGCCTCCCAGGCGCTCACCTGCGCCCGGGCCCCGTCGAGGCGCGCCGCGATGGGCGAGATCCCCAGCGCCCCGAAGAGCGGGAGCGCCTGCGCCCCGAGGCTCAGCCAGGCGACGAGGCTCACCCCGGCGACCCCACGGAGCAGGAGCCGGGCGACGGCGGGGCCGGAGGCGCTCGTCAGGGGCATGGCCCGATTCTATCTCCGCCGCGGGCACCCCCAAAACAACCAACCCCCCTGGGGGTGAACCCAGAGGGGCGGTTGTTGGGAGAGGCCCAGGCCGCGCGGCGCCGCGCTTCAGCCCAGCGTCGGCCGCGCCGCCGCCGCGAGCCGCAGCGAGGCCGACGGGGCAGCGCCCGAGGGCCGCGAGGAGGCGGCGGCGAAGAGGCGCGGCGCGAGCGCCTGCCCCTGCGACGGCGAAGCGAAGACGAGCGGGGCGTCAGTCAAGCGCACACGAGGCTCCATGCGTCGAGAGAGGGACCCGGCGAAACACCGAGCCGTCCAAGCGTCCTTGGACCTCACAACTTTATTCAGCACCCCAGCCTCGATCTGACCGGGGGATCCTCGGATCGCCCGGTTTATGCTGACACCCCCGGCAAGGATCCGCCATGCTGTGGCGGGCGCGCCTGAGCCTCCCGCCCTCAGTCGTTCAGGCTCGCGGCCAAGGCGTCTAGGAGCCCCGCCGTGCCCTGCTCACGCCCGGCGGCGTGCATCGCCCCCTTCTCCCCGAAGTAGGCGCCTTGCTCGGTGATGGTGAGCCGCGTCTTGCCATCCTTGGCCTCGACCTGGATCGTGGCGAGGGACACCGACATCTTCCAGCCGCCGACGAACATGTCGTAGACGTAGAGGATGTGCTGGCCCTCGACGATGTCGTGGTACTGGCACTGGAAGTCGGTCATCATGCCGTTCCGCCACTGGGCGAGGGCGCGCTCGTGGCCGCCGGGCCGGAAGTCGAAGGTGCGCTCGACGATGACGGCGTCGGCGTTGGCGCCGAACCAGCGGGACTTGAGGTCTTCCCGGGCGAAGGCGCCCCAGACACGCTCGGGGGTGGCGTCGAGGTCGCGGGTGAGGGTGAAGGTGGCGTGGTGAACGGTCGAGTCGGGCATTCGTCAGCTCCAGCGGTTGTGGGTCACAGGGTCACGGTCAGGGGGTCAGGGTGGGCTCTTGCGGAGCAGCTCCTCCAGGCGGTCGAGGTCGCGGTGCCAGGCGCGTTTGCGGTCCTCGATCCAGCGCTGCGCCGGGCCGAGGGCCTCGGGCTCGGCGGTGAAGGTCCGCACGCGGCCGGTCTTGTGGCTCGTCACGAGGCCGCTGGCCTCCAAGACCTTGAGGTGCTGCACGACGGCGGAGAGCGTCATCGTGTGGCCCTGCGCGAGCTCCGTGGCCGAGGCGGGCCCACGGCTGAGGCGCTCGACCATCCCGCGCCGCGCGGGATCGGCCAAGGCCGCGAAGATGCGGTCGAGGGGGTCAGGGGTCGAGGAGGATTGCTCAAGCATTCGCTTTAGTATTGAGGCCCACGCCAATAGTCAAGCAAACACTTTAGCATTGGATCCAGGCACCCGGCGCCTCCAGGGATCCCCTCCTCGCCCACCCCCAGCGGCGCGGGTTACACGACAGCCATGCGGTTCACCCTCAACGGCGCGCCCCGTGACGGCGCCGACGGCCTCACGCTTGGGGCCCTCCTCACCGAGCTCGGCCTGCGGGTCGAGGCCCTCGCCGTGGCGAAGAACGGCGCCGTCGTGCCGCGCGCCGCCCTCGCCACGACGACGATTCAGGACGGCGACCAGATCGAGCTGGTGCGCGCGGTCGGCGGCGGCTGATCCTCAGAGCGCCCGGCGGTTCTCTAAGGCGCGCATGAGGCTCACCCGGTCGGCGTACTCGATCTCGGTGCCGACAGCGACACCATGGGCGAGGCGGCTCACCTTCACCCCGGCGGGCTTGAGCGCCCGGGCGATGTAGAGCGCCGTGGCGTCGCCCTCGACGTCGGGGTCCGTCGCGACGATCACCTCGGTGACGCTCGCCGCGCGCTGGATGAGGCTGCGCAGGCGGAGCTGCTCCGGGCCGACCCCGTCCAAGGGCGAGATCGCGCCGTGGAGCACATGGTAGAGGCCGTGATACTCCCCGGAGCGCTCCACCGCGCTGATGTCTTGGGGGCGCTCGACGACGCAGATCATCGCCGGATCACGCCGGGGATCGGCGCAGATGGGGCAGGGGTCGGACGCGGCGATGGTGTGGCACTGGCTGCACTCCTTCACCGCGGCCTTGAGCTCGGCCAAGGACTCGGCGAGCTCCCGCACGAGGTCGTCCGGCGCGCGCAGGAGCCACCAGGTCAGGCGCTGGGCGGTCTTCTCCCCGATGCCGGGCAGGCGGGAGAGCTGGGTCACGCAGCGTCGAATCGGGTCCACGAGGGCTCCTGCGGCGATGGGGAGGTGAGCCTGGGCTCAACGCTCAGAGCAGGCCGGGCGGGAGCGGGAGGCCCCCGGTGAGCGCGCTGAGCTTCTGGGCCATGAGCTCTTTGCCTTTGGTGAGGGCGTTGTTCGTCGCGGCGACGATGAGGTCCTCCAACATCTCCCGGTCGTCCATGGCCGACGGGCTGATGCGCACGGAGAGCACCTTCTGGCCGCCCGTGGCGACGACGGTGACGAGGCCACCCCCGGCGCTGCCCTCGACCTCGGCGGCCTCGGCCTCGGCCTTAATCCGCATCATGTTCTGCTGAAGGCCCTGCATCATCGAGCCGAGGTTGTTGATGTCGAACGGGTTGCTCATTCGTCCTCCGGGGTGCTCAGGGGGTGAACCTGGATGATCTCCGCGCCGAGCAGCTCTCGGGCGCGCTGTATCACGGGATCCTTGTCGACCTGGGCACGAAGCTGCTCCAGGTGGCTGCGGCGGCGCTCCTCCCGGTGCTCCTTCTGGGAGCGGCCCTCTCCTTCGCCCCGCTCGCGGAGCTCCACCCGGGCGAGGCCAGGGAAGAGCACGGCGACGGCGGCCTTGAGCTCCGGGGCCTCCAGCTTCGGGCTGACACGCTCGCGGAACGCGGCGCCGACGCCAACCACGAGGGCCACACCCTCACGCCCCAAGAGCACGATGTTCTCGGCGAAGGTGTCCCAGGCGCGGCCGAAGGTCTTGAGGTGCTTGATGAGCGCCTTGAACCGCTCCTCGTCGGTGGCCCCGGCGGGCAGGGGCGAAGGAGGCGGCGGCGGGGCGGCCTCAACGACGGGCTCGGGCGCGGGAGGAGGCGGCGGCGGGCGCGCGGGGCGAGACGGGGCGCGCTCCGGCTCGACGGGC
>JAKLKD010000114.1 GCA_023150845.1 Myxococcota bacterium | reverse complement strand
CGGCGGTAACCCCGACGCCTTGGCCAAAGACGCCGCCAACCCCCTCACCGACCCGGCAGAGTACGAGGCCGCCTTGGCCCAGCACCGCGCCCGCTGCGAAGAGGAGCGGAAGCGTGTGCTGGAGGTCGGCGGCCTGCGCATCATCGGCACCGAGCGCCACGAGTCTCGCCGCATCGACAACCAGCTCCGCGGCCGCTCCGGCCGCCAGGGCGACCCGGGCTCGTCGAAGTTTTACCTCTCCTTGGAGGACGACCTCCTCCGCATCTTCGGCTCGGACAAGATCCTCGCTTGGATGGAGAAGATGGGCATCCAGGACGATGAGCCCATCCAGCACCGCTGGATCACCTCGTCCATCGAGAACGCCCAGAAGCGTGTTGAGGGCCAGAACTTCAACATGCGTAAGAACCTGCTGGAGTACGACGACGTGCTCAACCAGCAGCGTAAGATCGTCTACGAGGTCCGCCGCAAGGCGCTGACCGGCGAGGCGATCCGCGACATGGTGCTTGAGGCCATCGATGGCGTCGTGGACGACATCATGGACGACTGCGTCGTCGCCGGTGTGCGCCCGGACGAGTGGGACATCCCCGGCCTGCGCGAGCGCCTCAACCGCATCTTGGGCATCCAGTGGTCGGAGCTCGACGACGAGCTGCGCGACACCGCCCGGGCGGAGATCCAGAACCGGATGCAGCGTGAGGCCCGGGCGCTCTTTGAGGCGAAGGAGCAGGAGCTCGGCCTCGAGACCTCCAACCAGATCGCCCGCCAGCTCTTGCTGCAGTTCACCGACCAGCTCTGGAAGGACCACCTCCTCGCCATGGACCGCCTGCGCGACGGCGTGAGCCTACGGGGCTACGGCCAGCGCAACCCGCTCTTGGAGTACAAGAAGGAGGGCTTCAACATGTTCCTCCTGATGACGGCGCTCCGGGACGAGGCCGTCGTCTCTCGCATCCTGCGGGTGAAGCTGGCGCCGCCTCCGGACGCCGCTGAGGCCATCCGGCAGGCCATCGCCCGCCAAGGCGGCAACCCCGCCCAGCTCACCGGGGACAACCTCGCTGAGGAGGATGAGGTCGTAGACGCCTCTTACGGCGGCGACGACGGCATGGAGGCCCCCGAGCCCTCGGTGCCGACCTACGCCCCGCCGGAGCCGCCCCCGGCGCCGCGCCTGCCCGCCATGGGCGCCGAGGCGCGGGCCGTCGCCCGCGCCATGGGCATCCGCCGCAACGACCCTTGCCCCTGCGGCAGCGGCAAGAAGTTCAAGAAGTGCTGCTACTCGGCGGATGACGACGGTGAGGGGGACGAGTCCGCCGCCAGCGCCCCCGCCGAGTCGTCGCCCGCCCCGGCGGACGAGGCGCCCCCGGAGGCCGTCGCGGACGGCTCACCGGAGCAGACCCCGACGGACGAGGCCCCGGTCTCGGCCTGAGCGAAGGAGGGCCCGGCGGCGGCGTCGCCGCTGGGCTCAGCGTCTCGGCGAGGGCGTCGACCGCGGTCGATCGATGCCCTGGAGCCCCGCTTAGAACAGGTCCTCTAACAAGAAGCCCTGCCATGCCTGGCTCGCGTAGAGCCCCTCAGGGGGGTCGGTCTTGCCGTCGCCGTCACCGTCGATGAGCGAGATCGCCGCGGCGTCGCCGCTGTCGTCGTAGACGAGGCCGCCGTCGGGGTCGAGCTCATAGGCCACGGACCAATCGACCTCGCTGTAGTTGAAGCCGCCCGCGGCGTTGGCGACGCCCATCCAGGTGGAGAAGACGTAAGGGTCGTAATCAGCCCAGCTATAGCCCCACTGGGTGATCGCCTGGCGGAACTCCTCGCGGAAGTTCTGGGACATCGGGCCGTAGCCGATGAACCAGGTGCGGGACTCGATGGCCTCGGTGGGGTCGCCGTTGGCCCAGGCGTCCTCGTCGAAGTTCGCGCAGGTCGTGCTCACGAGGGTGTACTGGACCTCAAAGGCGCCCCAGGCGGCGTCACCGGCCTCCGCCCGGTCGAGCACGGTGATCTTGCCCTCCCACTCACAGGCGTAGCGGGCGTTGTAGTTGTTGAAGTAGGCCTGCTCGACGAACAAGAACTTAACGATGGGCTCCTGGAAGGAGTTCGCGTCGTTCGAGAAGAGGTAGTACCCGTCCATCTGCTGCCCGTCGTAGACGGCCTCAGCGTCGATGAACACCGCGAAGGGTCTGAACTCGCTGGCGCCGCCGCCGCCCCCTCCGCCGCCCCAGGGGGAGGAGTCGAAGCTGTCCCAGACCGGCGTCGAGTCGTTGCCCGTGTTGGGCTCCAAGAAGAAGGGCACGAGGATGCACCCGGTCAACAAGGTCGGGACCGTGAGCGAGATGAGAAAGTGCCTCATGAGAACCTCTATGGCGCGCGACGCGCGTCGGACGCTGCCCTTCTCCCAAGTGTAGCCGCGCTCCGGCAGGGTCACAAGCGCGGCGAAGACGATGACCGCCTTGCCCACCGGACAGCGTCAGGTTAGGTCGGCGCCCGCTGTCGTCAATTGGCGGCAGACATCACACGCCTGGAGCTCACAACGTTCGGGGTGCCCCGCGAGGGGTCGAACGCCGTGTCCAGGCGGAGGAACAACCCAAACCCGAGCGACGCTCGGGCGCGGCTTCGGCCGCGAGCTGGAGAACACATGGTCAACGTCACGCTGCGTCAGCTTCTTGAGGCCGGGGTTCACTTCGGGCACCAGACCCGCCGCTGGAACCCCAAGATGAAGCGCTACATCTACGGGCAGAAGAACGGCATCCACATCATCGACCTCCAGGCCACCGCCCGCGGCCTCCTGGACGCCTGCCGCTTCGTCAGCTCCACCGTCGCCCAGGGCCGCGCCGTCCTCTTCGTCGGCACCAAGCGCGCCGCCCGGGAGATCGTCGAGCAGGAGGCCCAGCGCTCCAACATGTTCTTCATCAACAACCGCTGGCTCGGCGGCACGTTGACGAACTTCCAGACCGTGAAGCGCTCCATCGAGCGCCTCAACACCCTGGAGAAGGCCCGCGCCGACGGCCGCTTCGACCTCCTCACCAAGAAGGAGGCCCTTGAGCTCTCCCGCGAGGTCGAGAAGATGGAGAGCGTGCTCGGCGGCATCAAGGCGATGCGGAACGTCCCCGGGGCGATCTTCATCATCGACCCCAAGAAGGAGTACATCGCCGTTCGTGAGGCCAACCGCCTCGGCATCCCCGTCGTCGCCCTCTGCGACACGAACTGTGATCCCGACGGCATCGACTTCGTCATCCCCGGCAACGACGACGCGATCAAGTCGATCCGCCTGTTCACCGCCGCCATCGCCGACGCCGCGATCCAGGGCGCCCAGATGAGCCGCAGCGACAACGGCGCGGGCATGGTCGTGAACGACGGCCCGAGCGTTGAGGTCGTCCAGCGTATTCACCGGCCCGAGGGCGCCCCTGAGGCCTCCGCGAGCCCCGAGTACAACGACTCGGCCGACAACGCCTGAGCCTCGCTCGGCCCCCTTCACACAGAGACTCCGCTGTCCCCGTCAGCGCCCCGCGCTGACACGGAGAGATTCATCATGGCTATCACCGCAGCAGACATCAAGACCCTCCGCGAGCGCACCGGCGCGGGCATGGGTGACTGTAAGAAGGCCCTTGAGGAGACCAACGACCTGGAGAAGGCCGTTGACTGGCTCCGCCAGAAGGGCATCGCCAAGGCCGCGAAGAAGGCCGGTCGTGTCGCCACCGAGGGTCTGGTTCACGCCTACATCCACGGCAGCGGTCGCGTCGGCGTGCTCGTCGAGGTGAACGCCGAGACGGACTTCGTGTCCCGCAACGAGCAGTTCCAGACCCTCGTGAACGACATCGCGCTCCACATCGCCGCGTCTTCGCCCCTCTACCTGTCCAAGGAAGAGGTCCCCGCGGACGTGCTCACCCGCGAGAGCGCCATCTACCGGCAGCGCGCCCTGGACGAGGGCAAGCCCGAGAAGATCGTCGAGCGCATCGTCGAGTCCGCCCTCAAGAAGTTCTACGAGGACACCTGCCTCCTCGACCAGAAGTTCATCAAGGACGACTCCAAGACGATGGCCCAGGTGGTCACCGAGGCCGTGTCGACCATCGGCGAGAACATCAAGATCCGTCGCTTCGCTCGGTTTGAGCTCGGCGAGGGCCTTGAGAAGAAGGCCGATGACTTCGCCGCTGAAGTCGCCGCCGCGTCGGGCGTGAAGGCCTGATGAACGTCGCGCGGGGGGCTCCGGCCTCCCGCGCTTCGCGCTGAGCCGCGCAAAACCACCTTGAGAGGTACTCCATGGCCGAGCCCGCGTACAAGAGAATCCTCCTCAAGCTCTCCGGCGAGATGCTCGCTGGCAACGATGGTTTTGGGATCTCTCAGCCCGTGATCGAGCGCTTCGCCGATGAGGTGAAGGCCGTGCATGAGCTGGGGATCGAGGTCGCCCTGGTGATCGGCGGAGGCAACATCTTCCGCGGCATCGCCGGTGAGTCCAAGGGCATGGACCGCGCCCACGCCGACTACATGGGCATGTTGGCGACGGTCATCAACGCCTTGGCCTTCCAAGACGCCCTGGAGCAGAAGGACGTCAAGACGCGGGTGATGTCGGCGATCCCGATGGAGCGTATCGCCGAGCCCTACATCCGGCGCCGGGCTGAGCGCCACTTAGAGAAGGGCCGCGTGGTGATCTTCGCCGCGGGCACGGGCAACCCCTACTTCTCGACGGACACCGCCGCCGCGCTTCGGGCCGCGGAGATCCACGCGGACGTGATCCTCAAGGCCACCAAGGTCGACGGGGTCTACGACGCCGATCCCAAGAAGCACCCCGAGGCGCGCCGCTTCTTGCAGCTCCGCTACATCGACGCCCTGCAGCTCGGCCTCAAGGTGATGGACTCGACGGCCATCTCCTTGTGTATGGAGAACAGCCTCCCCATCGTCGTCTTCGACTTTGGTGTCCCGGGGAACGTGCTCAAGGTGGTGTGCGGCGAGGACCTCGGCACCCGCGTCGGCAACGACGCGCCGTCGGCCCTGGTCGCCCTCTGAACACGCCGCGCGCCGCCGCGAGCCGCGCGCCGCTCGTCTAGCACTCTTGACGCCTCGACCCGAGGCGACTGAGGATGATGATGGTCGACGAATACGTCAGCGCGATGACCGATGACATGAAGAAGGCCCTTGAGTCGCTCAAGCAGGCCCTCAGCACCGTTCGTACGGGTCGGGCGAGCCCCGCCCTGCTCAACTCGGTGCAGGTCAACGTCAGCAGCTACGGCGCGACGATGCCGATCACCCAGCTCGCGACCATCACCGCCCCCGACGCGCGGCTCTTGGTGGTCCAGGCCTGGGACAAGAGCACGCTGAGCGACATCGAGAAGGCCATCGGCTCCGCGGGCCTCGGCCTCAACCCCTCCAGCGACGGCCAGGTCATCCGGGTGCCGATCCCCGCGCTGACCGGTGAGCGCCGTAAGCAGCTCACCAAGAACGTGCGCGACTTCGGTGAGGACGCCAAGATCCGCGTCCGCGGCGTGCGCCGCGAGTACAACGACCTCTTCAAGGAGTCCGAGAAGGAGAAGGACATCTCCGAGGACGACCTCAAGCGCGCCCTCGCCAAGGTCCAGACGATCACCGACGAGTACGTCGGGCTGATCGATGGCATGATCGGCGCCAAAGAGAAAGAGATCCTTGAGGTCTGATGGACGCCCCGCTCAAAGTCCCCCGTCACGTCGCGATCATCATGGACGGGAACGGGCGTTGGGCCCAGTCCCGCGGTCTGCCCCGAGTGAAGGGGCACGAGGCGGGCGCGGACTCCGTGCGGGAGATCGTTCGCGCGTGCCGTGAGCTCGGCTGCGAGGCCGTGACCTTGTACTCCTTCTCGACGGAGAACTGGTCGCGGCCCCCCCAAGAGGTCGCGGCGCTCATGGCGCTCTTGCGGCGGTACCTCGTGCAGGAGCGGCGTGAGCTCGTCGACAACGGCGTGCGGTTCCAGGCCATCGGCCAGCTCCACCGCCTCCCGGCCTATGTGCGGGCGCCTCTGGAGGCGCTCACCATGGAGACCCGCCTGCGCGCCCACCGTATGACGCTCACCCTGGCGCTGTCCTACGGCGGCCGGGCGGAGATTGTCGACGCCGTGCAGCGCATCGCCAAGAAGGTGCAAGAGGGTCGCCTGCGGCCCGATGAGATCGACGACAAGCTCCTCGGCCAGCACCTGTTCACCGCTGAGCTGCCCGATCCCGACCTCTTGATCCGCACCTCAGGCGAGATGCGCATCTCCAACTTTATGCTCTGGCAGCTCGCGTACTCGGAGATCTACGTCACCGAGACGGCCTGGCCAGACTTCCGGCGCCCGCAGCTCATCGAGGCCTTCCGCGACTACGGCGCGCGGGAGCGCCGGTTCGGCAAGACGTCCGCCCAGGTTCAGCAGCGAGGAGACGACAATGCGTGAGCGGATCCTCGCGGCGGCTGTGGGCCTGCTCATCATCCTCCCGGCGCTCATCTTTGGCGGGCAGCTCGCCGCGGAGATCGTCGTCGGCCTCGTGCTGCTCATCGGCCTCGATGAGTACGTCGCCATGGCCTTCCCCGAGGAGCGCCGGGGCGCCTTTGTGCTGCTCTCGGTGACGGGGCTCTCGATCTACGCCGCGGCGCTTCATGGCAGCTCAGGGCAGCTCGTCGCCGCCTTGGTGCTCAGCGCCCTGGCGGTCATGGTGCGGGTGCTCTTCCAGGACCTCCCCGTCGAGGGCGCGTCCAACCGCCTGGCGCGCTACACCCTCGGGCTCGTCTGGATCCCCGGGCTCGTCGTGTTTTTGCCGCTCCTGCGGAGCCTTGAGCACGGCATGGCCCTGGTCTTCTTCTCCTTGGGCGTGACCTGGTTCGGCGACACGGGCGGCTACTTCGCCGGGCGCTTCTTCGGCAAACACAAGCTCTACGAGCGCATCTCGCCGAAGAAGACCTGGGAGGGTGTGGTCGGCGGCCTCGTGCTGGCCGTGATCTCCGGCGGGGTCATCCAGACCCTCGGCCTGCCCCAGCTCGGCCTCGTGGAGTGCCTCGTTCTGGCGGCCTTCCTCGACGCCGCTGGGGTCATCGGTGACCTCGTCGAGTCCATGCTCAAGCGCTCCTTCGGCGTGAAGGACTCCGGCTGGATCATGCCGGGCCACGGCGGGATCCTTGATCGGATCGACGGGGTGCTGTTCACCGCGCCCTTGCTCTACCTCTACGTCGTGGTGTTGCGGGGGCTCTGACCGCCTGGACGCTTGCAACAGCTTCGAGGGTCGGGCAGTAGTGTGAGAGGAAGCGCCGCGCCTCGTGCGCGGGAGGAGGCTCCATCGACGCCGCGCTTGAGCACTTCACCTCGCTGTTCATCGGGCTGCGCACGGCCTTCGCCGCCGTGGCCTTCGTGGCGACGCTCATCATCATCCACGAGTTCGGGCACTTCTTCTTCGCCAAGGTCTTCGGCGTCGGTGTGCAGGTGTTCTCCGTGGGCTTCGGGCGGCGGGTGTTCGGCGTCGTGTACGGCGGCACCGACTACCGCCTGAGCCTCTTGCCCTTCGGCGGCTACGTCATGATGGAGGGCGCCGATCCTTTCCAGGACGGCGGGGGAGGGGACAGCGACCCCGACTCCCCGACGAGCTTCCTCAACAAGCCCGTCTGGCAGCGGCTCATCATCGTCGCCGCGGGACCCATCTTCAACCTCGTGCTGCCCGTCGTGGTCTTCACCGGGCTGTACATGGGCGGTGAGCCCGACGTCGCCGCCGTCGTCGGAGAGGTGCAGCTCGGCTCCCCCGGCGCCGAGGCCGGACTGCAGGTCGGTGACCGCGTACGAAAGGTCGGCGACCGCGAGGTGCTGTTCTGGACGGACCTCTACGACGCTTTAGGCGTCGGCGCCCCGGGGCAGACCATGCCCTTTGAGGTGGAGCGGGACGGCCAGCGCCTCACCCTGAGCGTCGTGTTGCCCCCGGACATGATCATCTCCGAGGGCTACGGCTTCCCCCACCAGCTCGGCCTGCAGAGCGACTGGGCGAACAACATCATCGGCGTGGACGACCCCAGCTCCCCCGCCGGTCGCGCCGGGCTCAAGACCAACGACCGCATCGCCGCCGTCGATGGGGTGCCCGTGGGCACCTGGGTCGCCCTCATCGACGCCTTAGAGGCGCGCTCCGGCCCGGCGGCGCTCACCGTGGACCGCCTCACCCCGGACGGCGGCCAGGAGTCCCTGAGCCTCACCCTCACCCCCGACCCGAGCTGGACCCCCCGCGACCTCGGCGTCGTCGACCCCAACGCCAACCCCTACGGCCTCGGCCCGGCGAACCTGTTCATCAACCAGGTCGTCGAGGGCGGCGCTGCGGCGGAGGCGGGCATCCGCCCCGGTGACCACCTCGTGGCGATCGACGGCCGCGGCCTCGGCTCCTGGAACGAGGTCGTCGAGCGCATCGGCGCGGCCCAGCAGGGCGAAGGGGAGGCCCTGACCGCGTCGGCGATCACCGTGACCTTGGTGCGTGAGGGCGCCGTGCGCCAGCTCACCGTCGTGCCCCGGGTCGTCGAGGACACCGACGGCCTCGGCCGCTACCGCAAGCGGGCGATGTTGGGCATCGCGACGACCCCTGGCACCACGGTGCAGCCCTTCACCGAGGCCCGGCGGTACAGCTTCCCCGAGGCCGTGAAGCAGGCCACCCGGGAGACCTGGGCGGTCTCCGTGCTCGTCGTGGAGCAGGTCGGCAAGCTGCTCACCGGCGAGGCCGCGCCTGAGAAGTCCTTGGGCGGCCCGATCCAGATCTTCCGCGACGCCGGTCAGGCCGCCGAGGAGGGCCTGTTCGCCTGGGCGCGGCGCCTGGGCCTGCTCTCGGTGTCTCTGGGCATCGTGAACTTCTTGCCGGTCCCGGTGCTCGACGGCGGGCAGATCCTCTTCTACCTGGTCGAGGCCGTCCGCGGCCGCCCGCTCTCCGTGGCCATCCGGGAGCGCGCCCAGCAGATCGGCGTGCTCGTGCTCGTGGCGCTGATGTTTATGGTGTTCATCTTCGACATCAACCGCTGGATCTCCGGGTGAGCGGGCCGACGGTGCTCGCCATCGACACGGCCACCCCGCTCATCGGCGCCGCGCTGGTCGGCCCCTTCGAGCGGGTCTGGACCGTTCGTGCCGTGAAGGGCTCCGACGCCTTGTTGGTCCCGGCCTTGGCGGCGCTCCTCGACGGCGTAGACCACCTCGACGCGGTCACGGTCACCGTCGGCCCTGGCTCCTTCACGTCGTTGCGGGTCGGCGTCGCCGCGGCCTTGGGCGTCGCCGTGGCGCGGGGCTGCCCGGTGCTCCCCGTCTCGTCCTTGGCCGCCCGCGCGGCGCCCCACCTCGGCGGCCCCCCGGTGCTGGTGCTGCTGGATGGGCGCAAGGAGCGCGCCTACGTCGGCCTCTTCGACGGCGCGCTGAGCCCGGTGGACGAACAAGACCTGCCCCCCGCCGACGCCGTGGCCTTGGCCCAGGCGCCCTTCGTCGCGACGGGGGAGGGTGCCGAGATCTGGCGTGGGCTCGTCGAGGCCGCGGGCGGGGTCGTCACCGAGGATCCCCAGGCGAGCCCGGCCTTGAGCATGGCCCGCCTCGCCCAAGGCCGCCTGCACGAGGCCGTCGCCCCCGAGGCCCTGACCCTGCACTACATCCGCCCCTCCGACGCCGCCCTCCCCGCGGGCTGAGGCGTGGTTACGTTCGGGCTCCCTTCGGGTCCTGGGTGAGTGATGTCTGAGTCAGGGTTTCAGATCGCCGTCGTCGGCGCCACCGGCGCGATGGGTGAGGAGCTGCTCCTCACCTTGGAGCGGGCGAACCTCGCGATCTCCTCCTTCGTGCCGATCGCCAGCCGGGCGAGCTCCCGGCCCTCCGTCGAGTTCCGCGGCCAGAGCTTCCCGGTCAAGCCCCTCGGCCCCGACGCCTTGGAGGGCGTCGAGCTGGCCTTCGCCGTGCTGCCCCAGGGCCCCGGCGACGACCTGCTCATCGAGGCCGCCGAGGCGGGCTGCACCGTCATCGACCTCGCGGGCATCTGGCGGGACGACCCCCAGGTCCCGATGATCGCGCTGGGCATCAACAGCGCCCTCGATCTGGAGCGCACCACCAACGTCGGCGTCGTCACCTCGCCGGGCCCCGTCGCCTTGGCCTTGTGCGCCATCGCCGAGGCCGTCACCAAGATCGGCGACCTCGTCGGCATCACCGCCACGGCGATGCTCCCCGCCGCCTCCGCCGGGCGCAAGGGCATCGAGGAGCTCTCCGGCCAGGTCGTCGCGAGCTTCAACAGCCGCCCGCCGCCTCGGGCGGTCTTCGCCGACGGCCTCGCCTTCGACCTCATCCCCGCCTGGGGGGACGTCGAGCAAGGCGGCTGGACGGGCCTGGAGCGCCTGACCGCCGAGCAGGTCGGCCAGGTGCTCGGCCTGTCCCCCAACCGCGTCGCCGTGAACATCACCCTCGCGCCCCTGTTCGCGGGCATGGGCATGACCGTTCATGTCCGCGGTGACGGCCGCCTCAGCGCCGCGAGCCTGCGCGAGGCCCTGCAGAGCTCCCGCGCGGTGCAGCTCCACGACCGCGCCGGTCGCCCCCTGATGCCCCGGGCCCAGCTTGAGCGCGCCGTGATCAGCGTCGGGCGCCTCCGGGACGACCCCAACGGCGACGGGGTGCACCTCTGGATCGCCGCCGACCCGATGCGCCTCGCCTCGGCCAACGCCGTCGCCATCGCCACGGAGCTCGCCACCCGGGGCCTCATCGGCGCCCGGGCGTGAGCCAGTTGACAGCTTGTCGGGGTCGGCGGGTGACCCGTCCGTCGAGCTGACAGATTGTCAGGCCCCGCCGCGCCGAGGCCCCCAGGGCGGGCGCAGGCCGCGGGGGCAACATGGCATAATGCTTGCAATGCGGGCGTCGATAGCCCGCTGATCCAGCTCCGGCGCTTCTCCTGGGTGTATGAATGGGACTCATCGTTCTCTTCGGCTTGTTTGGGGCTGGATCAGCCTGGGCTCTCCCTTCACGTCTCGCGGCCACCTTGGATGACATCACGGCGACCGGCGAGCTGACCCTCAAGACCTCCCCCGACCGCCGTTATGTCGGGGTGCTCTCCTCCACGGCCCTCGAGATCATCGACACCGAGACCTGGACCGTGCAGACCGTCGGGGTCTGCGGCGGCGCGGCCGGCCTCGCCGTCGCCGAGGACAGCGCCACGGGGGACGCCGTCTTCTACTACGGCTGCGCCGACGGCTCGGTGAACGCCGCCCAGATCGGCGATGACGGCGTTGACGCCTGGTCCGCCGTCACCGTCACCGACAACGCCGTGAAAGGGGTCGCCGTCGAGGACGACACCCTCTGGGTGGTCGCCGCCGTCGAGTCCGGTGGGCTCACGGCGGTGCCGGTGATGACCGCCGACCTCAGCGACAGCACGGTGAGCGCCGCGACCATGGCCCCCGCGGGCTTTCAGGACGTCGAGAGCCTCTCGGGCTTCGTGCTCGTGAACCACGGCGGCGACGACGTCACCCGCATCGACGCCGGGACAGGCGCCTCGACGATCTCCCAGGAGAACCTGCCGGGCCGCGACTTCCAGGATCTCGTCACCTACGGCACCGGCGGCTTCCTCGCCGATGAGCAAGGGGCGCTCCTGCGGTACCGGACGGCTGGCGGCAACGACACCTTCCAGCTCCTGCTCGATGACGAAGACGGCCTGCAGCTCTGCACGGCCCTGGCCATCGACGACGACGGCGCCTGGCTCGCCTTGGCGGACTCCGGCGCGGACTCCCTCTTCCTCTTCACCTTCGACAGCACAAACCTCGCCGTCGAGGACGAACCCCTCGCCACCCTCGACATGAGCGCCTACGGCGCGCTGACGGGGCTCACCGACGCCGGAGACTACCTCCTCGCCGCGACGACGGACGGGGAGCTGCTCGTGCTCACGGAGCTGCCTTGGGTGGAGGTCATCAGCGCGCCCCAGGCCACCTACACCGCCGGGGACACCGTGACGCTCACCGTGCAGAGCGACGTCGGCGGTGACTGGAGCGCGCGTCTGGGCGCCGTAGACGGCGAGGTGCTGGCCACGGGCTCCTTGAGCGCGGACGTCGCCGCTGAGGTCTCTTTCACCGTCGGCGACGACTGGGAGGAGGGTGACCAGCGGGTGTTCATCGTCGTTGACGCCGCGGGTGTGGTCGGCCGGGTCGCCGTGGACCTGCCCGTCGACAACCCCCCGGTGGCCCCGGTGATCTCCGAGGTCGGCTTCGGCGACGGCAAGATCCTCGTCTCGTTCGCGGGGGACGCCCCGGCGGACCTCGTGCGGTACGACATCTACCTCACGACCACGCCGTTTGTAGCCTCGGACTACAGCGCCGGAGGCCCGGAGTTCACCGGGCCTGACGAGGGGATCAGCTCACCCATCGCCCTGGCCGTGGACGATCCGTCCCAGCCGATCTCCACGGAGATCACCGGGCTCACGAACGGCCAGACCTACTATGTGGGCGTGCGCGCCGTAGATGCTTCGGATACGGAGGGTCCTATGAGCGACATCTATGAGGTCACCCCCGCCGAGACCTTTGGCGCCGCCGATCTGGCCGGCGAAGACGGCGGCTTCTGCGCTACGACCCCTCGCGCCGCGGGCCTCGGCCTGGGGCTCCTGGCGCTTCTGGCCACGCGCCGTCGTCGCCAGACCGCCGCCGTTTTGGGCCTCGGCCTCGCCTTGTCGCCCGCGGCCCAGGCGGAGGAGCCCATCAAGGGCCACCGTGACGCCGACGGGGAGATCGTGCTCGACCGCAGCATGCAGCTCTCCGTGATGAGCCTCGGCCTCGGCGACGAGAACATCTCCGCGGTGTACGGCGACCGCGGGCTGCTCGCGATCCACGGCCAGGCCTCGATTCAGGCCTTCCGTGTCCTGCAGCTCGACGCCGGCATGGGCACCTTACGCAAGGCGGGCACGATGGTCTCCGCCGACGGCGTCGTCGGCAGCGAAGAGGCCAAGATCACCCTCGTGCCCCTGAGCCTCGGCGTCACCGCCCGCCTTGACCTCTTTGACGGCCAGCCCATCGTGCCCTACGGCGCCGTGGCCTTGGACTACTGGCTCTGGCGGGAGCGTGAGGGCAGCATCGACCCCACGAACCCCTTCGACCTCGACGCGAGCGGCGGCGGCAAGCCCGGCTACCACTACGCCCTGGGCGCGAACCTGCTGCTCGACTGGCTCGATCCCCGCGGCGCGTCCGAGGCCGGCGCGGTGTGGGACGTAGACGACACCTACCTCTCCGTCGAGTGGCGCCGCGACAGCATGTTCTCCACCGAGGGCCTGTCCTTCGCCGGGAACACCCTCTCCGTCGGCGTGAAGGTTGACCGCTGAGCTTCGCACCTGGCGGCTCGTCCTGGAGTACGACGGCGCGGCCTACACGGGCTGGCAGCGCCAGCCCAAGGGCCACTCCATCCAGAGCGTCGTCGAAGACCGCCTGAGCCGGGTGCTCGGCGGCGAGGCCGTGCGGGTCATCGCGTCTGGGCGCACCGACGCCGGGGTGCACGCCTTGGGCCAGGTCTGCTCGTTCCGGGCGACGCGGGTGCGCCACGCCCAGCAGCTCCGCGACGGCCTCAACGCCACCCTGCCCGCGGACATCGCCGTGATCGAGGCCGCCGAGGCCAACGCGGCCTTCCACGCCCAGCGCTCCGCCGTCGGCAAGCTCTACCGTTACGTCATCTTGCCCGGCCCGAGCCGCTCGGCCCTGCGCCGGGGGCGCTACTGGCCCGTGCGCTGGCCCCTCAACCACGACGGGATGCGTGAGGCTCTGGGGATGATTGTCGGCCGCCACGACTTCACGAGCTTCCGGGCCTCAGGCTGCTCCGCGGCGACCTCGGTGCGCACGATCCACCGCGCCGAGCTCCTCCAGGTCGAGGACGAGCTGCGGATCGAGCTCTACGGCGAGGGCTTCTTGCGCCACATGGTGCGCAACATCGTCGGCTCCTTGGTCGACGTGGGCCGCGGCAAGCAGCGTCCGGGCTGGTTCCAGGAGCTGCTGCATGTCCGAGATCGGGTGCAAGCCGGTCGGACGGCCCCGGGGGAGGGCCTCTTCTTGGTGCGGGTGGACTACCCCCCGGCCTTGCTCGTCCCTGGGGAGCCCGCGCCGAAGGACCTCGACGGCGACGATGAGGCTGAATCGGACGAGTGAGCCGCCCAGAGCGACACGAGGCGCGTAGGGGGGAGCCCACGCGCCTCGTCCGCTGACCAGCTCGAAGGCTTAGTCCTCTTCTTCTTCGACCTCTTCGTCCTCGTCTTCGCCGAGGAGGTCCATGTCGTCGTCGTCCTCGTCGTCACCGTCGAGGAACTCGTCCTCATCCGGGACGATGTCGTCCTCCTCAAGCTCGGGCTCACGCTTGGCCGGCTTCGCGCCGCCCTTGCCCTTGTACTTGGCGAGGATCAGCTCACGCGGATCGGGGTTGGGGTTCTCCGCCTGATCCGCGCCGCACGCCGGACAGACCGCCTCAGGCTTGTTGAGGTCGTAAAAGTGAGCGCCGCAGGAGAAGCAGGTGTAGCGCTTTCCGAGCCGCGCCTTGTCGGGGGGCATAGGCCGAACCTCCGCAGGGGTTGGATGAAGGCGTCCGTCTTAGCACAGGCCCGGCCCACGTCAAGACGGCGGCGCTTAGTCCTCACGGACCAAGGTGAAGTAGTGGTCCAGGGGGCTCTCCTGCTTGTACGCGGCGCCGATGGTGAGGTGGTCGCTCACCCGGCGCATAAAGTCGCGGGTCTTGTTGTAGACGAACCACTGGAGGCCCTGGGTGTTGGGGATCACCGGGGGCCAGCCCTCGGGCACCGGGCCGTCGGGGATGAGGAAGTAGTCCACCACGATCGCGCCCCGGGGCGTCCACTGGGCCTCGCCCTCGGTGGAGTGGGTGACGAAGTAGCCCGGGCCGATGAGCCAGCGCGTCGGGGCCTCGTTGTAGCCGAAGAGGCGCGCCGAGCCGTCGTCCGGGCGGGCGAAACGCTTCTGGAACGCGCGCTGGGAGGCGGGGAGCGGCAGGGTGTTCGTGCCGTGGTGGATCACCTGGCGGCGGGGGCCCGCCGAGGGCGGCGCGAGATCGTCCAGGGTGGCGGGGGCGCCGGTCCCGGCGAGCTCAAAGAGCTTGCGCTGATCGGCGCGGTTGAGGCCGCGGGTGGCGTCTACGCGGTCTTCTGGGCCCATGGCCTCGAAGGTCTCAGCGATTGCGGACAGGCTCGGCTGCCCTTGGCTCAAGAGCGCGCGGATCTTCTCTGCGGGCGACGGCATGGTGCCTCCAGTTCCCCCAGGCTATCGTGTCCTGCGCGTGGCGGCGATCCTTCGGGGCGACTCCATCGCGGTCCAGACGCGGCGGCCGCAGGCTGCGGCTTGACATCATGGAGCCCGTTCCTTATGTAGCGGTGTCTCTTTTCGCGGCCCCGCTCGGCGCGGGCTCTCATCTCCCACTTCTGTCATATCAACGCTCGGTGAGTTCATGAGCACGGATTCCGCCAAGCCCGCTGACGTCGAGCATCGCTGGTACGTCATCGACGCTCGCGACTTGGTGCTGGGGCGCATGGCGTCCCGCATCGCTACGGTCCTGCGTGGCAAGCACAAGACCATCTACACGCCCCACATCGACACCGGTGACTACGTCATCGTGATCAACGCCGACAAGGTGGCCTTCACCGGGCGTAAGCTCGAGCAGAAGAACTACTACCAGTTCACGGGCTACTGGGGTCATCTCAAGGAGGTCAACGCCAAGAACCTCCGGGCCAGCGATCCCGATCGTCTGGTGCGCGAGGCGGTGAAGGGGATGCTCCCCAAGAACCGCCTTGGTCGCGCGATGCTCGACAAGCTCAAGGTCTACGCGGGCGAGACGCACCCCCACGTCGCGCAGAACCCCCAGACCTTCCCCGCCACCGTCTGATCGATCGAGGCTTTCGTTTATGGCCAGCTCTCCCCAGTGGTACGCCACCGGCCGTCGTAAAGAGGCCACCGCGCGCATCTTCTTGCGTCCCGGCTCCGGTCGCATCATCGTCAACCAGCGGGATGTCGAGACCTACTTCGAGCGTGAGACGCTCAAGATGGTCCTCCGTCAGCCCCTGGAGCTCACCGACAGCACGGGCACCTACGATCTCTTCGTGACGGTCCGTGGCGGCGGCAAGGCCGGTCAGGCCGGCGCCATCCGCCAGGGCTTGGCTCGCGCGCTTTGTGAGGCCAACCCCGGCAACCGCGGCGCCCTCAAGCGGGCGGGCTTCCTCACCCGCGACTCCCGCACCGTCGAGCGCAAGAAGTACGGCCGCGCTGGCGCGCGTAAGCGCTTCCAGTTCTCCAAGCGTTAGTCGGCCTGACGATGACCTCCCCCGTGGTCATCGTCATCCCCGCCCGCTACGCGAGCGTTCGCCTCCCCGGCAAAGCGCTCGCGGAGATCGCCGGACTCCCGATGATTCACCACGTCCACCTTCGGGCCCTCGAGGTCTCCGGGGTGGACGTTGTGCTTGTGGCGACGGACGACGAGCGCATCGCCTCCGTCGTCCGTGGCTTCGGCGGTGAGGTCGTGATGACGAGCCCCGACCACACGAGCGGCAGCGATCGGGTCTGGGAGGCGATCTCCGGTCGTGAGGCCGCCATCGTCGTCAACGTACAAGGGGATGAGCCGCTGCTGAACCCGAAGGTGGTCGAGGCGGTGCTAGCGCCGTTTGTGGACCCGGCGGTGCAGGTCACCACGGCGGCCACGGCCTTAGACGACGCCGACCGCGACCTGCCCTCGGTGGTGAAGGTCGTCCTGGACCAGCGCGGCGACGCCTTGTACTTCTCTCGCTCCTTGATCCCCTCCTCGGGGCCCGCCCTGCGGCACCTCGGGATCTACGCGTACCGCCGCGAGGCCCTCGGCCGCTTCTGCGCCTGGACTCCGGGCCCCCTTGAGCGCGCGGAGCGCCTAGAGCAGCTCCGGCTCTTGGAGCACGGCGAGCGGATCCGGGTGGTGTTGGTGGAGTCCAACGGCCCGTCCGTAGACACCCCTGAAGATCTGGAGCGAGTCCGAGCCCTGTTCAACGCGCCTGCGTCCGCGTAGGCCGCGCACCCCATCGAAGGAAGCCCTCAATGCGTAAGAAGTTCATCTTCGTCACCGGCGGCGTGCTCTCCTCACTCGGCAAGGGGGTGTCGGCCTCGGCCATCGGCGCCCTGCTCAAAGCCCGCGGCATCCGGACCACCAACGTCAAGATGGATCCCTACATCAACGTGGATCCCGGGACGATGAGCCCCTACCAGCACGGCGAGGTCTTCGTCACCGACGACGGCGCCGAGACCGACCTCGACCTCGGCCACTACGAGCGCTTCACCGGGAACAGCACCTCCCAGCGCAACAACTTCACGACGGGCCGCATCTACCAGGCCGTCATCGAGCGTGAGCGCCGGGGCGAGTACCTCGGGCGCACGGTGCAGGTGATCCCCCACATCACCGACGAGATCAAGCGCAAGATCTGGGAGGCCGCCGAGGACGCGGACCTCTGCATCGTCGAGGTCGGCGGCACCGTCGGCGACATCGAGTCCTTGCCGTTCTTGGAGGCGATCCGGCAGTTCCGCATCGACGCCGGGACGGAGAACGTGCTGTTCTTACACGTCACCCTGGTGCCCTACATCAAGACCTCGGGGGAGCTCAAGTCGAAGCCCACCCAACACTCGGTGAAGGAGCTCCTGAGCGTCGGCATCCAGGCCGACATCCTGCTCTGCCGCGCCGAGCGTGACGTGCCCGCGGACATGCGCAAGAAGATCGCGCTGTTCTGCAACGTCGGCGTCGAGAGCGTGATCTCCGCCCCCGACCTCAACAACATCTACAAGCTCATCTTGTGGCTGCACGAGGAGAAGCTCGACGAGCGCATCCTCACCAAGCTGGGCATCTGGGCGGCCGGCCCCAACCTCGAGGGCTGGCGTGACCTGTGCAACCGCATGGAGCGCCCGCCGCAGCGGGTGCGCATCGGCATCGTCGGCAAGTACGTGCACCTCAGCGACACCTACAAGTCGCTCAACGAGGCCCTCGCCCACGGCGGCGTCGCGCACGGCTGCGGCGTCGAGCTGAACCACATCGACTCCGAGGAGCTCGACCTCAACGATCCGGGCCGCACGCTCAAGGAGTACGACGCGATCCTCGTGCCGGGCGGCTTCGGCGATCGTGGCATCGAGGGCAAGATCGCCGCGGTGCGTTACGCCCGTGAGCACAACGTGCCCTTCTTCGGCATCTGCCTGGGCATGCAGGTGGCGGTCATCGAGTTCGCCCGCAGCGTGCTCGGCCTCGCCGACGCCAACTCCCGGGAGTTCTCGACCGTCTCCGAGCACCTCGTCATCGACCTGATGGACGGCCAGCGCCAGGTGACGGACAAGGGCGGCACGATGCGCCTGGGGGCGATGCCCTGCGTCATTCAGCCGGGCACCCTCGCCAACCGCATCTACGGGCAGACGGAGATCTCCGAGCGCCACCGCCACCGCTACGAGGTGAGCCCCCTGCACCACGACGCGCTGCGCGCGGGCGGCCTCGTGCTCTCGGGCACCTCGCCGGATGGCGCGCTCGTCGAGATGGTGGAGCTGCCGTCCCACCCCTACTTCGTCGCTTGCCAGTTCCACCCCGAGTTCAAGTCCCGGCCCCTCGCGCCGCACCCGCTGTTCTCGGCCTTCGTGCACGCGGCGCTCAAGCACAAGGTCCGCCAAGAGCGCGCTCGGCAGAGCGGCGAGGCGGGCCAAGACGCGCGCCTGGAGCCGGGCACGACGGATGAGCTCC
>JAKLKD010000113.1 GCA_023150845.1 Myxococcota bacterium | reverse complement strand
GAGCCGGGGCGGGCGCGGCGGCGGGCGGCGGGGCGACCACGGTGGCGCCCTCGTCGGAGGCGAGGACGGGCTGGGGCGGCGCGCTGGAGGGCTGCATCGAGCCGTCGGGGAGCGCCGGGGGCGCGATGTCCCGGCGGCGGAACAAGGGCTCGACGACGGCCTCGCCAACCTGATCGAGGGTCAGGCGGCGTAGCGGGTAACGGTTGAAGAACTCCCGCACGAGGCGCCGCACGTCCGCCGAGGCCGGGCGCCGGGTGGCGTCGTAGCGCAACATCCGGCCCATGAGGTCCCGCAGGGCGCGGCGAGAGGCCGGGTCGGGCAGGTCGGCGGGCTCAAGGGCGAGCAGGCGCTCCTGGAGCGTCGCGGCGTGAACGGCGGGGTTCACCGAGAGCTTGCCCATGGGGTGCCCGGCGAGGAGCTCGTAGAAGGTCGCGCCCAAGGCGTAGACGTCCACGGCGGGGGTCGCGTCGAAGCCGTCGAAGATCTCCGGCGCCATGTACATCGGCGAGCCGAGCATGAGCTGCTTCGTCGCGGCCTCGCGGGTGTCAAACTCGCCGCGGGCGGCGCCGAAGTCGAGCACCTTCACCGCGCCGGACACCGAGAGGATGATGTTGGAGGGCTTGATGTCGCGGTGCACCACCCGGAGCGGGCGGCTCTCCCCCGGCGGGACGGAGTTGTACGCGGCGTCTAAGGCCCCGGCGACCCGGGCGACGATCTCCAAAACCGCAGCCGTCGGCAAGGGGCCAGACTCGCGCAGCACCCGGTCGAGGGTGAGCCCCTGGATGTGCTCCATGACGACCGCGAGCTGTCCGCGCCAGGTCGTGAGCTGCTCAACCCGCACGATCGTGTCGTGGTTCAGGCGCGCGAGGAGCGCCGCCTCGTCCCGGGCGCGGCGCAGGACCTCTTGATCTTCACCCCAGCTCGCCTTGAGCACCTTGAGCACGACGGTGCGTGAGATGGCTCCGTCGGAGAGCCGCGCCACGTAGACCTGCCCGAAGGTGCCTTCTCCCAGGCGCTCCAGGAGGTCAAGCTGATCGGGAAGACCTTGGTTGTACGCCGACATTCTTCAGCCTCGCCCCGGCCGAATCACACGCGCGGGCGATGCGGCGCGCGCCGACGAAACGAAGGCGGCGCTCAGACACGTCGATGAGGGGGTGTGGGGGCGCACCGTGAGGCTCCTGGCGAAGGAGTGTACCACGAGCCGCCCCAGAGGCGGCTCGGGCGGCCCGCCCTCAGCGCTCGTCGAAGTAGAGGTTGCCCTCGGCCTGCACCGAGCCGAAGTGGTAGCTCCAGTAGCGGTAGGCGACCGGGAGGTTCGCGTTGAGGCTGACCTTCGTGTACTTCGCCGAGGCCGGGGTGAACCGCAGGCCGAAGGAGACGACGTGGAAGCCGAAGGAGCCCGCGCCCAAGGCGTCGGCCTCTTCGCCCAGGTCGAGGGCCTTGTAGTTGAACGAGCCCTCGCCGAAGAACGAGACGACGTCGGAGACCTGGTAGTAGGCGTTTAAGCCGCCGCCGTACCGTACGCTGGGCACGCCGCGGCCGAGCTCGGCGTCGAGCATGATCTGGGCCTGCACGTCGAGGGGGCGCCCGGCGAGCTCAAAACGTTTGCCCGCGCCGATGGCCGGGCGCAGGCCGACGAAGCCGGGGTTCGTGTTGAGGTGCACGTCGGCGATGCCGGTGACGAGCAGGTTGAGGCGCGACGACTTCACGAGGGCGTACTTCGCGCCCGCCTCCAGGCTGCCGCCGGTGTAGCGCTTGCGCAGACCGGCGTGCACGGAGAAGTTGCGCTGCAGGGCGTGCTCGTAATCGACGATGCCGCCTAGGTAGCTCGGGAGGCCCAGCTCCGCGCTCACCCGCAGGCGGGTGCGGGGGTCGATGTTCTCCAGGAGGATCGGCTGGGCGAAGTACAGCTCGCGGTCCTTGGCGTCCTGATAGCCGTCGTCCCCGGTGTCGATGCGGTCGGAGTACATGAGCTCGTTGAGGTCATCGACGCGGGCGTCGATGCGGTCGCGGAACAAGCTCTTGGGGTACTGCTCGAGGTAGCGCTCCCAGGCGATGAGCTCGTCCTCGGGGGAGAGCTCCTTCGCGCGGTTCACGGCGTCCCGGTAGATCTGGGAGTTGTCCTGGCCCTCGGACTGCACGGTGTCGTCGCCGAGCTCCTCCAGGTCGTCGATGAGGTCGTCATCGAGGTCTTCGACGGGGGCGCCGAACTCGTCGCGCTCCTCGGCGGGGATCTCCTCGGGGTCCTCGGCGGGGTCGACCTTGTCGCCCTCCTCCTCACGCTTGACGCCGACGTCCTCCTCTTCTTCGTCGTCCTCAAAGTCACCAGGGTCGAAGCCGCCGTCCTGGGCCTGGGCCGTGGCGGGGATGAGGAGGGCGACGCTCAGCAGGAGGCCGGACAAGGAAGCGAGGCGCATGAAGACTCCCAGGGTCGATGACGGGCGCGGGCGGTATGATAACTCCTCCGCTCCCGCGCGGCGGCGCCTTTGTCGCCAGCCCGCCGATCCAAAGGCCCTATGTCGGCTGACCTCTCCCCCCCCGCCGAGCCCATCGAAGACGGCGATTCCCCACTCTCCGACGACGCGGCGCAGGTCGTGAGCCACCTCGTCGCCCTACGCGGCGGCGCCCCATTCTTGTCATCTCTTGACAGTCGAACCCTCTACCTCTGGCTCAGCGGCGGGGTCCCGGTGACGATGATCCTGCGCGCGCTGGAGGACGCCGCGGAGCGTCGGCAGAAGCGCCGGGTGAAGGCCCCCCTCAGCCTGCAGGCCGCGAAGACCTCGCTCAAGGCGCTGCGGTCCGCCCCGCCCCCTGCCCCGCCGCCGCCCGAGGCCTGGCGCCTCTACCTAGAGCGCCTCGCCGCCGACGGTGACCCGCTCTACGCCGAGGCCGCCGCGCGCCTCGGCGCCCTGCGCGGCGAAGGAGAGGCCTTGGCGCGTCAAGCCCTGGAGGTCTGCCGGGCGCTGTGGGTGGAGGCCTTCGAGCGCGCCGAGCCCGCGCCGCTCCGCGCCCAGGCCATCGCGGAGCTGGGGGAGCACCTCGACGGCCTCGACGAGCATGAGCGGGAGCGCGTCATCGAGGAGGTCGCCCGGGCGGCGCACCGACGCGCCTGGCCGATGCTGTCCGCGGGCCGAATCTGGGATAGCCTGATCGGATGAAGCGCCTCGAAGAGCTCCCCGAGCACGCCACGCCCAGCCGGGACTGCCCCAAGTGTAAGGGGCACGGCCTGCTCACCCAGACCCTCGGCTTTCACGCCGGGGTCAGCCTCTGCGACTGCATCCAGCCGAGCCCCTGCCCCCGCTGCGGCGGCTCAGGGCGCATCCTCGCGCTCATGGAGGGCGTAGAGCGCGTCGGGCGCTGCAAGTGCCAGATCCTCCCCGACCGCGCCCGGCTGTTCAACCAGGCCCGGCTCCCGGCGCGGTACGCCGACGCCACCCTGGAGTCGTACGAGGCCCGGGACGACGGGGCCCGCGCCGCCAAAGAGGCCGCGGAGCAGTGGGTGCGGGACTACGCCGCGGGCACGACCAAGCGGGGGCTCCTGCTCCACGGCGAGGTCGGCCGCGGCAAGACCCACCTGCTCGTCGGCGTCGCCCGGCGGCTCACCCTGGAGCACAACCGGCGGGTGCGCTTCGTCGAGTTCACCCTGCTGCTCTCCGAGCTCATGGAGGGCTTTGAGCGCGGCGACGGGCGGCAGACCGTGCTCGCGCCCTTACGCGACGTCGAGGTCTTGGCCATCGACGAGATCGGCAAGGGACGCTGCACGGAGTTTGAGCTCGCCGTGCTCGATGAGCTCATCACCCAGCGCTACAACACCGCCCGGGTGATCCTCGCCACGAGCAACTACGCGCCGGGCAACGCCACGGGCGAGAAGACGCCGAACCTCGCGCTCCATGGCCGCACCTACGCCCCCAGCGCGTCGAGCGCCGCGAAGAGCGGCGACCCCTCCTACTACGACCGCGGCCTGCGCGTGCCCACCCTCGTCGATCGGGTCGGTGACCGGGTGTACTCCAGGCTCTTGGAGATGGTGGGCCTCGTCGCCGTTGAGGGCGCCGACCGCCGCCAGCTCCTGCACAACCAGCAGAACCAGCTCGCCCAGCAGCACCAGGCCACCTTCGAGGCGCCGCCGGTCCCCGCCTACGCCGAGCCCCGCCCCGCGGAGCCCCGGCGCGGCGACGCCCAGCTCACGGCCCTGCGCGTCACGCTCACCAGCCAGATGACCCCGTCGATCCTGAGCTCTCGGGATCCCAAGCTCGTCGTCCAGCTCGAGCGCCTCTTGGGGGAGCTTCAAGACGTCGAGGAGGGCGTGCGCCCCGAGCGCCCCGTCGAGGAGCTCGTGCGCGACGTGCTGCACGTCGCCGGGCGCCTGGGCCTGCCCGCGGCGAACCGTAAGTGGGGCGCGTCTCGGGGCTGAGCGCGCCGCTCAGGGCCCGTTGCGGGTGATGAGCACGTCGCCGCCGACCTCGTCCACCCAGCTCGCCAAGGTCTCGGCGTCGCGGCTGGGGAGCATGAGGTTGCCGTTCACGGTGAGGTCACCGCCGACGCGGTCGAGCTCCTGCAGAGCGGCGACGGAGGACAAGGTGAGGTTGTTGACGACGCTCAGATCGCCGCCTACCTCCCGCAGGGCCTCCAGCCCGGCGAGGCTCGGCAAGGCGTCGTTGTCGCCGAGGTAGAGGTCGGAGGCGACGCTCTGCAGGCCGCTCAGGCCGCTGAGGTTCGACAAGGAGCGGTTGTCGGCGACGACGAGCACCCCCTCGACGGTGGAGACCTGCTCCAGCCCCTCAAGGCTGCCCAGCGCGTGGTTCTGCTGAATCACGACGCCGTCCCCGACGACGGCGAGGCGCCGCAGGCCGAGGAGGCTCATCAAGGCGCCGTTCTCGGCGACGGTGAGGCCGCCGCGCACCACGCTCAGCACCTCCAGGCCGCCGAGGTCCACGAGCGCGGCGTTCTGCGAGACGCTCAAGAAGCCGCCGATCTCCGTGAGGCGATCCAGGCCGCTGAGGTCGGTCAGAGCGTGGCTCGCCGTGACGCTGACGTTGCCGTCTACGCGCACGAGGCAAGAGAGCGCCGAGAGGTCGGTGTCGAGGCTGCCGTTGATCTCGACGTCCCCAGCGACGCTGCGGGCGCAGTAGCCCTCACAGAAGCTCGGGATCTCCTCGTTCAAGACTCCAACGTAGGGGTCGTCGGTGAGCCAGGCCGAGGGGTCGCCGTCATCGCAGTCCAGCTCAGTGACGACGCCGTCCGCGTCGTTGTCCGGGCCACATCCGACGAGCAGGGCGCCGAGCGCCACAAAGTACGGGGCGGTGCGAGCGGTCATGAGGACTCCTCCGTCTCGTCAGGCAAGTTGTCCTCAATCTGGACCGCGCCGCGGACCTCGTCGATGTTGTCGCGGAGGCGCTCGGCCTCGGCGGTGGGCAGCGCTTCGTTGTCGGTGATCACGAGGTCCCCCTCAACAAGATCGACGCCCATGAGCGGGCTGAGGTCACTCACGACGTCGTTTCGGTCAATGACGAGGCTCCCGCCGACCTGGTCGAGCCCCGAGAGCCCGCCGAGGCGCACCAAGGCGGGGTGCAACGAGATGGTGAGGCCGCCGACAGACTTGAGCGCGCCCAGGCCATCGAGGCCGACCAAGGCGTCGTTGTTGCTCAGGGTCAAGGAGTCCCCGACCTCGGCGAGGGCCCCGAAGCCGCTCCACGACGCGAGGGCGGCGTTGTCTTGGATGTGCAGGGAGCCGCCGATCCAGCCGAGGCTGGGGAAACCCTCGAGGCTCGTCATGGCGTCGTTCCCGTCGAGCACCAGGCTGCCCGAGAGAACGGCGAGGGCGGGGAAGCCGTCGAGGTCACGCAAAGCGACGTTGTCCACCACCCGCAGCTCGGTGAGCGACGTCACCGCGCCCAGGCCCTCAATGACCCGCAGGCGCTCGTTGCCCTCGATGGTGAGGCTCCCTGCCCTCTCCAGGGCGTCAAACCCGCCCAAGGCCCCGAGGCTCTCGTTGTCGACGATGAGCAGCGCGCCGCCGATCTCGACCAAGGCGTCGAGGCCATCGAGGGTCTCCAAGGCCGGGTTCTCGGTGATGGTCAAGGATCCACCGAGCTTCTGCAGCGCGCCAAAGCCGGTCAGCTCGATGAGCGCCGTCAGCTCAGTGACGGAGATCCCTCCGCCGACGCTCTGGAGCGCCCCGAAGCCGCCGAGGCGCTCCAGGCTGGCGTTGTCCTGGAACTGGATCGAGCCGCCGACGCTCGTGAGGGCGTCGAGGGCGTCCCAAGACACCATCGCGGCCTGGCCCGAGACCTCAACGTCGGCGTCGACGCTCGCCAAGGCGCCGAGGCCGCTCACCTCGGTCAAGGCGGGGTTGTCGAGCAGATCCAGGCGCTCGACGCTCAGCAACGCGTCGAAGCCCGACAGGGTGGCGAGGGCCTCGTTCGCCTCGATCCGCAGCTCATAGACGCTCACCAAGGAGTCGAAGCCCGAGACGCCGGAGAGCTGGGGGTTCTCGACAATGGAGACGCCGCCGCCGACGCTCTTGAGCTCGGCGAGGCCAGAGATCCCGGCGAGGGCCTCGTTCTCGGCGATGGAGAGCTCGCCGCGCACGCTGCGCAGCGCCTCGAGCCCCGAGAGGCCGACCAAGGCGAGGTTCTTCTCGATGATGAGATCTCCGCCGATGGACTGCAGGCCGTCGATGGCGGAGAGGTCGGTCAAGGTGGCGTTCTCGGTGAGCTCGACGGCGCCGCCGACGCTCACGAGCTGCTCCAGGCCGATGAGGTTCGTGAGCGCCTCGCTCTTCTTCACGACGAGGTCGCCCCCCACCACGGTGAGGCAGGTGAGCGACGCGAGTTCCGTCGGGGTCGCCGAGGACAGGTTGAGGTCACCCTCGATTCGCGCGGAGCAAGCCGCAGCGCAGACCTCTTCAAAGTCCGCCGAGACGTTGCCCTCGACGATCCGCGCGGCCTCCGAGCGCGTGGCGTCCGCGTCATCGCAGTCGTCCGGGACGAATACGCCGTCTTCGTCAACGTCAACCGTGGTTGGGACGCAGGCCCCGAGCGTAGCGAGGGCGGAGACGCCCAACAATAGTCGTTTCAAGGTCATGTTCGCTCCCTCGGCTATTCATAGAGGCGCTTCGCCAGTCGCCGGATCTCCAATCATGGGGGAAGATCCGGCGAGGGTCAACGGGCTCCGCCGATGGGCGCCACGCACCGCGGCTTTATGCCGGGTAGTCGATGTAGCCCTTCGGCCCCGGCGTGTAGAGCGTCGAGAAGTCGACGGGGACGAGCTCTTCGCCCGTCGCCAGCTTCTCGGCGAGGCGCGGGTTCGAGACGTAGGGGCGACCGAAGGCCACGAGCTCACCGAGGTTCGCCTGGAGGTCGGCCTCGGCGCGACCGGCCTCGTAGCCGCCGCTCAAGATGTACGCGCCCTTAAACGCCCCACGGATGCCGGCCTTCGCCGACACCGGGACCGGCGGGGCCCCCATCGCGGCGTGGTCGACGACGTGGATGTAGGCGAGGCCCAAGGCGGAGAGCTCCGCGGCCAAGGCGCGGAAGACGGCCTCGTGGTCGGCGTCTCCCTCGGCGGACTGGCCGTTGAACGCGCCGTAGGGGGAGACGCGGATGCCGACGCGGTCGGCGCCGATACGCGCGACGGTGGCCCGGGCCACCTCGACGGCGAAACGAATCCGCCCGGCGACGCTGCCGCCCCAGCCGTCTTGACGTTTGTTGCTGGCGAGGCCCAAGAACTGGTCGATGAGGTAACCGTTGGCGCCGTGCAGCTCGACGCCGTCAAAGCCCGCCTCGATGGCCAAGGCGGCGCTGTGGGCGAACTCCTCGATGGTGGCCTGGATGTCGGCCTCGGTCATGGCGTCAGGGACGGGGTGCTCCTGGGGGCCCGCGGCGTCGGTGTACATCGTGCCCGGCGCGGCCACGGCGGAGGGCGCCACGACCCGAGCGCCGGGGTCCACAAAGTTCGCGGGGTGCGCGACGCGGCCACAGTGCATGAGCTGCACAAAGATGGCGCCGCCGCGGGCGTGCACGGCGTCGGTGACCTTCCGCCACCCGGCAACCTGGGCCGCGTTGTAGAGCCCGGGGATTCGGGCGTAGCCGAGGCCGTTCGCTGAGGGGGAGGTGCCCTCGGTGATGATGAGCCCCGCGCCCGCGCGATCGCCGTAGTACGTCGCCATGATGTCCGTCGGCACGCCGTTCTGGGCGCGGCTGCGGGTCATCGGCGCCATCACGACGCGGTTCTTGAGGGTGATACGGCCGAGCTGAAGGGGCGAGAAGAGCTTCTTAGACATGGTCACTCCGGGATCTGAGCGGATGCGCACCGCTGGGCGAGAGAGTAGACGCGAGGGCCGGGCGAAGAAGGCTCAGGTTTCGGGACGCCGTTGTTGCACAAACCGTCTGAAACCCGCCCGACTCGGCCTAGCCCCACTGCACCGAACGTTTGGAGAAGCCGCCCATCCAGAAGCCCTCCACCGCGGTCTTTGGGGGCGCCTCGCCTTGGGCGGCCCCCGCCGCCACCCAGAGCGGCGCGAGGTGCTCGACCCGGGGGTGCGCCAAGGCGGCGCCCGGCGCTTTTGTCATGAGGTCGATGACCTTGTCGTCGTCGCCCTGGGCGAGGGCCTCGGCGGCGTAGCGGTCAAACTCCACTGCCCAGGACGGCGGGGCGGCGCCGAAGCCGAGGCGCAGGTTGTGCGTCATGAAGCCGCTGCCGATGATGAGCACGCCCTCGTCGCGCAAGGGCGCGAGGGCCTGGCCGAGCTTGTAGAGCGGCGCCGCGCTGAGCGTCGGCAACGAGAGCTGGAGCACGGGCACGTCGGCCTTGGGGAAGAGGTACATCAGCGGGACATACGTCCCGTGATCAAGGCCGCGGCTGGGATCGTCCGTGGTCGGGAGCCCCGCCGCGGTCAGCCGCGCCCGGGTCTTCGCCGCGAGGGTTGGGGCGCCGGGGGCCGGGTACTGCATCGTGTAGTACCGGGCCGGGAAGTTGTAGAAGTCGTAGACGAGGGGCAAGGTCCGCGTCGCGCTCACCGCGGCCGGGGCGGCCTCCCAGTGCGCGGAGATCATCAAGATGGCCTCCGGGCGGGGCAAGCTGCGGCCCCAGGCGCTCAGCTCCGCCGTCCAGACGGGGTCGTCGATGAGCGGCGGGGCGCCGTGGCTCAAGAAGATCACGGGCTGTCGGGACATGGTCACCTCAGGGATTGGCCCCATTGTGCCCACCTCCACACGCCGTGGGAGGGTCCGTCTGCGCAACGCCCGGTTGCGTGAACGGGCCCGGTCGCCGAGGGCTGACCGGATTCTGTCACATTCCCGCCCGCGCTCCGATACGTTGGGGCGGTCCACAAGCGGAGCGCACCGTGCAAGCACACCCCTTCTCTCTTCTCTGGCTCCTTTGCCCTGCCCTCATCGGCTGCGTCGAGGCCGCGGGCCCCGACGTCGTCGTGTTGAACGAGCTCTGCGCCGACAACAACAACGCCTGGGACCCCTCCTCCGGCGGCTCCCCGGACTGGGTCGAGCTCTACAACACCACCGACGCCACGATCTCCTTGGCCGGGTGGTCAATCCACGAGCCCGACGACGACCCGATCCCTTGGCCGGACGACGCAGAGATCGGCCCCGGCGAGCACCTCGTGATCGCCGCGGAGCTCGGCCAGTCCGGCTTCGCCGTGCCCTTCAACCTGTCCACGAGCGAGGGCTTCTTGATGCTCTCCGACGCCGACGGCGTCCCCCGTGACTGGACGACCTGGGTGGACCTCGCCGAGGACCGCGCCTGGGCTCGCGTCGGCGACGCCGGGACGACCTGGGCGAACCAGAGCCCCAGCGCCGGGGAGGAGAACCCATGATCGCCCTCTTCTTGGGCCTCGCCTGGGCGGGCTCCAACAACAGCGAGATCGAGCACAAACCCGGCGAAGGCATCGAGCTTCGCGCCGACGGCAGCCCCGCGGAGCTGCTCATCAACGTCATGGCCCAGCCCGTGCTGAGCGCGTCGTTGAGCGGCGGTGATCTCAACCCCGACTACACCCTGCGCCGGGCCCGGCTCTCCTTAGACGCGAGCCCCACCAAGGCCCTCAACGCCTCGCTGCAGATCGCCGCCGACGACCTCAAGGTGAAGGTGCGAGACGCCCACGTCGAGCTGCGCCCGAACGACTGGCTGCGGATCCGGGCGGGCCTGATGCGCCTGCCGACAGGCCTGGAGCGGGAGTCGAGCGCGCGCTTCATCCCGATGGTGGAGCGCAGCGGCGTCGCCGACCTCGTCCCCTCACGCACCAACGGCGTCGAGCTGCGCGTGAAGAAGGACAGCCTCCGCGCCGCCGTGGCCGTCGCCCACCCCTCGGACCTCGACACCTTGTACTGGCGGGACGACGGCGCCTTTGACACGACGGGCATGGTGATCTGGTCCACAGACACCGCCCGGGTCGGGCTTCGCGGCGGCGCGCTCCACCGCCCCGCCGGGGCGCCCGGCGTCGAGACCGTCTCTCCCCTCACCGACGACCCGCTCCTCGCGCCTTATGCCTGGGCGGGCACGGCCGCGGCGGGGGGCCTCGACATGATCGTCGTGGTCGGGCCGCTGCGCCTCGCCGCTGAAGGCGCGGTGCTGCGAGAGGGCCTCACCTTAGGCACCGTCGATGGCCACGCCCTGCACACCGCGGGCTATCTGCTCGCGGGGGTCGCGCCGGGCGGCACCCGAGGGGGCGTGAACGACAGCGCGCCGCTCCTCGATGGCTGGGAGGCGTTGGTGCGGATCGACGCGCGCACGAGCGCCTCGCCGCTGGGCAGCTCCGCCTGGACCGCCGGGGCGAACCTCGCCGTGGCCTACGCCATCGAGCCCGGCGCGCGGCTCACCGCAGAGCTCGGTCCGCAGGTGGTACACCTCTCCAGCGACGACACGACCACCCCTGGCGTCGTCGGCCGCGTCTCCTTCGTGCTCGGACTCTGAGCGCCCCTCCCCCACACGCGCCCCCGCGGGCGCAGGACACCGATGAACACGATCGACTGGCAGGCGCTCCTCGTCGAGCTTCCCCTCGCGGCCTTGCTCGGCGCGCTGATGCCTACACGCCTTCGCCGACCCGACGCCGTAGACGTCCAGGTCATCCGCGCGGCGGCCCTGCTCGCGCTCTCCGGGGCGCTCATGCTCCGCATCGTCGACGGGGAGATGTCTCGGGCCTTCGGGCTCCTCGGCGCGGCGAGCGTCGTGCGTTACCGCTACGGCCTGGGCACGAGCGCCGAGGCCTCCTGGCTGATTCTGTCCCTCGGCGTCGGCATGGCCGTGGGCTCGGGCCTCGCGCCCCTGGCGATCGGCGGCACGATCTTCGTCATCCTCATCAACGTGCTGTTTGACCGGGCCTCAGGGCCCCAAGGCATCGCCTTACGTCGCACCCTGCAGGTGGAGGTCCGCGTGCGGGAGCCTGGCCTCGTGCAGCGCGCTGAGGAGCACCTCACCGCCCAGGGGCTCACCCCGAAGCTGCAGGAGCTGGAGCAGAAGGAGTCCAAAGACGTCACCCGGAGCGGCCAGCTCCACAAGGCGGTGTTCTCGGTGAGCGCGCCGCCGGAGCTGATGCCCGCGGCCCTCGTCGCGGGGCTGAACGAGGCCATGGGAGGGGGCGAGATCTCCGTTCGGGAGCCGATCTCGACGTGACCGCAACTTCACCCCTGGCCCGCGCTCTCCTGAGCTATCGTGCGCTCATGTCCTCACGCTCCGCGCCCGTCGCCCTCTCCGTCCTCAGCCTCTTCGCCGCCTGCAAAGGCCCCGCGCCCGTGGAGGACTCCGCGGCGGGAGACCCGCTGGTCACCACGGAGATCGTCGGTGACCAAGACCTCAGCGACGCCTGGATCTTCAGCGACGAGGTCGTGCATGAGCTGGAGCTGACCATCTCCGCCGCCGGGGTCAGCGCGCTCCAGCGTGAGCCCCGAGAGGACGTCGAGGCCGAGATGACCTTCGACGGCGAGGCCCTCGACCCCGTCGGCCTGCGCCTCGCGGGCAAGATCGGCTCCTACCGCGACCTGAGCGGCAAGCCCAAGCTCCGCATCGACTTCAACCGCTTCAGCCCGGATCAGCGCTTCTACGGCCTGGAGGGCCTCGCGCTCAACAACCAGGTCGTGGACTGCTCCTACATGCGTGAGGCGACGGCCTACCGCGTCTTCCGTGAGCACGCCGCGCCGGGCAGCCGCACGGGCTGGACCCACGTCACCATCAACGGCAGCGACTACGGCCTCTACCTCATCGTCGAGTCTCCGGACGACCGCTACCTCAAGCGGGTCTTCGGTGAGCCCGACGGCAACATGTACGACGGCAAGTACCTCTACGACTGGGACACCGGCAGCTACACGCTCCTCGATCTGTACGACGAGCTGGTGGGCTACTACGAGCTGGAGGAGGGAGAAGACGTCGGCAACGCCGATCTGCAGGCCGTCGCCGACGCGCTCGACAACTACAGCGGCAAGCCCGATTTTTATGAGCGGATGGCGGCGTTTGTGGATTGGCCCTCGGTGCACCACCACCTCGCCCTGGAGCAGCTCGTCGGCCACAACGACGGCTACGCCATGAACCAGAACAACTACCGGGTTTACTTCGACCCTGCGACGGACGGGCGCTTCACGCTCATCACCTGGGATCTCGACTACAGCTACCTCCGCGCCCGAGAGTGGGGCATGTCGTGGGACAGCCCCCGCGGGCGCCTGGCGGCGGCGTGCTGGGCGGACCCGACCTGCTTAGAGGCCCAGCGTGTGGAGAGCCTCGCGGTCTTGGCGGAGCATGACCTCGCCGCCCTGCTCTCCTGGTTTGACGCCACCTTTGAGGTCATCCGCGAAGGCATCGAGGCCGACCCCCGCAAAGAGTTTAGCGCGGGTGATCTCGACGCCTGCTACGACGACGTGCGGTTCCGGGTCGAGCGGATGGGCGTGTTTATGGAGACCTCCTGGACAGGCTAGTGAGCGCGGAACCTCGCTCCCGACAAGCTCTACACAAAAACTTCCCGAGTTCGGGGTATCCTGCCCCTCATGCGCCCTCTCCTCGTGCCTCTGCTCGTGCTCTTCGGCTGCTCGTCAACCGTGGGCTCTATCCCCATCGGCGACAAGCCGAACGTCACGCCCCCCAACGAGGACACCGCGCCTCCCCTCATCACTGAAGAGACCATCGCAGACCAGAACGTCGATGACTCCTGGATCTTTAGTGACGAGCGCATCTTGGAGGTGGAGATCACCCTCAGCGCCCAGGCCATGAGCGCGCTGGGCCGTGAGCCGCGGGAGGACGTCGAGGCGGAGCTGATGATCGACGGCCTAGAGGTCGAGACCGTTGGCCTGCGACTCGCCGGGAAGCTCGGCTCCTACCGCGACCTGAGCGGCAAGCCGAAGTTCCGCATCGACTTCAACAAGTTCAGCGCCGGGCAGCGCTTCTTCGGCCTGGAGTCCCTCGCGCTGAACAACGGCGTGCAGGACTGCTCCTTCCTGAAGGAGCCCGTGGCCTACCGGATGTACCGCGGCGCGGGGGCGGCGGGCTCTCGAACGGGCTTCGCCCACGTCACCGTGAACGGCTCGGACTACGGTCTGTACATCATCGTCGAGTACCCCGACGACCGCTTCCTCTCGCGTAATTTTGCCGAGCCCGACGGCAACCTCTACGACGGGAAGTATGTGCTCTATGACGACTGGAGCTACACGCTCCTCGATTTTTATGACGACTACGTCCCGCTCTACGCGCTGGAGGAGGGCGTTGACGTACAGAACGAGGACATCCAGGCCGTCGTAGACGCCTTGGACGCGCACCAAGGCGCGGCGGATTTTTACGAGGCCCTCGGTGAGGTCATCGACTGGCCGACCTTCCACCGTCACATCGCGCTCGAGCAGCTCGTCGGACACAACGACGGCTACGCGCTGAACATCAACAACAACCGACCGTACTTCGACCCGGGCCAGGACGGTCGTATGACCATGCTCACCTGGGACCTAGACAACAGCTTCCTCATCGACTACGAGTGGGGCTTCTCTTGGTCGAGCCCCGGCGGGCGCATCGTGTACTGGTGCTGGCGTGACGCCACCTGCAAGGAGGCCCAGCTCCAGGCCGTCATCTCGGTGCTCGACGCCACGGACATCCCCGACCACCTCGCGTGGTACGACAAGATCGCCGAGCTGACCCTCGCCGCGGCCGAGGCCGACCCCCGGAAAGAGTTCGACAACAACTACCTCGCCTCCTGTCGTGTCGACGCGCGGCAACGAATCAACCGCTCCAAGCGGCTCGTGAAGAGCCAGTGGGGTCTTGAATGATCTGGGTGCTCCTCTTCGCCTGCAATCAGAGCGCGATCTCGCTCACGACGGACTCGGGCGCCGACTCTACCTCCACAGACGACAGCGCGCCGAGCGAGCGCCAGGATCCGCTCCCCATCTGCGTCAACGAGTGGATGCCCAAGAACGAGACCTCCGCCGCCGATGAGACGGGCGCCACCGGGGACTGGATCGAGCTTCACAACCCCGGCGAGGCCGCGGTGCCGCTGGACGGCTGGACCATCGAGGACGACGACTCCGGGCCCCAGCCCCTCGACGGCCTCACCCTCGCTCCCGGGGAGTTTTTGCTCCTCTGGGCCGACGAGCGCACGCCGCTCGGCCCCACCCACCTCAACTTTAAGCTCAGCGGCGACGGCGGCCAGCTCTCGATGTACGCCCCCGACGGCCGCGGCACCATACTCGGCTGGGGCGCCATCGAGGACGACTACGCCATCGCCCGGGCCACGGACTGCTGCGCCGGAGAAGACTGCCTCGTGTTTGACTGGCGCGGCACCCCCGGCGGCACAAACACCCCACCTGAGGAGCCCGAGGAGCCCGAGCCCGTCGAGGTCGAGCTGCTCGCTCGAGGCAGCACCCATCGTTACTGGGACAAGAACCGCGCGCCGGAGTCCGGCTGGACCGCCAGCGGCTTCGACGACAGCGGATGGTCCGAGGGCGCCGCGCCCTTGGGCTACGGCGACGACCACATCGCGACCACGATCAACTACGGCACCGACGAGTCCAACAAGCGGGCGGCGGCTTATTTCCGCGTGACCTTTGAGGCGGGCGCCCTCAACTCGCTGGAGGAGCTCTACGTCGATCTCATGCGAGACGACGGCGCCGCCGTCTACCTCAACGGCGTCGAGGTGCTGCGGGACAACCTCCCGAGCGGCACCCTTGAGTTCACCACCCTCGCCTCGTCCAACGCCAGCTCGGAGACGACCTACCAGCGCTGGCCCATCGACTCCAGCGCCTTGGTCGAGGGCTGGAACACCCTGGCCGTCGAGGTGCACCAGGTCTCGGCGGACAGCTCCGACCTCGGCTTTGACGTCGGCGTCGTCGCGCTCCTGCCGCCGCCCCAGTAGCCCCGGGGCGACGGCGGCGCCGCTCAGTCCGCCGTGCCAACGACGACGGGCTCACCCCAGGCGCCGTTCACCGGGAGATCGGTGCGGTCGCTGGAGGAGTAGCCCGACGACGAGCCCCAGTAGATGAAGCTGTCGACCTTGTACGTCGTGCCGTCGTAGTAGTTGGAGAAGATGATCTCCTTGTAGCCGTCGCCGTCCAGATCCGCCGTCGTGTGGCGGTAGCTGCTCTCCGTGGGCAGGTCGTACCGGCGTGAGGTCGAGTAACCGCTGGACGAGCCACGGTAGACGTAGGAGTTGACCGTATAGTCCGTGGACGAGCTGCGCAGGTTGGAGTGGACCAGCTCAGGGTAGCCGTCCCCGTCGAGATCGTCCGCGGTGACAAAACGTGCGCCCGAGGAGGACAAGGACGTGCGGTTCGCCGTCGAGAAGCCCGAGGTCGCCCCATAATACACATAGGAGTAGCTCGTGCTGTAGCTGCTCCCCGTGTAGTAGCTGGCGAAGGCCACGTCGAGGTGCCCGTCGAGGTCGAGGTCCTCAACCACCGCGTCCCACTCCCCGTAGCCCGCGAAGCGGTAACGATTTCCGCTGGTGAAGCCCGACGCGCCGCCGTAATACAGATCGGAGTTCGTGGAGTAATCCCCGTCGTAGTACCCAACCCAGAGGATGTCCGTCCACCCGTCCTGGTTGACGTCGGCGACCTCAAGGTGCGCTGAGCGCGCCGTGGTGATGGACTGACGGTCGCTCGACGAGTAGCCCGCCGAGGAGCCCCAGTAGATGAACTGGTCCTCGGTGGTGTTGCTGCCGTCGTAGTAGTTGGCGAAGGTGATGTCGAGGTAGCCGTCCTTGTCGAAGTCGGCGACGCCACACTCCCGGGCGCCCGTCGTGGCGATGTCTGTGCGGTCGGAGGTGGAGTAGCCCGACGACGAGCCCCAGTAGATGTAGCTGTCGATGGTGTAGTCACCGTTGTTCTGGTAGTTGACGAGCACGATGTCGTTGTACCCGTCGCTGTCCAGATCCTCGATGCAGGCGTCGATGGCCCCGAGCCCCGCGAGGTCCGTCTTGTCGCTCGTGCTGTACCCCGCCGGGCTACCCCAATAGATGTGGCTGTCCGTGGAGTAGTTGCTGTCGTAGTGGCTGATCAGGAGGATGTCGAGGTAACCGTCACCGTCGATGTCCTGAACCTCCGGCCGCCGCCCGCCCGCCGCGGGCAAGGAGTCGCTGTCGGCGCTGGAGTACCCGGTCGCCGATCCGTAATAGATGGGGCTGTTGAGGTTGTAGCTCGACCCGTCGTAGTACGACGCGAAGATGAGGTCGGGGTATCCATCACAGTTGAGGTCGTCGCAGTCGTCGTTCCCGTCACAGTCGGTGTCGATGCCGTCGCCGGAGGTCTCCGTCTCATGGGAGCCCGGGTAGGCGTCAGCGTCGCTGTCCGCGCAGTCCGTGCTGTCTTCGCTGTAGCCCGTCGGCAGGTCGCAGTCCGTCGTGGTGCTGCTCGGATCGCCGTAGCTGTCGCCGTCGCTGTCGAGGTAGAAGGTCTCGGCGTCGGTGCTGTCAGGATCCCGGGTGTCGCCGTCACAGTCGGAGTCTACGCTGTCACACTTCTCCGCCGCGCCGGGGTAGCTCGTGGCCTTGGTGTCGTCACAGTCCCCGGACGTGCGCACGCCCTTGGACGGGGCGACACACTGGGCGACGCTGGTGGTGCCGCCATAGCCGTCGCTGTCGTTGTCGGTGTACCAGACCGTCGTGGGGTTGAGGGTGGCGTCGCCGTCGTCGCAGTCGTCGTCGTTGAGGATGTAGCCCGAGGGCTGCTCACACTGCACGAGGCTGAAGCTCGGGTTCCCGTAGCCGTCCTTGTCGAAGTCGAGGTACCAGACCGTCTTCGGGTTGAGGGTGGCGTCGCTGTCATCGCAGTCCTGGTCATCATCGACGTAGCCCGAGGGCTGCTCGCAGTCCTCGACGCTGAAGTCCGGGTCGCCGTAGCTGTCGCCGTCGAGATCGCGGAAGTAGGTCTCCGCGTCCGTGGGATCATCGTCCACGATCCCGTCACAGTCGTTGTCGACCTCGTCACAGACCTCGGCGGAGGCGACGCTCAGGAACGGGTCGCTGTCGTCACAGTCCTCGCAGGCCGCGACGCCGTCGCTGTCGTTGTCCTCGTAGCCGACGCTCCCATCACAGTTGTAGTCGTTGGGATCGGCGCAGTCCGTCTCGGCGGCGCCGGGCTTGAAGGCGGGATCGGAGTCATCACAGTCACCGCCGACCTCGACGTAGCCCGCGCCGGGGGGGCAGATGTCGGCGGCCGTGGCGTCGTCGCCGAAGCCGTCGCGGTCCGCGTCGATGTACCAGGTGCCGCGGTCGATGGCGTCCGTGCCGTCCACGTCGCCGTCACAGTTGTTGTCGAGGCCGTCGCAGAGCTCGGCGGCGTCGGGGTTCACATCCGCGTTGGCGTCGTCACAGTCGGCCTCCGCGTCGAAGCCGTCCCCGTCGGCGTCCGTGGACGAGGGCAGGCCGGTGTCATCACCAACGGGCTTGTCGTCGACGTCACTGGAGGAGGTGCAGCCGACCGCGAGGAGCGCGAGGAGGGGGATGAGTGCGCGCACAGGGACTCTCCTGGTCCGAAGTTGGACCAGAAGTGTACCCCAAGCCGCGGGATCTGATCACCGCGTGTGTGCGCTTAGACGCCGCGTTGGCCGAACTCGAACAGCGCCTTGTCCGCCAAGAGCCGGTCGCCAGGCCGCAACACGATGGCGCGACCATCTTCAGGCACCGTGCTGAACGGGCCCCCAGCGTTGCTCACCATGAACGGCAGGTAGTGACCGTTGGCCTGCTGGTAGGTGTCGAGGTAGTCCGCCAAGGTGAGGGTCGCGCCGTCGAAGGTCGCCCGGGCGCGGATCTGGCCGAGGCGGATGTGCCGAGGCGCGCTCAAGGGCAGGCCGATGGTGAACAAGGCCAAGGCCATGCGGTCGGCGTAGTCGATGCCGAGGAGCTGTGCGCGGGGGTCGGGCAAGACCACCTCCGGGCGCAGGCGCAGCACGACGGAGAAGTCCTCGTCGTGGTCCGCGTCGCGGCGGATGATCTCCATCTCCAGGCCGTCGAGCTCCAAGGAGCGGTTCTGCGCCTCCCCGTTCACCCGCAGGCGCGCCTCGACGGGGTCGAGGAGCTCGACCTTGCCGCGGTTGCCGCGCACCTTGAGGCGGAAGTACTCCGCGGCGTGGAAGAGCTGGTGGGGCTCCGAGCGGGACTCCGGGACGATGACCCCGCAGTCCTTAAAGTTGCCGATGACCACGTCGCCGGTGATGGCCCAGCCGATCTGGAGGAGCCGGGCCGGCCGCGCCAGCTCAAGCTGCCAGGCGGCCTCGTCCACGACGGCGATGATGTCGTCCTCTTCAGCGCTCGCGGGCACGGCGAGGGGCACACGCTCCGCCGTCGGCGGCCGGGCGGGCTCCGCGGCGCGCGGAGGCTCGGCGGGGC
>JAKLKD010000112.1 GCA_023150845.1 Myxococcota bacterium | reverse complement strand
CGTCCCGGCGGGCGCCTCGCAGGCGCGGGTGTCGGCGTCGGGGTCGCCGTAGCCGTCGGAGTCGGCGTCGGCGTAGAAGACGCTGCCGCTCGTGGTGTCGAGGCTCGGGTCGGCGTCGTCGATGAGGGTGTCGCAGTCTTCATCGACGCCGCTGCAGACCTCGGTCGCGCCGGGGTTCACGCCGCTCGCGCCGTCGTCGCAGTCCGTGGCGTCGGCGGCGTAGCCCGCGGGCAAGGCGCAGGCCAAGGTGGGGAAGTCGACGTCGCCGTAGCCGTCGGCGTCGCCGTCGCGGTAGTAGGTGGTCGCCGTTGAGGTGTCGAGGCTGTCGTCGGCGTCGTCGATGGAGCCGTCGCAGTCGTTGTCGATGGCGTCGCAGGTCTCCGTGGCGCCCGGGCTCACGGCGGCGTCGCCGTCGTCGCACTCCTGGCAGGCGGCGAAGCCGTCGCCGTCGTTGTCGTCGTAGCCCACGGAGCCGTCGCAGTTGTAGTCGTTCGGGTCGGCGCAGTCCGACTCATCCGCGCCGGGGTGAAACCGCTCGTCGGCGTCGTCGCAGTCCTCGCCGAGCGCGCTGTAGCCCTCCGGGGCCTCACAGTCCTCGACGGCGCCCTCCAGGACACCGTAGCCGTCGGCGTCGCCGTCGGGGTACCAAGTCGAGAGCACCCCCTCGTCCGCCGCGCCGTCGCAGTTGTTGTCTTGGCCGTCGCAGACCTCCTCGGCGGCGGGGTTGATCGCGGCGTCGCCGTCGTCGCAGTCATCGACGGTGGTGAAGCCGTCACCATCGGCGTCCGGGTCAGCGGCGCTGTCGGCGTTGTTGACGCTGTCGCCGGGCGGCGCGGTCTCTTCGCCGGGCGAGTCCTTGCTGGGGTCGCAGCCGAGCGCGGCCAAGAATAGAATGGGGGTCAGGCGGTGCATTCTGCGCTCCTTCATGGGCGAATGGGGTGCACCAAGCGTACCTCAAGACTCGTCCACCCTCAGGCAAGATCCCCTCAACGGAGCCGCCATGAGCTTTTTTGGTCGCGTGACCAACCTATCCAAGGGCCTGATCAAGACGACACTTCGGGGCGAGCCGGAGCGTGAGGACCCGCTGAGCGCCGAGGAGGCGCTGCGGGCTGCGCGGCTCAAGCTCAAGCTCAAGGGCCGCGACGCCACGCCAGAGGAGCCCGAGGCCCCCGAGGCCGACGAGCCCCCGGCGGACGAGCCCCGCCCGCCCCCGGCGCCGAAGAAGCGGACGCTGTGAGGCGCCTTGGCAGCGCCGCAGGCGCGGTGCTATGAGGTGCACAACGGGGAGTAGCTCAGTCTGGTAGAGCATCTGCTTTGGGAGCAGAGGGCCGCAGGTTCGAATCCTGTCTCCCCGACCATACTGCGAGAGGCCCGTCAGAATCGTGAGATTCGGCGGGCCTTCTTCCGTTCTCAGGGTTCGATGCGACGGCGTCTAGGACGCCCCAGCCAGCGCGAACGAGGTTCAACCTTCGATTCGTGACTCGAATCCGGTCACGGTTCATTCTCTCGTCGTCACCGTCCATGGGCTGCCCGGCCAGCCGCACGATCGATCGCCTGGGCGATACCACGCTGTCCCCGCACCTCCGCGCAGCCCGATACCGGGCCCCCTCTTGGCTCAGCTCTCACGGAACGGCGGGGACAGCCTTGCTGGTGCGCGTCTCCGAGTCGAAGCGGTCCATCGCCTCCGTATAGTGCTCCAGAGCGAGCTCCACCGAGTCGAGCGGCAGCGTAAGGGTGAGCCTGCCCCACTTCCGTAGACACTGTGTTCAACCATCATCATCATCACCGTCATCGACAAGCACAGACGACCGTTTTTCTACAACGCTCATCACAGCGCCTATAAGTCCAGGGGGAGGCTCACAACTCGCGGATGGGGTCGATGCTCTGTGGACAGCGGCTCGTTCGTTATGGCTTTCTTGATCATCCCGCGGCCCGGCGCTCAAAGGCGCTGGGGCTTTGATGGCCGATAGCTGAACGACGCCGGGTGCCGTTGTCGAAGACCTCGATGGCCTCGAAGCGCTCGCCGAGCTCGGTCTTGAGCGTGGCGAAGAAGCTCTCCGAGACGGCGTTGTCGTCGCGGTTTCCCTTCCTGCTCATGGTCTGGACGCCGCCGAGCTCGGGGGGGGCGCCGCCCGGAGTCCGCGCTGGCGCTTGGCGAGCCCGGATCGGTGTGGTGAATGAGGCCCGGCTTGGGCTGACGATGCTGCGGGGCCGTGTTTTAGGTCGCCAAGGCGGGCTCCCGCGACACGAGGCCCAACCCGAAGGAGGGTTCAGGTCCGGTCCAGGCGCCCCCCGGTCACGCGAGCGTGAAGGATTCCGACGAGATCCTGGTAGAAGAGCGCCTCGCCGACATCGCCCAGGTGCTGCTGGGCAGCTCCCCGAGCGCTGGCCAGCGCCAGCCACTCCAGCGGCGCGAACGCCCGGCCGGGGAGCGCCTGCTGCACGTCCTCGCTGTCGAGGGTGATGGCGTTGTCTCGGAGGCTGAGCTGAACGAGGCCAGCGCCAGCGAGCGCCGCCAGCCCGGCGCGGGTGACCCGATTGCCGTCGGCATAGAGGAAGTAGAGCTCAGGCAAGGCGGTCAAGGCGGCAAAGCCCGGGTCGTCGGCGCCCACACCTTCGAGGATGAGCAGCTCGAGGGCGGTGAGCCCCACGAGCGCCGCCACCCCGTCGTTGCCGAGGTCGTTGTGGCTGAGCTCCATCTGGGTGAGACCCTGCAGCGAAGGGGCGGAGGCAAGGGCGACGGCCCCGGCGGCGCCGATCCGACAGGCGGCGAGGCGCAACTCCCGCAGCGCGAGGCCGCTGGCCGCGAGCCACGCACACATCGCGTCACCGCCCTTGGCTTCGCTGAGCGAGAGGGACTCCAGGCGCGGCGCGGCGGCCGCGAGGCCCAGCAGGAGCCGCTCGAGCCCGTTCCCCGGCTCGGTCCGGTCGAGGGTGAGGCGGCGGAGCTGGGGGAGCCGCGCGCCCGCCAACGCGCGACAGCCAACGGCACCAAGCCGCGATGCGATCGTGAGGTTCTCCAGCGCCGGCCACTCGGGCGCGAGGAGGGCCTTGAGCTCCTTGGCTTCGACGTCCACAGGGAGCCGGAGGGTGCGCAGGGTGCCTCGGGCCGCCGAGTTGACCAGCGCCGCGACGTGTTCCCCGGCCAAGGTGCCATTCTGAATGGTCAGCTCCTCCAGTCTCGCCGCCCCCGGGTGGGCGAGCAGCGCAGAGAGCCCGTCCACCTCCCGCACCACCACGCCGCGCAGGCGGGCGAGCGGCCAGCTCGGCAGGCCCGCGGCGACGGCCGGGCATAAGGTGATCGAGAGCTGTTCGAGCGCGGGGATGAATGGCGCCGCGCCCAGCGACGCCGCCTCCTGATCGTTGAGGTAGATCCACCCGAGGTCGAGGGACCGCAGCCCGGGGAGCAGGTCCGGTCGGGCGAGGTGGGCAAAGCCCGGCACGTCGAGGTGCCACTGCTCAAGGTTCAGCGCTCTCAGAAGCGGCTTTGGCGAGGACAGGAGCGCGATGAGCGTGTCGTCGCGCACCGAGCGGTGGGGCCTCGGAATCGTGAGATCTTCCAGCGTATCGAAGAGGGCCGCCCCCGCGAGGGGGAGCAGCGATTGGGGTCGGAGGTCCATGCCTTCGAAGGCGAGCACCCTGGGGCGAAAGGTGCCATCGTGCAGGATGGCCGCGGCGGTGGGGTGAAGGTAGATCCCCTGCATACGCAGCGAGGCGAGGGGGGCCTGGGCGATGGCGCTCCACGCCGGCGCGAAGTCTCGGGCGAACGTCGCGGCGTCCACCCGTGGACCGCCAAGCACGGCCTCCCCTCCGGCGAGGGTCAGGTGGCAGACGGCGGGCAGGCGGAGGAGGGCCGGGACGATCGCGGACAGATCCTCGAATTCGGGAGGTCTGAGGCAGAGGGTGGTGATGTTCGCCGCGAAGGGTGAAGCCGTGAGCGCGGCCAGCGCATCGCCGCGCGCGGTCGGGCGACGGTAGGAGCGGGTGTCGATGGTCCGGGCGAGGAGCAGCTCCTCCAGCACGGGGCCCGGTTGGTGGGTGGCGAACAAGGGGGGCAGCCAGCGGTGGGGCGCCACACGGAGGGCGTCGGGCCAGTCGGCCAGGGCGGCGTCGAGGTGGCGGACCAGCGCTTCGTCGACCCCGCCGCGGGCGCGGCGCTCCGCGAGACGGGCGATCAGCCGCCGCCAGCTGCCCACAGAGGGGATCCGGGTGAGCGCGAGGAGCGAATCGTCGAGATCGGCCATCGGAAGAGTGTACCAAGGAGGGTTCCGAGGCTGTCAAGCGCCACCTTCACGGGGCGCTCACCCCCGATGCCGGCCCCTCGGCAGGTCCTTCAGGTGGAGCAGATGGACACCCGGTTGGGTCACAAGCGCGTCGAGGCCGCGTTTGGGCTGGTGGCCACCGCGGTGGATAGAGAAGGACGCCAGCCCGGGGCAGCTTCCCAGCGCGGAGGCGTCGAACAGGGCCTATGAGCCGACGCTTCGGGAGTTCGCGGACGGGCTCAAAGGGAAGACGCCAGCCTTCAAGCCCTGACCGTCGTATCTGGACACCCACTCGCCCCCAGAACCCCCTCCAACGCCGAGACATCCTGCTCACCCCACCCCCTCGGATCCGCGGCAAAAGTTCGAAGTTCATTCAGGTGAGCCGACCATACTGCGAGAGGCCCGTCGAAGTGTTGAACTTCTACGGGCCCTCTCCAACTCTCTCCCACAAAGTCTATCGAGCTCGGTCCGCCCAGTAGTGTGGCTTCCGGCGAGCGTGAGCGACGGCAAGCACGAGCAGCACGCCGCCTTCAACGTTGTAGTACACGCCATACGGGAACCGCTTCACGAGAACCCGGCGCACCTCAGCGTAGACCCGCTGGTGTCCATCCGGCGAGCGGGCGGCAGCGCCGAGGGCGGCTTCCACGCACGCTTCCAGCTCGTCGCCAAGCCCGGGACGCTGCTCCTCGTACCAGGTCCACGCCTCGATCAACTCCGCCCGGGCCTCCGGACGGAACACGATTGGAAGACTCACCGACGACGCCGCAGCTCAGCCTTCACCTGCTCCCACGGGATCGCCGTCGACGGCTCCGCACGATGCGCAGCGAGCCTTCTGTCGAGCTCCGCCTTCATCTCGTCGGAGACGGGCACGCCCTCGGGTTCCTCCGCGATCCGATCCCAAAGGCTCTGGACGTGGAGAATGCGCTCGGCCGGGGTCATCTGATCGAAGGAGGGTTCCATAGGGTCATTGTAGTCGCGGCGAACCACGTTCGCCAGATTCGTCGGGCACAAGCGCGTAACGATGAACTCCTCTCTCAGCTCGCTCATCTCAACCGCCTTCTACGGCATCTCCTCTCCTTCGTGGTCGCGGAGAAGACCCGCTCCCGAAGGCTGGGCGTGTCACCGATGTCCTGACGCGACGTTGTACCCGATGTCTTGGCGTCAGACCGCCAGCGCCATCATGGACAACGAGCGCGACGAGCTCACGCCGCTCTCGCCTTCGGCGGTAGCGCCTAGCCCGGCACTACCGCCGAAGGCGCATAGATCGTCCTGTTGCAGCCTCCGCCGTTGAGTACGTCGCTCGGCCCCGCGCAGAGCGGCGATCCACGCTGCTCCAGCGCGCCAAGATTGCGAACGCGGGAGTCGCTCAACTTTCCTGCTGTGGACGCGACCTCACCTCACCCCCATAACCCCCTCCAACACCCCGATCTCCCGCTCGCCCCACCCCCTCGGATCCGCCGCGAAGGTTCGAAGTTCATCCAGGTGAGCCGACCATCCAGCGAGAGGCACGTCGAAGTGTTGAACTTCTACGGGCCTTCTTCAGTTTTCAGCCCTCGCCCTTATCGAGCTCGTCCCTGCCACCCCACCGGGTCGCGCGAGGTGTGGAACACCGCGATGATTCCGACAGACTCGGGATCTGCTAGGTAAAGAACCGCATAGGGGAACCGGCGAACGAGCGCCCGTCTCACCTCACCGTCCACGCGCGGGAACCGTTCGGGATCGCGACGGACGACCTCGATGGTCGCCTGAACGCAGGTCACGAACTCCTGTCCCAGCCCGCGGGTGCGCTCCTCGTACCAGCCCTGCGCTTCTTCAAGCTCCGCCTCGGCCTGAGGGCGGAAGACAACCGGGAGGCTCACCGGGCCCGCGCGCGGGCGAGCACCTGATCCCACGGGACCGCTGATCCGGGGTCGGCTCGGTGCTCCTCAACACGGCGACGAAGCTCCAGTCGCTGTGCCTCGCTCAGCGGGACGCCGTCGGGCTCGGCCGCGATGCGGTCCCAGAGGTCTTGCACATAGAGCACCCGCTCTGCGGTGGTCATACGGTCGAAGGAGGGTTCCATGCCTGGATTGTAGTCTCGTGCCGCGCTGATCGCCACGGGTGAGGAGTGAGGACACTGCTGGATGTGGCCTCCCTGGCAGCAGGCTGACCAGGACCGAGGGTTTCAGTGGCGCGCGAACGTCAGGAGTGAGGCACCGCTGAGCTGTGCTCATCACGCGCCGGAGAGGCCGCCGAGCGTGCCACGGGTCCTAGGACACCTCCGCCGCCGCCATCTCCGCCACGACATGATCGATCAACAGCCGCACCCGCAGCGGAAGCTGCCGCGCGGTCGGGAAGACCACATGCACCGGCACGCTCGCCCCCCAGTCCGGCAAAAGCCGCACCAGCCGCCCCGAGCGCTCCAGGTCGCAGGTGTGAAAGCTCGGCAAGAACGCCACACCCAGCCCGGCCGCCGCCGCGAGCGCCACCGCCCGGCCGCTGTTGGACTCCGCCCGGCGCTCCACGGGCACCGTGATGGACTGTTCGCCCGAGCGCAGCGTCCACTCCGAAGGCCGGGCGTCGCCGGAGTAGACCACCGCGGGCGCGCCGCGCAGCGCGTCGGGGTGGAGGAGAGGGCCCAGAGAGCTCGCCAGCGCCGGGCTCGCGACCAGGCGGCGGGGGTAGGCGCCTACGCGGCGGGCGTGCAGGCCGCTGTCGGGCAGCTCGCCGACGCGCACCGCGAGATCGAAACGTTCGCCGATCAGATCAACGAAGCGGTCGAGGTAAGCGACGCTCAGCCGGACCTCGGGGTGGGCCAGCGCGAACCGGTTGAACACCTCGGCGAGCAGGCTGAGCCCGAGGCCGGTCGCCGCGGTCACCCGCAGCTCGCCGCGCACCACCTCGGCGGCCTCCAGCACTCGCGCGTCGGAGCGGTCAAGCAGGCCTAGCGCCTCCTGGCAGTCGGCGAGGTACCGCTCTCCATGGGTGGTGAGGGTGTGCCGGCGCGTCGTGCGGTGGATCAGCCGCACGCCGAGGCGCCGCTCCAGGCGTGAGACGAGCTTGCTGGCGTACGAGCTGGACAGCCCGAGCGCCGCTGCCGCCGCCGCGAAGCTGCCTCGCTCCGCGACGTTCACGAAGACCTCGATCTCAAGCAGCCGACTCACCCGTCACCCTCACTCGCTGAGCTCGGCGTGGGCCGCCGGGACGTTGACCCAGGTGTGCACCCAGTCCCACAGCGCATAGCCCTGGTAGTCCTCCATGAGCACCGCCGCCTGCGTCTCCTCCAGAGTAGCGCCCTCGTCTACGCTTGTCTGGACCTCCGCGATCATCGTGTTGAGGTAGTCCACCGAGAACGAGAAGGTGCTGGGGGTCGCCGGGCGGCCGTGTCCGGGCACGACGATCGCGCCAGCAGGAAGCGAGGCCTGCACCGCCGCGAGGGTCTCGCTCACGTCGTGGGCGTGCCCGTCGAGCAGCCAGGGGATCGCGGGCTCGGCGGCGATGAGCGGGTTGCCGGCCCAGATCACATCGGCCTCGGGTACGTAGACGAACAGGTCACCGTCGGTCTGCGCGAAGCCGCGGTACTGCGCCTCGACGGTCACGCCGCCGAGGTCGATCGACCAGCCTAGGTCGTCTACCTCGATGTCGGGCGTGACCAGCTCGGCCTCGTCGATGCCCTGGTCGGCGCCGAAGTTGGTCTCCATGAACGCGACGTCATCGGCGAAGTGGGTGGCGACGAACGCGGCGGTGCGCTCGTGCTGCACCACCTGCACCTCGTCAGGGAGGAAGGTGTTCCCGTAGCTGTGGTCGCCGTGGTAGCTGGTGTTGATCGCGTAGAGCACCGGCTTGTCGGTCTGGGCGCGCACCAGCTCGTAGACCTGGCAGAGCAGCTGGCGGTTGATCATCGTCTCGACCAGCAGCACGCCGTCGTCGCCGATCACGAAGCCACCCGAGGTCCCGAGGGGCAGGCCAGCGGGCTCGTAGGTCGCGGCGTTGCTGTCGTAGACCCCGAAGACGCCCTCGGCGAGCTGCTCAGAGACCAGGGTGACGGCGTTGGGTGTCCACGGCAAGCCCTCCTTGGGCTCGGTGACGGTGAAGTCGCGGCCTTCACACTCGGAGAAGACTTGGACCTCGGCGGGGGCGGTCTCGCCCTTGCAGGCGATGGTGGACAGGGCGAGGAGCGGGAGCAGTCGTACGTTCATGGTTGCCTCCTGAGCATGAAGAAACCTAATCGTGACGCTGGCGCATGATTAGAAGGTCTGGAGGCAGAGGACTGATGACTGGAGAAGTGGAATGAGGGTCATGAGTCGTTCGACTGGCCCGACCATGACGGAGAAGCGCCCGGCGCGCCTGAGCCTCCGCCGCTTCCATAGACACCTCCCATCCGTCGAATGAGGATGGTCCACCAAGGAGCAGAGGATGTCCGAGCTCAAGACCTGCGCTGTGAGGCTGATCGTAGAGGAAGGTCGCGCGGTCTCCGGCGGCGGGGCGCTTCGTTGGGGCTCGTGGACCTCCTGCTCGCCGACCTGTCTGGCCTCTGCAGCGAGTCGTGTACGCCGAACGTCTTGTGTGCCTGACGCGCGAAGATCACCCCGAGGTGGGCGGGTCGTTCGACCTCAAGACCTCCGGGCGCAGCAGGAAGGCGCCAGGCATTACGCCCTGACCCTCATGTTGGGAGGATGCTCCGCCCCTAACGCACACTCCAACCCCTCGGATCCGCCGCAAAAGTTCGAAGTTCACCCAGGTGAGCCGACCATTGATGTGGAGGCCCGTCGAAGGGATGAACTTCGACGGGCCTTTTTTGCCCTTTACGTCATCGAACTCGAACCTTGCCAGCCTGCCGGGTCGCGCGAGGTGTGCAAGACCACGATGCTCGCGACGGACTCGGGGTTTGCGAGGCAGAGGATCGCGCAGGGAGACCGCCGGACGAGGTGGTTTCCCGGCGTGCGCGCGCGACGCCAGCTCGGGGACGACGCCGCCGAAGGACGGATCGTCTGCGTGTGGATCACGTCGGGCGGAACGCCATCGGGGCCGACCACGCTCGCGGCGGGCTCCTCGCAGCTCGTCTCGAGGCCGCGGAAATTCAACGTGTCGACGTCTCCCCGACCGTCTCGATCCGGTTGGTCCAGACGTAGCCGCCGAAGCCGGGCGGAACGAGGCTGCGTGTGGCCTCGTCGTCTACACCAGCGGCGGGGCCGCCATCGTAGGGCCCGAGGAGGAGCACGGTCGCGCCAGCCGCGTCCATCCGCGCCTGGAAGCGGTTTGGCCAGCCCCACATCCAGCGGCCGTGGCTGATCGGCAGGGCGAGCCATCGAGCGTCGCAGGCGCTCGGCGTGAGGCCGAGCCAACCGTACGCGAGGTAGGCGCCCAGACAGCCCTTGGTGGCGGATTTGTCGAGAGAGGCGAGCCAGGGAAGGCGCGTCGTGGCCGCCTCTACAGGTCGTTGACCCCCATACACGACGAATCGATCTCGCTCGGTGTCGGGTGTCGCGGCGAGGAGGTCGGCGAGGAGGTCGCCGTCGCCCGGCGTGTTCGACTTGAAATGGAGGAGGAACGACTCCGTCGGGAACGCTGCGAGCACCTCTGGAAGCGTCACGAGCAGGCCCACGCCTGTCCCACGCAGCGGCCACGTCTTGCCGCCGTCGGCGGTGTAGCCGTAGCCAAGGTCCAGCGGCCGCAGCTCGGCGAGGTCGTGGTCTTCGATGGTTCCGTGTCCGTCGGTGCGACAGTCGAGCGTGTGGTCGTGAAACACCACCAGTTGGCGGTCGTTTGAGACCTGAACATCGAGCTCGACGACCGACGCACCGGCCTCGAAGGCCGCCCGCATGGACGGGATCGTGTTCTCGATCAGGCCGTGGGTGGGTGGCCGGATTCGCGACGCGGTGCAGGTGTCGTTCTCGACGCCCTCGAGCGAGAACGTCTGGTGTACGCCCCGATGCGCGAGCCAGCGCGTCGGCCCGGTCGGCTCGGGAGCGAGCCAGGACGCGTTCGTCAGATAGAGAGTCGCTAACGCGGCCACGCCGCATGCGGCGCCGACACGTCGGGGTTTCATCGTGGGCCTCCGTGCAAGCCGGACTCCGTAGGATATCCCGATGCTCGCAGGTTCGTGCCGTCGTGGATGCGCATCTCGACGTGGTCGGCATCCCGGCCGAGCCCAGTCCGCCCCAGCGGAGGGGACCGAGCAAACAAAGCCTCCAAGCCTCCGATCCTACCCGATCGCCCGGCGGTCCTCAACACTGGAACCTGGCGCTCCACCCCCTCGATCGGGCTCGATGTACGCCGTTTTTCCCACTTCGCGCGCACCTCCGCGCTCCGGTCTCGCACCTGCGCCGTCCAGTCGTCGTGCGCGTCACGCCACCAACGGTGGCCCGGTCGCCCGGTTCAGGCTGTGGATCATCTTCCATGTCGCGACGCGGCAGTGGGTGCTGACGGTTCGGGCGATCGGCCGCCTCTGGACGCACCCTCGCCCCCAAGACCCCCTCCAACGCCCCGAGCTCCTGCTCGCCCCACCCCCGCGGATCCGCCCCAAAAGTCGAAGTTCATCCAGGCGAGCCGACCACCTTCACGGCCCGGCCCGAACCCCCGCTCACGGCTTGCGGCAGCGCAGGGGCGGAGCCGACGCGCCCCTCACGCCCACCGGGCCGTCGTCGTGAGGTCATGGGCTCGGCGCGCCGCCCCGGAGCCGCGCCAGCTCGGCCTCCAGCGCCGCGATGCGCTGGTCACGCTGCGCCAGGGCCGCCGCGACGTCCTGGGCGTCAAACCGCTGCGGGATGTGCTGGGGGCAGTTGGCGTCCCAGGCCTTCACATGGATGAGGAACGCCCGCTCGGGGCGGGCCGCGTAGCCCTCGGGCATGAGCCGCGCGACGAGCTCCGGGTCGTCCTCGCGGACCTCGGCCTCTCCCCAGAGCTTGATGCGCTCCCGGTGGACGTAGTCCATCATGAAGAGGTGGATCTTCGGGTTGTCCTGCAGGTTGCCCATCGAGATGTACTGCCGGTTGCCGCGGTAGTCCGCGAACCCCAACGTGCGCTCGTCGAGCACGCGCAGGAAGCCTTTAGGACCGCCGCGGTGCTGGATGTAGGGCTGCCCGTCGGCGTTCACCGTGGCGAGGTACACGCTGTCCTGCTGGGCGATGAACTCGGCAAGATCATCGGTGATGGTGGTCTGCCAGCCCGGGCCCTGCTCCATTCGTGCGTAGCCCGCGCGGGAGCCGAGCCTGGACTGAATGGCCTTGACGGTGTCGGTGAAGGCGATGTCGCTCGGGATCGGTCGTTCGGTTTGCATCGTCTTACAGTCCTAGCTCGGTGAGGGCGGGAGGTTCGTCGGGACGACACCCCAGCGGCCAGCGGCAGCGGCGGTCAGGTTCGTCGATGTGCGTGTCGTTGACCCTCGCCTCGCGGCGGCGCATCAGCCCGCCTTGATCTGGGCGAGGGGCGCGCCGGGCAAGGGCGCCACCACCGGGAAGTCCACCTCGGTGCCGAGCGCGCTGTTGACGTAGTTGGTCAGGGTGTTCAACGCGACATGCAGCACGATCTCGACCACGGCGGCGTCGTCATGCCCCGCCGCCTTCACGGCCTCGACGTCGGCGGCCGTGACGTGGCCCCGGGTCTCGACCAGCCGCGCCGCGAAGACGAGGGCCGCCTCGGCCTTGGGGTCGGAGGATCGGGCCTGGCGGTTGGCCGCGAGCTCCACGTCGTCGAGGCGGTTGACGTTCCGGCCGAGGAAGGTGTGCGCGGAGAGGCAGTAGGTGCAGCCGTTGGCCTCGGCGACGGTGAGCGCGAGGCGCGCCCGGGTCTTGGGCGCGAGGTGGCCCTTGCCCAAGGCGCCGCTCAGGGCGAGATACCCCTCAAGGGCGGCCGGGCTGTTGCCGACGATGCGGAAGAGGTTGGGCACGCTGCCGAGCTGGGCCTGCACGGCCTGTAGCAGCGGCTGCGACGCCGCGGGGGAGGTCTCGATCGAGCTGGGCGTAGGGATGCGGGACATGGTGGGCTCCTTTGGTTGCGCGTCGAACAGGGCGGTCGTCCAACGCCCCCTCAACATGGGTCCCCGCGCTTGATTCATCAATCTCGACCATTGACACATCTCTATTGCGTATGGTGCAATAGTCTCATGGACCGTCTACACGCGATGACCGTCTTCGTCTCTGTCGTCGACCAAGGCGGGTTCACCCAGGCCGCGCGGCGGCTCAAGGTGTCCCCGTCCGCGGTCACCCGGTCGATCGCCGCCCTCGAAGAGCACCTCGGCGCGCGCCTCCTGCAGCGCACGACCCGCTCGGTCACCCTCACCGACGTCGGCGACCGTTTCCTCGCGCGGGCGCGGCAGATCCTCGCGGACGTCCAGGAGGCCGAGGGGTCGGCCCAGGCCGAACGCAGCGCGCCTACGGGCCACCTCGTCGTCGCCGCGCCGGTGGTGTTCGGGCGCCTTCACGTCGCGCCCGCGGTCTGCGCCTACTTGGGTCGGCACCCCGAGGTGAGCGCCGAGCTGACCTTGGGCGACCGCAACGTCAACCTCGTCGAGGACGGCGTAGACGCCGCCGTGCGTATCGGTCGTCAGGACGACACGACCCTGGTCTCGCGGGTGATCGGCGCCACACGACGTGTGCTGGTCGCCTCCCCCCGCTACCTCGACGCCCGCGGAGCGCCCGCGTGCCTCGCCGCCCTGGCCGACCACGACACCATCCACTTCAACCCCGGCTCGACCGCCGCGGAGTGGCGCCTGACCGAGCACGGAGAGTCCCGACGGATCAGCATCACCCCTCGGTTCACCACCAACAGCGCCGACGCCGCCATCGGCCACGCCCGCCTCGGCGGCGGCATCACCCAGGTGCTCGCTTACCAGGTGGCGGACGACCTGCGGGCCGGGAAGCTCGTGGTGGTGCTGCCCCAACACGAAGAGGCGCCCCTGCCCATCCAGGTCGTCTTCCCGTCAACCCGCCTGCTCTCGGCGAAGGTGCGGGCGTTCGTGGACCTCATCGTCGAGACCTGCGACTGGCGCTTTGTGGCGATGTGACACGGTCGCGCCCATCACGATCGCCGATCGAACAAGGTGTGACGCCAGCTCCTCGCCGACGTCACCCCCCGGGCTCTAGGCCTAAGCGCCGCCCTTGAGCTGCTGGCAGGCGCTCTCACAGGCGCGGCAAGCCTCAGCGCACGCGGTACAATGGGCCATCCCCATCTCGCCGTGAAGCTCACACTCCTTCGCGCACGCGCCGCAGGAGGCGATGCAGGCCGCCAGGAGCGGATCGATCAAGGCCGCGTTCGGCGAGGCCCCACGGGCGAGCACATCGCCGAGGGCGGTGCACACGCTCGCGCAGTCCTGGTCCAGCCGGATACACGCCTGGAGGTTCGCGGCGTCCTTCTCGGCGGCGCAGGCCTTCGCGCAGGCGAGGCACGCCACCGTGCACGCGCGACAAGCGTCGAGGCAGGCCTTCATGTCGGCCGACAGCGGAGGCGTGGAGAGGTGATGGTGACCAGACGATTCGGGGTGTTGCACAGGATCTCCAGAGGTTTGACCGCGCCCGGGGTTCGGGCAGAAGATGCCTTTGCAACAGGCGTGCCAATATCGCTGTGTCGTCCTGAGAGGGATCATAGCGGCCCGCGCAGAGGAACCCCATCCAGTTGATGCCGCTCAAGCCCCGTTCTGATGGAGTTGGCGCCCCCCCACGAGACGGCACGATCACCATCCCCGCCAAGCTCAGCGCGTCTGGGGCCAACAAGCTCCCCAGACCCTCACTTAGAACCGCTCGACGCCCGAGGGCTCCGCCCGCGCCACGCCGTTGAGCTCGTGCCGCGCTGCGCTGACCGACTCATAGACCACCCTGCGGACCCGGTTGACGCCGCCGAGGGGCCGGTGCTCGGGGAGGGAGTGCCAAGGCGTGAACGACAGGGCCTCGCAGAAGGCCTCTTGGGCCGGCGTCGTGAACACCTGCGGCGGGATCGTGATGGTCGCGACCTTGACGAAGGGCGCCTGGTCTTCGGTCCACTCGGTCCGCGAGTCCTCGACGCTCATCCCCGGGGCGCGCGTTTGAACCAGAAAGTCAAAGCACACCTCCCCCGCGGCGAGGGCGGAGACCATCACCTCGCGGAGAAAATTGGGCCCCGGATCCGCCGGGATCGTCGAGGTCCCGGGGACACAGGGTCGGGCCGAGTACTTGACGGCCTGACGCCCAGCCCCGACACCGAGCTGAGACGGCACGGTCGACCAGTACCGGGTCTCAAAGGGCGAGGCGATCCGTTTGGAGACGGTGCGCCGGGCGATATTGAGGCCCTTCCACCCGAGCGCGAGGGGCGCGACCCACTTGACGAGGGGGTTCTTGCTTGAGCTCCGCTCGATAAACTTGGCGTACCGGGCCGGATCATCGGCGAAGAAGGTGGGGTGGCTGATGAGGATGAAGTCCTGGGTCGTCGCCTGGCGCTCCGCCGGGAGGATCTTGTCGCCGGGCACGCCGGTGAGCTTGATCGCCATGCCGCGCACATCGCCGCGGGCGTCGGCGCGGGTGGGGTCGCCGCTGCCGTTGGAGAAGCGGATCCAGGCGTTGTAGCGTGAGCCGGGCACAAACAGGCCGTGCGTGAGCCCCGCGGGCAGCTCGGACTCCACACGAAACGTGGCGTAGACGCAGCCGTGCGCCTTTGAGTGGACATCCCGGCGCGCGGGTGGACCCTCGGGAGACATGCGATCGATGACCTCCTGGCGGCTCGCCTCGGCGATGCGCGCGGTGAGGGCGTCCTCGTCGGGCCAGGCGACCTCACCGAGCGTGGCGTCTAGGCCCGAAGGATCGATCGCCTGGGCGCAAGCGCCGTTCGTGAGGAGCAGCGCGGCCATCGGGGCGGTCAGAGGGGTCATCTTCTCTCCTGGGGTCATCACCACCAGGACTGCAAGAACCGCGCCAGCGCTCGCGTGGGGGCGGAGGCGTGTTGTGCTCGGGCCGGGGCATCAGAGTGAGGCGCCGAGCCATCCATTTGAGCGAGGGGCCGCGCTCGGCGCGGGTGTGGGGTCCCGAGGGTTGGCGCGCGCACGCAGAGCGTAAGAGCGAGCGCGTCTCGCGCGACGAGGCGCTGAGCGCGAACGCAGCCTTGTTACGATGGAGACATGCCCTTAGACCGCTGCGAACATCACGGCCTGGTCGGCTATTGGGAGGTGTGCGAGCACCTCGCGACTGCCCTCCGCGCCGGCACCGTGCTGGAGTTTCGTCAGTGTTGGGGCATCCTCTTGGCCTGCGAAGACTGCTTCGAGCGGCACGGGCTCGCCCGCTTTGACCCCCTCACCGACCGTGGCTGGAACGAGGACGCCAAACGCGCCTACGACGCCATCAACGCCCGCGGCGACTTCTGGTGCCACCCCTGTTTTCTGGCCGTTCGCCTGCAGGTCGCGCGGGCGGCGGGTCTCCCGGATCCCTTCCGCGCGTACGAGCGGACCGTGACCTTCCTGCGCCGCGACGTGGCGCTCAAGATCGAAGATGAGCTGAGGCGCACCTTCACCGTTCGCCCCTCGATCCATGGCCCTACGCGCGAGACGCTCGTTGTGGAGTGGGGGCAGCTGGACTACCCGCTGACGATCACCGTGTACTACGTCCTCGACGCGGAGACACAGGACCGGATCCAGGCCTGCGTCGAGCGTGGCCTGGAGGAGAGCGGCCTGCCCGAGTACCACCTCGTGTTTATGGAGGCCGAGGTCTGGATCACCACCCCAGGCGGCGGCGGAACCTTGGGGCAGGAGACGGTGCTCCGTGAGGTGTGGGGAGGCGGGGCGAACGCGCCGTCCACGTCCGCTCGGACCGTGTAGCCCAGCCCGGGCACTTCACCTCGCGGCCCCACCGAGGGGCCCGGCCTCCTCGACGCATCGTCCGAACGCGCCGCTGAGCCAGCCCTAGGGCATGTCCCCCTTCGAGCGCCCATGCACCCGCGCCGAGGTCGGCCCCTCGACCTGCGCGTAGGCGCCAAGCCGCGTCACGAGGTGATCAAACAGCCGTCGTACACGCCGGCTCCCGCGGAGATCTTCGTGGGTGACCACCCACATCTCCAGGGTGAAGCGCGCCTCGTCCGGGAGCACCGGCACGAGCTCGGGCTCGTCGCGCGCGAGGCCGTGCTGACACACCCCGATGCCGATCCCCGCCCGCACCGCCGCGAGCTGCGCCACGTCGCTGTCACAGCGCAGGGCGAAGCGCTCCGGGGACAAGACCGCGCCGCCCAGGCTCACGGCGGTGCCAAAGCCCGGCAGGCGGTCGTTGCCGACGAAGGTGTGGGTGGTGAGCGCGGCGAGGGTCTCCGGGGTGCCGTGGGCGGCCAGGTAACAGCGGTGGGCGTACAGGCCGATGGCCACGGAGCCGACCTGACGGGCGACCAGCGCGCCCTGCTCCGGCCGAGCCATCCGGACGGCGATGTCCGCGTCCCGGCGCACGAGGTCCTCGTTGCGGTTGGACAAGGACAGCTCCACCGAGATGCCGGGGTGGGCCCGATGGAAGTCCGCGAGGATGGCGGGGAGCACGCAGGTGCCGACGATCTCGCTGGCGGTGACCCGCACCGTGCCGACGTCCCCGGCGCGCTCCCCCGACGCCGTGCGCTTGAGGTTGTCCGCCGCGGCGGCCATGATCTCGGCGTGGGGCACCAGCGTGAGGGCGATGGGCGTCGGGTTCAGCCCGCTCGGCGAGCGCGTGAAGAGCGCGACGCCGAGGTCGGCCTCAAGAGCGTCGAGATGCCGCCCCAGCGTGGGCTGGGTGAGGGAGAGCGCCCGCGCGGCGCCGGAGAGGCTGCCGGTGCGGACGGCGGCCAAGAAGGAGCGCCAGTGGTCCCAGGTCGGTTCGGTCATACGAAATTGTATATCGAACCCACGATGATCGTCAATTTTCGGCGAGGTCGCCCGCGGCTACGGATGGGGTGCGGCCGCGGTTCAGCGCGGATCCGAGCAGCAGACACCCTCCACGACCTCGGAGTCCCCATGATCCCCCTCCTCTTCGCCTCCTTGTCCATCGGCGCGCACGCCGCCCTCACCTTCGCCCCACGCGCTGAGCTCGTCACCGAGGTGCACATCGCCGCGCCCCCGAGCGAGGTCTGGGCCGTGCTCGCCGACGGCGCGTCTTACGGCCGCTGGAACCCCTTCCTCACGTCGATGCGCGGCGAGCTCGTCGTCGGTGGCACCCTCACCAACACCATGCGCCCCGGCGGCGGCAAACCGATGACCTTCACGCCGACGCTGCTCGCGGTCACGCCTGAGAAGGAGCTGCGTTGGTTGGGTCGCCTCTTCGTGCCGCGCCTGTTCGACGGTGAGCACTACCTGCTGCTCGACGCTGTGGACGGCGGCACCCGCCTGCGCCACGGCGAGCGGTTCTGTGGCGTGGCGTTCTGGTTCATGTCCCCCGAGCAGTTCCGACCCGACTTCGACGCGATGAACGCGGCGCTCAAGGCGCGGGTGGAGGGGACGGGCTGAGGCTGCGCGGTGCGGTCAAACACCGCCGGGCCGCACGGGAGGCCCCTCGGGGGCGGCACGACCGATGACCTCCTGCCAGCTCGCCTCGGCGATGCGTGAGGCCGGGGGTTGAAGCTGGGTGTTTGTCCCCTGCCCCGCTCATCCAAGCTCCGCGAGCCCCGCTGGCGCCGCGCTGCGTCGCCCTCAATCCCCACGAACAAACGCATAGACCTTGCGCTCGCTGAGGTTGCCCGACACGCGCAGCACGCGGTCAGACAGCCCCAGGGCGGCGTCTGCGTGGGACCTGTTGCCGCCCGAGCCGCCGGGCAGCTCGCTCCAGGTCACGCCGCCGTCGTCGGAGAACAGCGCCCGGTTGAGCTCCGCAGCGCCGGTGTATCCGTTGAACATCCACAGCCGACCGCTGGCGCTGGTGAGGGCGTTGTAGTAGCTCGCCTCAAACAGCCCATGCCCGTCGGGCAAGACCTCGGTCCAGGTGTCTCCGTCGAAAGCGTACACGCCGTTGTAGGCGACGGGCACGGCGCCGTCGTACAGGCCGCCGCCGACGATGAAGAGCTGGCCGTCTCGCTCAACAGGGCGGTAGACCATGCCGCGCGGCGCCCAAGGCGGGGCGGCGAGCTCCACCCAGCTTAAGCCGCCGTCGCTGGAGCGCCAGACGTCGGCGAGCCCCGAGCTGGAGTCGTAGAGGCTCGTCTGCCCGCCCATCAAGTACAGATCGTCGCCGAGGGCGCCCACCATGAACAGGCAGCGGCCCGCGCTGGGGGCGTCGGTGGCCACGCGGGTCCAGGTCTCGCCGTCGTCTGATTCGTGCCAGACCTCGCCCAGATACGGCGGCGAGAGCGGGTCGGTGCCGATGACGACGGCGTGGCCGTCCCAGCTCGTCACACCGACGGTGTGCCCCGGCGGGAAACGTGCGCCAGGGCCGCTCTTGGGCGGGCTGGGATCGTGCGGCAACAGAAGCTCCCAGGTCACACCTTGGTCGTCGCTCGCCCAGACCTCATTGGTGATGCGGTCGCCCCAGGGGTCGTAGGGGCTCCAGCCGCCGATCATCAAGACACGCCCCGAGGCGAGCTCAACGAGCTGCGCGCCGTCGCGGGGATACCACTCCTGCGGCGAGGTGGGCAGCTCGCCCAAGGTCTCGCGAGTCCAGGCGTCAAGGGGCGCGGACACGGGTGTGCCGAAGCGCTGCTGCGCCCAGAGATCGAGCTTCGTGCGGTCGTCCACGCCGATGACGC
>JAKLKD010000111.1 GCA_023150845.1 Myxococcota bacterium | reverse complement strand
CTCCTCGCCGCGGCCCGGGCGCCGTCGGCGCGGATCTCCCCCGAGGCGAGCGCGGACGCCTTGACCGCCGCGGCTTACCCCGGCTTCGCGCGCTTCACCCGGGAGTACAACGGCGGCGCCTTCCCCGAGGACCTCGCCGACGCCATCGCGGACGCGGCCTTGGAGCGCGCCCAGCCCGTCGACCTCGCGCTGGCCCGGCGCAACTTCTCCGACGGCACGACGCTGTGGATCGCCGGGATCGCCCACCGACCCCTGCTGCTCGACCCCTTGCCCAGGGATCTCGCCCCCGACGAGCTCTTGCCCGTGCGGGTGGAGGCGCTCAGCGACCTGCCTCCCCTCACCCTCTTCGTCGCCCCGCCGGACGGCCCGGTGCGGGTCACGCCGCTCTCGAAGGACGAGGCCCTGTGGGTGGACGGCTTTCACCTGCCCGGCGAGACGCGCCTGGAGGTCGTCGCCGACGCCGGGGGGGACGCCCAGGTGCTCTTGTTGTGGAGCGCCCTCGTCGACACCGAGGTTCAGCCGCCGGAGCAGCTCCCCTTGGCGAGCGCCGCGCCCCTGGACCCCATCGCCGCCGCCGAGTCGCTCTACGTCGCCCTCGACGCGCTCCGCGCCCAGGCCGGGCTGCGTCCCCTCACCCGCTTCACGGCCTTTGAGCCCCTGGCCCGTGAGCACGCGGCGACCTTGGCCGCCCGGGGTCAGGTCGCCCACGTCTTGCCCGGTCAGAGCCCCGGCGTCGCCACCTTGGCCCGGGCCCGTTTCCACCCCCAGGCCAAACACCTGGAGGACATCGCCGCGGCCTTCACCTGGCAGGAGGCCCAGGACCTCGTCGAGCTCTCGCCGGGGCACCGCCGCAACCTGCTCTGCGAGACCTGCACCCACGCCAGCATCGGCGTCGCGTTAGAGCCCTCCCTCGACGCCGTGCCCCGCCTCTTCGTCGTCTGGGAGCTCTTGAGCTTCCCCAACGGCGAGCCCACCCCCATCCCCGACTACGACCGGAGCGTCCCCTGATGCGCAGCCTCGACGAGTGGTTCGCCGCCTACGCCGTCAGCCACCAGCACCCCACGAACAAGGCCGTGCACGTCGTCTGCGTGCCGCTCATCGCCTTCTCGACCTTGGGCATCGCCTGGACGGTGCAGCTCGGGCCGATCAACCTCGGGGTCGTGTTGCTCGTCTTCGCCTTGGGCTTCTACCTGCGGCTCTCGACGCGCCTGGGCCTCGTGATGTTGCCCTTCGCCGGGCTGCTCGCCGCCGGTCAGCTCGCCTTGGCGGGCGCCGGGCTCACCGTCGCCTTAGGCGTCAACGTCGCCATCTTTGTGCTCGCCTGGATCGCCCAGCTCGTCGGCCACAAGATCGAGGGCAAGAAGCCGTCCTTCGCCGACGACCTCAGCTTCTTGCTCATCGGCCCGCCCTGGGTGCTCGCCCCGGTGCTGCGCGCGACGGGGGTGGTGAGGGCTTGAGGGCCGCGGCGGCGGTCAGCACACCGCCGTCTTACGCTTCTTGCCTTGGCGGCCCATGTCGATGACCTTCTGGATCGACTCCGTCGCCAGGGGCACCTTACAGGCCGTGTCGCCCATGTTGACGGTCACGACGCCGACGGCCTCGGCGGCGGCGAGGGCCTCGGCGGCCAAGGGGCTCACGAAGGCGCCGACGGCGATGATGTAGCCGTTCATCGTGTAGCGAACGCGGTCGGGGGCGGTGTGCAGCTCCGCCACGGCCCGGCGCATCAGCGCCCGGACGGCGTCGAGGTCGAGGGCGTCGTCGGCGCGCACGGAGAGGATCGACGAGGCCGTGGACCAGCCCGTCGAGCGGACGTGGGGCTCGGCGTGGTGGATCCAGGCCTCAGCGAGCGCCCAGCCCTCGGGGTGGGTGGAGGCCACCCAAGGCACGGTGTACTCGCTGATCATCTGCCACGGCGCCGCCAACGCCCAGGCGTCGAGCTTCGCCCGGGACATCTTCGCGCCGTCGGCGACGAGGCCCGCGAGGTACATCGCGTCGGAGTTGCCCGTCTCATAGAGCGCCTCGGCCAGGGCCTGATCCCCCTTGATCTTCTTGGCGATGGGCTTGAGGTCGCCCACCTTCACGCCAAAAAAGAGCTCGTCGCCGCTGGGGGCGCCGTGGTTTCGCAGCACACGCCGGGTCTGCTCGCTGCCCAAGCCCTGCAGGGTCGTCATCACCTCATCGAGTGTCATCACCGCTCCACGATCCGGGGAGCAGGGCGTTTATCCAAGGGGGGCCGCGCTGGGTAGGCCAAGATTCGTCCGCAGCCACGACTCCGCGTCGCGCCAGAGGGTCTCGCGGTGGGCCGGGCGGAAGTAGCCGAAGTGCCCAAGCGCCTTGAGGCCCAGGGCCTCGGGGCTGAGGTGCACACGCTCGGTCTGGGCGGCCTCATAGAGCGTCGCCAAGGCGTCCACGGTGGGCGCGGGGGCGTAGCCGTCGTCCTCGATGGAGATGAGGCGCATCGGCCCCGACCAGCGCGAGAAGCCGAGCCCGCCGTGGCCGTCCGCGTAGGAGCGCACATACCGCGGGTGTTTGCCCCAGCGCGCCCACTCCCGGGCGACGCCCAGGGGCACGTCCTCCCCTTGGCCGAAGCGGCGCATCGGCAGCACGCCGTAGCCCGCGGTGAGCCCCGGCACGACGAGGTGCCAGAACGCCCACATGCCAACCCGGCTGAGGCCCGGCCAGCCCCGCCAGTAGCCCGACTGGCTCGCCACGAAGAGCGCCGCGTCGAAGGCCGCGCCCTGGACCAGGCCGAAGAGCTGCCCGCCGACGCTGTGGCCGACGTACCCCAAGGGCACGTTCGGCAGCGAGGCCCGGAGGCGCGCGGCGGCGGCGCTCAGGTCGGCCTCGCCCCAGAGCCGCAGGCTCGCGTCTTGCCGAGCCGGGCCGGAGCCGCCGATGCCCCGGTAGTCGGGCACGAGCACCTGGGCGCCCCCTTGGGCCAAGGCCGCGGCGAAGCCCCGGTAGTAGCCCCTCGGCACCCCCATCGCCGGGGCGATGAGCACGCCGTAGCGTGGCGGCGCCCCCTGCGGCGTGAAGAGATCCGCGGCCAAGGCCACGCCGTCATACGCGGAGAGCTGGGTGGCGGTGACGGTCACGTCGTCGGGGAGGGTCATGGTGGCTCCTAGTTTGGTGTCTCCATTGGAGACATTGTATCCAATGGAGACATTATCGCAAGCGCCGGCCACGAATCCGGGGCGCCGTGGGCCTCAGCCGCCGCGCAGGGTCTCGGCGAGCCCACGCACGACGGGGGCGAGCAGCACGCGGCTGTAGCCGTCCAGGCGCTCGGGCTTCACCCGGATGCGGCCTTGGTTGAGCTGATCGGCGACCCCGTGCATCGCCGCCCAGAGGGTGAGCCCGGCGTCGCGGAGCGCCGTGCCCGTCACGCCCGGCGCCGTGGCCTCAAGCTCGGCGTTGAGCAGGCCGATCCCGGCGGTCACCTGGGCCTCCAGCTCGGGGAAGCGCCCGTCGACGTTGAGCCGCGCGCCGCTCATCAGGGCGTAGCGGGCGGGATCGGCCACGGCGTAGCGCAGGTAGACCCTCGCGATGGTGAGCAGGCGGTCCTCGGGGCGGCGATCCTCGGCGGCGAGCTCCATCCGGGCCTGCTCCAGGAGCTCGGCGTAGCCCTTCGCCGCCATCACCGCGAGCAGCTCCTCCTTGTCGCGGAAGTGGCGGTACAAGGCGCGGTGGGTGACGCCGACCCGCCGCGCCGCCTCGCGCAGGGTGAGCGCCGCCGGGCCCTGCTCCCGCAAGATCGCCCCGGCGGCGTCAAGGAGCGCCTCGCGGAGATCGCCGTGGTGGTATGCGCTGCGTCGTGGGGTGTCGGACATTCGTGTGCTTAACCCGCAGGCGCCGCGGACCCACGCCGGACGTGTCGCTCAGGGGTCGAGCCGGTGTATAAACGCGGTCATGCACCCCGCCCAACCACGCACCCTGGCTCAGCGAGGGCTGTACGCCTTCTGCTGGGTCTTCTGCTTCTTGGTCTGTCTGCTGCTGTTCCGCCTCCGGGCGAAGGGCGCCGAGCGCCTGCCCAAAGACGGCCCGTTCTTGCTCCTGGGGAACCACACCTCGGCGCTCGACCCGGTCTGGGCGGGCATCCGGGTGCCGCGCCACCTGAACTTCATGGCTAGCGAGGCCCTGTTTCGGGTGCCGATCTTGGGCTGGCTCATCCGAAACCTCGGCGCCTTCCCCAAGCAGAAGTTTGTCCGCGACGACACCTCCATGGAGACCCTCGCCCGGCTCTACGCCGCGGGGAACGTCATCGTGATGTTCCCGGAGGGCACCCGCACCTGGGACGGGCGCTCGGCGCCGGTGCGGGCGGGCATCGGCGCGCTCATCAAGCGGCTCAACGCCCGGGTGGTCTTCGTGCGCAACAAGACCGGCTTCTTGGTGCAGCCGCGCTGGGCGCCTTACCCCCGCTTTGTGCCCGTCGAGGTCGAGTACAGCGAGCCCTTCACCTTCCCCGAGTCGATGAGCGTCGAGGAGATCGCCGAGGTGGTCCGGGCGCAGATCCGCGTCGATCCCGAGGTGCGGGCGCGCCGCCCGGCCTTCGGGCGCCGCCGGGCCGTGGGCCTGCCGGACTACCTCTGGGCCTGCCCCCGCTGCTTCACCTTGGGCGGCCTGCAGGTGAACCCCGACCACATGAGCCAGGCGCGCTGCGGGCGCTGCGGCGGGGCCTGGCTCGTCACCGTCGACGCCCGGCTCAAGGATCTGAAGACCGGCGAGGAGCAGCCCATCGCCCGGGCCTTCGACGCCATCGAGGCGCACTTTGGCACCCCCGCCGTGGTGGACCGGGCCCGCCTCGACACCGACGGGGTGCTGCTCCGGGCCGAGCGCGCCACCCTCACCCGGCTCGTGAACGGCCAGAAGCGCCCTGAGCCCGTGGCCGAGGGGGAGGCCGTGCTCACGCCGACGCGGCTGAGCATCCGCGACGCGGCCGGCGCCGAGCGCTGGGGCGTCGAGCTCGGCGCGCTGCGGGCGGTGTCTGTCGAGATCGGCAACCAGCTCCGGCTCTTGCCGCCGAACGAGACCCTCGTCTTGAGCCCCGCCGGGCAGAGCACTCTGCTCTGGAGCCACGTCCTGCGGGGCTGGCTGCACCACGTCCGAGGAGGCGTCGGCGAGGCGCCGCCGGGCTGAGGCTCAGGGCGCCTTGGGCGGGTTGTAGCGCGCCTCCAGGTCGGTCCAGGTCTCATCCTCCCAGGTCCAGCGGCTCACGACGGGCTCGAAGCGGTAGAGCCAAGAGATGCCCGCGGGGCCCGCGTAGGCGTCGGGCAAGGCGTAGACGGGGTCGGAGAGGGCCTCCTCTAAGGTCACGAAGCGCGCGCCCTCGGCGGCCAAGGCGTCCATGAGCGGCCCGGCCAGCTCGACAGAGAGCGCGTTGGCGTGGAGCAAGAGCACATGGGCCACGTCGTGGCCGAGCTTCGTCTGGGCCACGGCCCGGGAGTTCGCCGTCGCGGCGAGTAGGTGCGGCAGGTACTCGGCGCGCACGGCCTCGGCGCGGGCCGTGTCCCCAGCGGCGAGGGCCTCGGAGTAGAGCTGGGCGAGGCGCCACTCGTGGTTGTCGATGGTGACGTGGGCGATGGTCTGCCCCAGCTCCCCGCGGAGGGTGGCGTAGGCGGCGTCGCGCACCTCGGCGGTCTTTCCTTGGAAGAGGTAGGGATACCGGAAAAAACGCGGCGGGTTGTAGGCCTTGAGCGCCTCATGGCAGCGACGGGCGCCGTCGAGCCAGGTCTCCAGCGGCACCTTGTTGAGGTTGTCGTGGTTGGCCTGGTGGTTGCCGAGCTCGAGGCCCGCCGCCCGCCAGAGCCTCAGCACCTCCTCCCCGCCCCGGTCACAGTTCACGAAGCCCACCGCCGGGATCGACCGCGCGGTCAAGGCGTCGAGGAGCCGCGCCGTGCCGCCCAGAGCGCCGTCCGCCGGGGCGAGGGCCTCCTGAAACGGGAGATCGTCGTAGGTGACGGCGAGCAAAAATCCGGGGGCGGCCGGAGGTGTCGAGGCGTCGGTCTCCACGCCGTGCTTGGCGCCACAAGCGGCGAGGAGCGCGACCGAGAGGACACGGAGCGTGCGGAACATGGCGCGGCTCGGGCGGAGGGACGGGTTAGTCTCCCACGATGCGCACCCTCCTTCAAGGCGTCGGCGGCATCGGCGGCCTCGTCGCGGCGACCCTCCTGCGGTCAGGCTACCCCGAGCTCCAGCTCGTCACCGGCAACCCCCAGCTCGCCGAGGCCATCCAGCGCGACGGCCTGCGGGTGACCGACCGCGACGGCGCCACCTTCGTCGCCCGGCCGACCTTGCCACCGAGCCCGACCGTGCCCGAGGGCGGCGGCCCCTACGAGCTCATCATCCTCGTCACCCAGGCCCCGCGCCTCGCCGAGGCGCTCCACGCGAGCAAGGCCCAGCTCAGCCCGACGGGGGTGGTCCTGTGCCTGCAGAACGGGCTCCCCGAGGCCCACGCCGAGGCCATCGTCGGCCAGGGCCGGGTGCTCGGCGGCGTCGTCGGCTGGGCCGCGAGCATGACCGCGCCGGGCGAGTACCAGCGCACCACCCCCGGCGCCATCCACCTCGGCTGGCCGGGGCGCCCCGCCGACGACCGGGCCCGGGCCATCGCCGCGGCCTTGGCCCCGACGGGCGCCGTACACGTCACCGACAACCTGCTCGGCGTGCGCTGGTCCAAGCTGGCGATCAACGCCACGATCACGACCATGGGCGCCGTCGCCGGGGTGCCGCTGGGCCGCCTCGTGCAGGACGAGGCCGCCCGGGATCTCGCCCTGCACATCTTCAGCGAGGCCGTCGAGGTGAGCGGGGCCCTCGGCGTGCGCCTGGAGTCGGTCTCGGGCACCTTCCCCCTCGCCCGCCTCGCGCTCGGCGCCGACCGCCGGGCGCCGGGGCGCTTCGCCCGGGCCTGGCGCCACCTCGCCCTGCGCCTCGTCGGGGCGCGGTACGGTGGCGCGCGCAGCTCGATGCTCTACGCCATCGAGCGCGGGCGCCCGCCGGAGGTGGACACCATCAACGGCGAGATCGTGCGCTTCGGCGCCCAGACCGGCGTGCCGACCCCGGTGAACACCGAGCTCGTCCGCCTCATCCACGAGATCGCCGCCAAACGTGCGCCCCACGGCTTCGAGGCCCTGCACGCCCTGCGCGACTCGGTCATGGACTGACGGCGACGGGGCTCACTCGGGCAGCGGCGGCAGGAGCTCCGCGCCGACGACGCCGATGATGGCCTCGCGGCGGGCGTTGAGCAGCTCGATGCGCCGCTTGAGCGCGAGGCTCTTCTCCCAGTCCTTCTCGGCCTCTAGGGCGGCCTGGGTGGCCTTGAGCTCCTCGTCGATGAGCACCGTGCGGATGAGGGGGCTCTCGGAGTCGCTCTTGGAGTTGTTGTCGGTCCACAAGGGCACGCCGAGCACGTTCGCGAGCTCAACCTTCACCTGGGGGCTGCCGTCGGGGCCGGGGCCGTAGTCCTTCTTCACGAGGTCCACCTGGAGCGCGAGGCCGTCCCGGGTGTAGCCGTGGTGGTCTTGTTGGGTGCCGAAGAGGTACCAAGCCGACTGGTTGGAGATGAAGTTGCCGAGGCTGTACGCCACGACGGCGCGGCGGCCGTCGGGGGTGGCGTAGATCTCGACGGGCTGCAAGACGTGGGGGTGGTGGCCGAGGATGAGGTCCACGCCGCCGTCCATGAGCGCGTGGGCGTCGTCCACCTCGCCCTGGCTCGGCGCGGTCTTGTACTCCTGGCCCCAATGAAGCGAGAAGATCACGATCTCCGCCCCCGCGGCCCGGGCGGCCTTCACCGCGGCGAGGGCCTTGTCGCGGTCAAAGGCGAAGGAGCAGGCCTCGGTCTCGGCGGCGTTGAGGTTGTCGTTGTAGACCTTCGTCGCCCCGAGCCAGGCCACCTTGATGCCGTTCGTCTCGGTGATCTTGGCCACCTGGGACTGGGCGCAGGTGCGGCCCGCGCCGACGAAGGTGAGCTTGGAGCCCTCGAGGTTGTCCAAGGTCTCCACGAAGCCGTCGCGGCCCTGGTCGTAGACGTGGTTGTTCGCGAAGCTCACCACGTCGAAGCCGACGTCCTGCAGGGCCGGCAAAAACGCCGCGGAGACGTTGAACACGAACTGCCGGGTGCCCTTGTTCGACTTGGGGGCGACCGGCGTCTCCAGGTTGGCGAAGGTGAGGTCCGCCGAGCGCAGGTAGTCGTCGACGTGCTCAAAGAGCACGGGGAAGCCCTCGTGGTTGAGGCTCTCCCCCGCCGCGCCGAGGCGGTTGGCCAGGGCCGCGCTCTTCTGGACCATGCCGTGCATCAAGAGGTCCCCCACGGCGATCACCCGGGCCTTGCCCACCACCGTCGGGCCCTTCCAGCGCCGGGACGAGGTCTGGGGCGTAGAGGTGGGCGTGAGCGGCTCCGGCGGCAAAGGCGGGCGGGGCGCGCAGGAGACGAGCGCGGCGAGGAGCGAGAGCATGAGCATCAGCGGGACTCCACGAGATCGACGCAGGCGTCGAAGAAGGCGGGGCGCAGCGCGCGGATCCCCAGGGTGTTCGCCCGGGTCGGGAAGGTGCGGTTCGTGAGCAAGGCGCAGGAGAGGCGCCGGTCGAGGTCGATCCACCAGCCCGCGCCGACGAAGCCGAGGTGCCCGACCCCGCCGCGGGGACCAACGCCGAGGCGTGGGCCCGCCGTCGAGCCGGGGCCTGAAGGCCGGTCAAAACCTAAGGATCGGCGCGGGAGCAGGTCCGGGGCGTCGATGGCCAGCCACTCGGCGACGACCTCCGCCGAGGCGAGGCGCCCCGCGCCGTCGAGCTCCTCCAAGAGCGCCTGCCCCAGCCGGGCGAGCTCCAGGGCCGTGCCGAACAGCCCGGCGTGCCCCGCGACCCCGCCCATGGCCCAGGCGTTGTCGTCATCGACCTCGCCGGGGCGAAAGGTCGGCGCCTGGGGCGGCACGGCGTAGAGCCCCTCTTGGCCCGGGGCGGGCTCCCGCGGGCGCCAGACCCCGGTGACCGGGGCCTCCGGCGGCGGGACCTCACCGATGGGGCAGAAGCCCGTCTGGGGGAGGCCCAGGGGCTCGGCGACGAGGGCCTGAAACGCCCGGTCGAGGCGCTGCCCGGCGAGCGTGGCGAAGACCTCACCCAACAAGATGAAGTTGAGGTCGCTGTAGACCCGGGCGTCGTTCGCCGGGGCCTCCGGCGGCACGGCCAAGGCGGCCTCGACGGTGAGCGCCCGGGCGAGGGCCCGATCGACGCCGCCGGACTGACCGGGGTAGAGGCCGCGGCAGCCGGGGTGCTCCCGGGCGGCGGCGAAGAGCGGAGACCAGGCCCGCAGGCCGCTGCGGTGGCCGAGCATGGCCCGCAGGGGCACGGCCTCGTGGTGGGCCCGGCCGGTGAAGCGCGCCAGCGGCGCATCAAGGCGGAAGACGCCACGCCCGGCGAGCACGAGGCCCACGAGAGTCGTCGCCGCGGCCTTGGTCACGCTGGCGAGGTCAAAGCGGGTGTCTTCGCGGACCTCCGGACCGCCGGGCCAGGCCACGCCGCCCTGCCCCGCCCACTGAACGCCGGGCCCCACGACCGCCGCCTGCCACGCCGAGGCCACACCCTCGGCCTGGGCGCTCTGGAGCAGGGAGTTCAGGGGATGGAGCATGCCCTGCTGGTTTATGAGATTCGTCTCCAAGACGCCACGCGACGGTCACTCAGCGGAAGCGCGCGGGGTACTTCGTGAGCGGCGAGCCGAACATCTCGTCGTAGAAGTCCGTGCCGCAGTCGTAGCACTGCACGTTCACGACCGGCAGGCCGGGATCACGGATTGTGAAGATCGTGGCGTTGGCCTCGGAGCCGCCCTCGCCGCCGTTGGCCGCGCAGCCGTCGGGGTCTACGTCGATGTCATACGGCGCGTAGCTCTGCTGTCCGAAGGGTGTCTCCCCGCCGTCGTGCAGCCGGAAGCCGAAGGCGTCGGTGTACTCCTCGGCCCACTCGTCGTAGTAGTGGATCACGTCGTCGCAGAGGCCGACGTAACGCTGCTCGGCCTCGGTGGAGCGCGCCCGGATGGCGTCGATCTGGTCGTCGCTGAGCGTGAAGGTGAAGCTCGACGAGAGCCACTGCCACTGGTCGCCGCCCCGGAAGTGCTCAGCGAAGCTGAGGTCCGCGGCGTACTCCACGAGGGTCCAGCCGCCGCCGCTCATGTCGCAGGGCACCTCAAAGGGCGCGAGGCCCTGCCGGGGGCCGTCGGGGTCGATGAGGTAGTCGCCGTCGCTCGTCCCGCGCCCGCTGGTGAGGATCTCGCCGCAGGTGCCGCCCAAGGCACATGCGCCGTTGTCCTCGGGCACGATGGCCGCGTCGCCGTCGTCGCAGTCCGTGCCGCCGCAGGTGAGGTCCGCCGCGCCGTCGCTGTCCGCGTCGTTGTCAACCGCGCCGTCGCAGTTGTAGTCCTCGCCGTCACAGCCCAGGGCCGCGCCGGGGTTCACCGCGGGGTCGTCGTCGTCGCAGTCCCCGCCCTCGTTCACCCAGGACGAGCCCCCGGGGGGCGTGCAGGTCGTGACCAAGGTGGCGTCGTCGCCGTAGCCGTCGCCGTCGTCGTCCAGCGTCCACTCCAGGTCCGTACCGTCGTCTACGGCGCCGTCGCAGTCGTTGTCGACGCCGTCGCAGGTCTCCACTGCGTCGGGGTTCACGGCGCCGACGGCGTCATCGCAGTCCAGGTCGTTCTCGGAGACAGGCCCCTCCAAGGCGCAGTCCACCACCAGCGGGGAGTCTGGATCCCCGAAGCCGTCTTGGTCGAGGTCGGCGAAGGCGCTGCAGCCGTCCGCCGCGGCGTTGGGCAGCTCCGGCAGGCAGGCCACCAGGAGCAGGGTCGGGAGGAGGGCGGGGAGGTTGGGGAGCGTCTTGCTCTTCATCGGGTCGCTCGTCGGGTGGCGGGGTCAGCTCCCCGCGAAGCGGATGAGGGCTTTGGGATGCTCGGAGATGACCTTCTCGAAGCTCCCGCGCTCCCAGTCCCTGATGTCGACCATTGTGCCTTGACCCGCGTTGAGGATCACCTCCCAGATGCGATCTTGGATCCCGTTTGACCGATCCTCCAAGAGCCGACGGGTGATCTCCCAGGTGCCGAAGATCTGCCTCCCGACGATGCCATGGACATGAATGCCGTCCATGACGAGGCGATGAATGTCCTCGATCACCGCGTCGCCGTTCTTCACGCCGAAGGCGACGACGTGGCCGCCGCGGCGCACGACCCGGAGCGCGTTGTTGAAGGAGTCGTTGAAGCCGGCCATCTCCATGGCGACATCGACGCCGACGCCGTTCGTGAGCTCGCGGATCTTCGCCCGCAGGAGCGGATCCGAGGCGTAGGGCTTGAGCGGCGAGGCCGGGTTGGGCGTGAGCACCACGTCGCAGCCCAGGCGCCGGGCGAGGTCCGCGTGGTGCGGGTTCACCTCGACGCCGATGATCTGCTTAGCGCCCATGCCCCGGGCGACGAGGATCGCGAAGAGGCCGATGGTGCCGCAGCCCAAGATCGCCACGGTCTTGCCGTTGAGGTCCGTCGCCTGGCAGGCGTGAACGGCGTTGCCGAAGGGCTCCTGCACCGCGGCCACCTCGGGGCGGATCTTCGTGAGGTCCGTCGGCCAGAGGCTCTTCGCCGGGAGCTTGAGGCGCTCGGCGAAACACCCATCCATCGAGATGCCGATGATCTTGTCCTTCGCGCAGACGTGCAGGTCGCCGACCTGGCACTGGTAACAGACCCCGCAGACGATGTGGGACTCCGTCGAGACCACGTCGCCGACCTTGAGCCCGAAGCCTTCGCTGACCTTGGAGCCGACGGCGATGATCTCGCCGAGCAGCTCGTGGCCGACCACCCGCTTGTCGCGGCCCTCCTCATCCAGGCTGCCGAGGATCATGTCCCCAAACGCCTTCCGCCACCAGATGCCCCGGTCGGAGCCGCAGAACCCGGCGTACTTGACCGCGATGAGCACCCGCTCGGCGTCGGCGGGATCCTGGGCTTCATCCAGGGTCGGCGCCGGGATCACCTCCTTGACGAGCCCCGTTGAGCTGGCCCAGTCCTCCCGGGAGCGGTCGAAGGTCAGCGCGAGCATCGTAGACATGAGGGGTCTCCGCGTAGGGTCGGGGACAACATATCCGCCCCAGGCGACCAGGAAATGCGTGTCCCGCGTCAGATTCCGGTGAACCCGCCCGCGGTGTAGACTGGCCCCATGTGGACCCTCCTGCCTTGGCTCCTGGCCTGCGCCTCGCCGCCGACGCCTCCCGCCGCGGCCCCGGCCAAGGACGTCGTGCTCATCGTGATCGACACGCTGCGCGCCGACGCCTTGGGCCCCGCCCACACCCCGACGCTGGACGCCTTGGCCGCCCGGGGCGAGGCCGCGCCTCTGGCCTGGAGCGGTGGCACCTGGACCGTGCCCTCGGTGATCAGCCTCTTCACCGGGGCCCCCGTGCGCCAGCACGGCTGGGACGGCCCCACGGGCCAGCAGGGCCGCTACCCCAAGCTCCCCACGCTCCCCACCCTCGCCGAGACCTTCCGCGCCGCCGGGTTCACGACCATCGGCCTCTACGCGAACGGGTATCTCGCCGAGGAGCTCGGCTTTGACCGCGGCTTTGACGTGTGGCGCCGGGTGCCCGACGCGGCGATGCCCAAGGCGCTGGCCGAGACCTTGGCCGCCTTGCCGCCCGACCCCGACCGCCGCCACCTGCTCTATTTGCACCTCTTGGGCCCCCACTCCACCCTGCGCCCAAGTGAAGAGGCCGCGGCCCGCCACGGCGTCACCGAGGCCGTGGCCGCCGCGGGCAAGCAAGGCCTGGACATCGGCGCCGTGGCCCGAGCGCGCCGAGACCCCAGCGTCGCCGAGACATACCGCCGGGCCTACCACGCCGTCGTCGAGGACACCGACGCCCGGCTCGGGGCCTTGCTCACGGCGATGGGCCCGATGGCGGAGCGCGCGGCCATCGTCGTCACCTCCGACCACGGCGAGCTCATCGGCGAGCGTGGCCTCGCCGGGCATGGCAATCAGCTCTTCGCGCCCTTGACCCAGGTGCCCTACGTCGCGGTGAACGTGGGTCCCCTGCCCCCTGCCCTCTCGACGGTGTCTACGGCGGCGCGGCTCAGCGAGGCCGCCGGGCTGGACACGCGCTGGCCCGTGGTGCCCGAGCTGCCGCTGGTGGCCCAGCGCGAGGGGGCGCTCACACTGACCCTGGACGGCCAGGCCCAGGCGATCTGGCGGGAGGGTGAGGCGGCGGTGTACAGCGTCGGGGCGATCGAGGCCGAGCCGACCGCCGATGACGGCCGCTACGCCCACGCGCGGGCGGCGTGGGAGGCCGCCGTGCCCGAGGGAGCGCGGCCGGGGGAGGCCGAGGCGCTCAGGCCGGGGACGGAGGAGACGCTGCGGGGGTTGGGGTATCTTGAGTGAGCTTGCTGAGCAGGGCGATGCTCTGAGGAACGACGTAGCGCCTTGATGACTCTCAGCGGCTCCAGCCTCCGGCTGGTCGGCGCGCAGGCCCGAACACCGACACGCTTACGGCATCCGGCTCAACTCCCGCCCACCACCACCGCCCCCACCACCGCCTCCGGCGCGTCCCAGGGCAGGCCGTGCCGCGCCTGGGGCACCCAACGCACCGCCACGCCGAGCGCCCGCGCCGTCGCCCGGGCCGCGCTCGGCGGGAACATGCGGTCACCCTCGCCCCAGAGCACGGCGGCGCGCACCCCACGCGCCCGAATCAACCCGGGCAAGGTGCAGATCTCGCCCAACGAGAGATCCCGCGCCATGTCCCGCATTCGTGCAGGCAGGCTCGGGTCCTCCGTGGGGTGAAGCCGCACAAACTCTACCCTTCGCCCAGGCTCTACCGCTCGGCGCACATACCGCGCGCCGCCGAGCCAGTGGTAAAACGGGCGCTCCAAGACCGGCCAGGCGGTGACCTTCGCCGCCCACCACGCCGCGCTCAGGGGGCAAGAGATGAGCACGAGGCCACGGGCGAGGCCACGGGCGGCCAAGCTCGCGGCGATGAGGCCGCCGTAGTCTTGGCCGACGAGCACAGACGCGCCGCCCTCGGGCAGACGCGCCGCCACCCAGTCGGCGTAACCGATGAGGCTCGGCGGGCCGGGCAAAGGAGGCACCCCGCCAAAGCCCGGCAAGGTCAAGGCGATGGACGGCCCCTCCAAGCGCGACTGTACGCCGTCGTACAGCCGCGCCGAGAGGGGCACGCCGTGGAGCAGGACGACGCTCACGCGCCGCTGAACTGCACGCCCTCAAACACGAGGCTCGGCGTGAGGATGCCGCCGTAAGGGTAGACGTCGCCGCCGAGCGCCGTGAGGCCCTTAAACAGGGTCACGAGGTTCCCGGTGATGTTCATCTCGCCGATGGGCGCGCCGAGCTGGCCGTTCTTCACCTCGAAGCCCGCCACGCCCAAGGAGAAGTCGCCCGTGGTGCCGTCGGCGTTGCCGCCGAGCCACTCGGTCACGAGCACGCCGTTGTTGATCGCCTTCATCAAGGCCGCGAGATCCCCCTGCCCCGGCGTCACGACACGGTTGGACGCGCCGCCCGTGGTGGGGGTCATGCTCGTCTTACGACCGTAGTAGGTGTCGACGTAGAGGTTCTTCACTACGCCGGCCTCGATCACCGGCATGGCCTTCGCGGCGATGCCCTCGCCGTCATACAGACGAGAGGCGAGGCCCCGGGGCAGGAGCGGGTTGTCGGTGACGCTGAGCTTCTTGGAGAACAGCTCGCTGCCGACCTTCCCTTGGTAGAACGAGCGGCCCTGCTGGATGGCGCGGGCGTTCGCCGTGCTCATCAACATGCCGAGGATACGCCCGGCGGCCTGGTTCTCGACGATCATCGTCGCCTTCTGGGTGGGGCCCTTCGCCGAGCCCATACGCTTGACCGTCCGATCCAGGGCCTCTTTGCCCACGGCGCTCACGTCCGGCAGGCCGCCGACGTGACGCCCGCCGACCCAATGATAACCCTCAGGGCGCTTGTCCCCGGCGTCTTGAACGGTCACCTCAGCGCCGAACCAGAACGAGGTGGACTCGTGGCTGCCGCTGAACCCGTTGGAGGAGGCCCCGGCGCTCACGTCATGGCTGTGGTTCACCCCGGAGGTCGCGGAGATGACCTTCTGGTGGCCATGCGCCGCGGCGTCCAGGGCCTTCACGATCTCCAGGCGGCGATCGTGGTTGATGGTCGATACCGTGGCGTCGACGAGGTCCAGGGTGTCCGCCGCCCGGCCCGCGAAGAGGGCGGGATCGGGGATCTTGCGGAAGGGATCAACCTCCAGCGCCCGGGTCATGGCCACGGCCTCAGCGATGAACGACTTGAGGCGGTCGGGGCGCAGGTCCGTCGTGGACTGTGTGGAGTAGCGCCCATCGACGTAGAGCTGCACGCTCAGGCCGCGGGACGTGCTCTCTTGCACCGTCTCTAGGTTGCCGTCGCGGTAGCTGTACTCGACCGAGCGGCTGCGGCTGGCCCAGGCCCAGGCGTCCTGCGCGCCCGCGGCCTTGGAGATCTCGACGGCCTCCTGCGCCGCCTTGAGGAGCTCGTCACGCATCTTCGCCTCCGACCGTCAAGCTGGACACCAGCACCGTGGGGAGCCCCTGGGACACAGGGACCGACTGTCCGTTCTTGCCGCAGGTCCAGCCGCCGGTGTCGAGCCGGGCGTCGGCGGCGGCCATCGTCACACGCTTGAGCGCGTCGGGGCCGTTGCCGATGATGTTGCAGTCCTTGATCGGCGCGGTGATCTTGCCGTCCTCGACGAGCCAACCGTTCTTGATGTAGAAGGTGAAGTCGCCCGCGCCGATCTGAACCTGACCGTTGGTGAAGGTCTCGGCGATGATGCCCTTCTTGACGCTGGCGATCATCTCGTCCTTGGAGTGGGGGCCGGGCTCCATAAAGGTGCAGCGCATACGCGGCATCGGCGGGAAACGGAAGGACTCCCGGCGGCCCGAGCCCGTGGGCTCCACCCCGTAGTGTTTGGCGCTGATGCTGTCGTGGATGTAGCTCTGGAGCACGCCGTTCTGGATCAGCGTCGTGCGGCGGCCCACGTTGCCCTCGTCATCGACGTTTAGGGCGCCGCGCTCGAAGGGCTCCTCAGCGCTGTCTACGATGGTGACGAAGTCGGGGGCGACGGACTTGCCGATCATGTCGGCGTAGATCGAGACCTTCTTGCGGTTGAAGTCGGCCTCAAGGCCGTGGCCGACGGCCTCATGGAGCAAGATGCCCGACGCGCCAGCGGCCAGGATCACCGGCAGCTCCCCCGCCGGGGGGCGGCGGGCGTCAAACAGGCGCATCGTGCGGTCCACGGCCTCCTTGGCCACGGTGTCGAGGCGCTCGTCGGTGTACCAGGCGAAGTCGTGGCGCCCGGCGACGTTGGAGGCGTTGGACTGGCGCACGCCGTTCTTGTTGGCGGTGACGTTGACCCACAGCCGGGTCATGGGGCGGTAGTCCGTGGCGATGAGCCCGCCCAAGGTGGCGATGAGCACACGCTCCTCGCTGTCGGACCAGGCGATGCTGACCTTCTCGATGTTGGGATCGAGGCTGCGCGCCTTGGCCTCGACGTACTCCAGCCGGGGCAGCTTCTGGGTGATGCCCACGTCAGCCCAAGGCACGGCGATGGCGTAGAGCTTGCCCTCGGGGCTCACGTTGAGGGCCTGGGGCGGCACGACCGCCGAGCCCGTGGCGATGCCCGCCGCCGTGCGCGCCGCGGCGAGCAGGCTCTCCCGGGAGAGGTCTTCAGTGAAGGCGAAGCCCGTCTGGTCGCCGATGACGACGCGCAGGCCCGCGCCTTGGTCGATCGACGACGACGCCGAGCTGACGATGCCGTCCTCCATGGAGATGCTGTTTGAGCGCGTGTGCTGGAGGAAGAGGTCCGCCGCCGTGGCCCCGCGGGCGCCGAGCTCGGTGAGCACCTCACGGATCAGCGCCTCATCGACGCCGAACCACTGGGCGAAGGGGTTCTGGCCCAGCGGCGCCTGGGCCGAGGCCACCGGCGCGCCTTGTTTGGCGCAGGCCACGAGGAAGCTCGGCATGGTGAGGAGCGAGAGCCCCGCGCCTAAGCCTTGAAGCATCTGACGACGGTTGGGGGAGAACACCAGGAACCTCCAGGAGCGAGTCCAGGGGAGCGTATCAGGGGATCGGGCGGGGTGGGGGTGGATTCTTCGTGAGGCCGGGGTGTCGGCGAGGGGCTGGGGTGTAAACGGGGCGAGCGCCGGTTTTAATGCCGCCAATGCGGCTCGCAGCCCTCCCCGGGCCGGGCCTTCGGGCCCCTGCGCAAGAGTGGGCCACGGGGCCCCCCCAGCCGCGCTCCCCTACCCCAGCACGCCCGCTTGCAGGAGATCCCCCACGGTGTGCACCTTCGCCGCGCGTAAGGCGCGCTTCACCCGCTCGTGTACGTCGGTGCTGAAGGCGGACTCATAGCGGCCATCCATCACATAGGCCTTCACCTTGAGCTCGATGGCCATGACGGCGTCGAGGCCAGGCACGGGGGCCTCCCGCATGAGCACGACGACGGGCTTCCGCAGGTAGACGAAGCGGCTGGCGACGGTGGCCTCGTACAAGACCCGGCGCGCCGTCTCAAAGTCCTCGGCGGCGCCGATGTGGAAGGTCATCACACACATCTGGTCCAGGGCCCCGGCGTTCGCGGAGGCCACGGCGTCGTTGAGGAAGCGGTTGTTGGGGATAGAGACGAGGTTGTCGTCTAAGGTGACGATGCGGGTGGTGCGCAGGCCGATCTCGACGACCTCGCCGTAGACGTCGCCGATCTGCACCCGGTCGCCCACCTGAAAGGGGCGATCGAAGAGGATCATCAGCCCCGCCATGAGCGAGGCGAGCAGATCCTTAAACGCGAAGCCGACGGCCACGGCCACGGAGCCGCCCAAGGCGAGCATCACCTCCTCGGAGAGGTGCACGACGCTCGTGACCGCCAGGGCCGTCGCCAGGATGAACACGACAAACTTGGCGATGGCGCTCGACTGCTTGAGGAAGATTCGAAAGCCGGTGAAGCGCTGGCCGAGATCGTCAAACGCCCGCCCCAAGGCGTTGTTGATCATCCACGCCCCGACCACGGCCAGCACGGCGATGGGCAGGCCGTCGAGCTGGATAAAGCGCAGGATCCCCGTTGGATCGTTGGTCAGGAGCGTCTCCACGGCACCTCCTCCCGGCTCACGCCGTCTCCAAGAGCGCGCGCTGGCGCAAGAGCCGGAGCACCTGGGGGTGCAGCCGGGGGTTGAGCTCGTACACCTCGCCGCTCAGCTCACCCATCACCACGCCGAGCGCCTCCAGGCGGCGGCAGGCCGCGCGCAGGGCGCTCTCCGGGCGGTTGAGCGCCTCGACCAAGGCCGGGAGGTCCATGGCGCCGTGAATGGCCAGGGCCGTGAGCAAGAAGAGGTCCTCGGTGTTGAGCTGGTCCAAGGCGTCGAGGCCATCCAGGCGCGGCGGACCGTGCTCGATGTGCTCCGGGCTCGCCCCGGCCCGCAGAGAGTCGAACCACAGCGCCCGGGCCACCTCCGGCGCGCCTTGGGACAGATCCTCGATGAGACGCGCCCAGGCCGCCCGGGCGCGGGCCTCCCCTCGGGCGTCGGACACGCCGCCGACCGCGGCGAGGCGCGCAAAAGACGGCGTGAAGCCCGCCCGCTCCTCGGCGCCGATGAGCCAGGCGTCTAAGGCGTCCGCCCGCAGCGCGCCGAGCTCAATCGGCGCCCGAAACACGCCGAGATCCACCGCCCCGGGCACCCCCTCCAGGTAACGCCACAGCGGCGTGCGGGCGGCGCACACCCAGAGGTGCTCCTCGGCGCAGCGCTGGATCAGCTCCAGCAGCGCGCCCAGGGCCGAGAACCCGCCGACCCCCCGCAGCATGAGCAGGTGGAGGTCCATCACCACGATGAGCTCTTCCCCCCGGCCGAGCGCCGCCGCGCAGAGCGCCTCGGGGGCGGTGGACTCCGCCCCCAGGGCCTCGGCGAGCCAGGCCCGGGCGCCCTCGGCGCTGGAGATGCGACGCGGCGGCCGCAGCACGAGGAGCCCCGGGGAGGCCTCGGCGAGCAGCTCGGGCAGGCGGTCGAGGCCCGCGCCCCGATCTCCGACCACCACCACGGCGCCCCGGCGGCGGGTGCGGCGCCAGTCCTCCCGCTCCGCCAGGACCCGGGTGACCGCGCT
>JAKLKD010000110.1 GCA_023150845.1 Myxococcota bacterium | reverse complement strand
CCCCGCCGCCGTGGCCCCCGCCGCTCAGGCGGTCCCCGTCGCCGCGCCGCCGAAGAAGGGTGGGCTCGCCAGCCGCGCCCAGCGCCCCAAGTCTGCCCTGGAGGCCGCCCAGGCCGCCGCGGATGCCGAGCGCCGCCGCAAAGCCGCCGAGCAGATCCACGCCGTCCGCGACCTCGCGGAGCAGGTCGTCGGCCTCCTGCGCCGCCAGCTCCCGTCGGCGAGCCGCCTCGACGTCGTGAACGCCCTGGTGCTCGACGAGCGCACGACGCTCCGGGCGCTGTGGAAGGGTCACCGCGCGAAGTTCGCCGCCCAAGGTGCTCTGGACCAGGTCGTCGCCACGACAAACGTGCTCCGCGCCTTAGACGCCGTCGCTGAGGGCCAGCTCGTCGCCAGCATCGTCGAGACCGAGACGACGGAGTACCTCGTCTGGGTGGACCTCGGCTCTCAGGCGACCATCGCCGCGTTCTCCAACGCGCGCTCCTGGTACGCCGGGGTCCGCGCCTAAACGCCGCTCGGCCGGGCGCTCGGTCCCCAGGGCCCTCGACGCCAGCGCGCCAAGACGAGGAGCGTCCACAGCCGTCGGCGGTGGTCCGCGCGCCCCGAGACGTGCTCCTGCACGAGCCGCCGGACCGTCCCGCCGTCGATGAGCCCGTCGAGGGCCTCGTCAAGCCCGTCGAGCAGGCGCCGCATCGGCCCGGCGAGCCAGGGGCCCAGCGGCGCGCCGAAGCCCTTCTTGGGGCGACGGGTGAGGGCAGGGGGCAGAAGCTCGGCCACAGCCCGGCGCAAGAGCGCCTTCGTCTGCCCGCCGCGCAGGTGCGCCGCCACGGGGATGTCTGCGGCGAGGCCGACGAGGCGGTGGCAAAGAAACGGCGCCCGGGCCTCGACGGAGCTCAGCATCGACGCCCGATCCACCTTCATCAGCACGCCCTCGCCGAGGTAGAGCCGCTGGTCGAGGTACATCGCCCGCCCGACGAGGTCCGGCGCGGCGTCAGCGGCCTCGGCCCAGGCGTCGACGACGTCCCAGGCGGCCTGCGGCGCGCGCCCGGTGAGTCCCTGGAGCTCCTTCGGCGTGAACGCCCCGAGCCAGACCTGCGCCCGCCGCGCCCAGGGCAGGCCGAGGCCCTCGGCGAAGCGCTGGGCCAAGAAGGTCTTGCTGAGGTTGTCCAAAGAGGCGGGGAGACGCCGGGTCAGGGCCCGGGCGAGGGGGCCCGCCGCGCCAAGCCGCTCGGCGACGGGGTGCGCGAGGTAGGTCGGGTAGCCGCCGAAGAGCTCGTCGGCGCCGTCTCCGCCGACGGTCACCCGGAACCCGGCCTCGGCGACGGCGCGGTAGAGCGCCCGGGTCGGCACGAGGCTGCCGTCGGTCAGCGGCTCACACAGCCGCGCCTCAAGGTCGTCCAGGGCCTCGGCGAGGCCCTCGGGCCGGAGCGGCACGGCGTTGTGCACCGCCCCGACGTGTTTGGCCATGAGCGCCGCTGGGGCGGCCTCGTCGAAGCTCGGCTCGTCGAAGGTGACGGTGAAGGTGTGGAGCGGCGCCTCCGGGCGCAGCCGGGCGGCGAAGGCGAGCACGGAGGAGGAGTCGATGCCCCCAGAGAGCGTCACCGCGACGGGCAGATCAACATCGACGCGCTGCTTCACGGCGATCTGCAGGGAGCTGAGCGTCGCCCGCTCCCAGCGCGGCTCCTCCAGGCGGCTCTCCGTGGCCCCAGGGAGCGGCGGGCGCCACCAAGGGCTCACGCGCAGGCCTTGGGCGTCAAGACGCAGCAGGTGCCCCGCCTGGAGCTTGTAGACGCCCTGGTAGATCGAGCGCGGCGCCGGGATGTACTCAAACATCAAGAGCTGGTGTAAGGCGTCGGGGCAGATCAGCCGGGGCTGGTCGGCGAGGGTCAACAGCGCCTTGAGCTCCGAGCCAAAACGGAGGGACGCGCCGCGCCGGGTCCAATAGAGCGGCTTCTCGCCCATACGATCCCGGGCGAGGCTCAGCGCCCGCGCCTCGGGCTCCCAGACGGCCAAGGCGAACATGCCGTCGAGGCGGCCAAGGGCCTGCTCCACGCCGAGCTCATCCACCAGGGCCGCGACCACCTCGGTGTCCGACGCCGTCTGAAAGCGCCGCCCCCGCGCCGTGAGCTCCTTCCGCAGGGCGTTGTGGTTGTAGATCTCGCCGTTGAGCGCCACCCAGGCGCCGCCGTTTCGTAGGGGCTGGTGCCCGCCGGGGGCGTCGACGATGGCGAGGCGGCGCACCCCGAGGCAGGCGCCGTCGAGGCTCACGACGCCCTCGTCGTCCGGGCCGCGGTGGGTGAGCACCCGAAGCATCTGACGGGTCTGGTCTGCGGCCTCGGGGCCCGCCCCGACGATCCCGGCGACGCCACACACGGCCTAAACCGCCTCACCCGGCGAGACCACCTCCTCGGCGGTCTCCAGGTTCCACACGCTGCGGATGCGGTAGGGGGCCTTGTCGCGGATGTCGTAGTGCATCCGGATGAGCACCTCAGCGATGATGCCGAGGGTGATCTCGATGACACCAAACAGCGCGAGGATCGGCCCCAGCAAGGCCAAAGCGAGCACGACGAGTGGGGCGTCGAGGGCGAGGTACACCACCCCCGCGCCGAGCCAGGCCGCCCCGCCCAAGATGAGCCCCGCGAAGCCCGCCCAGCCGAAGAAGTAGATCGGCGTCACATAGAAGTCCCGCAGGAACTTCACCGTCGTGAGGTCGAGCAGCACCTTCGGCACGCGGGACAGGCCGTACTTCGACACGCCGCGCACCCGGGCGTGGTGCCGCACCGGCACCTCGACGACCTTCGCCCCGGCCCAGGTGACGTAGATGGGGATGAAGCGGTGCATCTCCCCGTAGAGCGGCACGCCCTTGACGTACTCCCGGCGGTACACGCGGAGGGTGCAGCCGTAGTCGTGGAGATCCACCCGCGAGAGCCAGGCGATCAGGCGGTTGGCGAACCAAGACGGCAGGCGGCGGGAGAGCGCGGCGTCTTTGCGGTCAGCGCGCCAGCCGCAGACCACGTCGTGGCCCTGATCCAAGAGCTTGAGCATCTCCGGGATGTCCGCCGGGTCGTTCTGCAGGTCGGCGTCCATCGTCGCCAAGAGCGGGTGCCGGGCGTGGCGAAACCCGGCGCTCAGCGCCGCGGTCTGGCCGTAGTTGCGTACGAAGCGGATCACCCGGGCGCGCGGATCCGCGGCCACGATCCCACGCAGCTCCTCCGGCGAGCCGTCGCTCGACCCGTCATCGACGTAGAGGACCTCAAACTCTACCTGCGCCGCGTCCAGGGCGCTGACCAAGGCGTCATGCAGAGGTCGAAGGTTTCCTGCCTCGTTGTAGACCGGGACGATGACGGAGAGCGGCCCGGTCATCCCCCCGCCGCGGGGGCCGCAGGCGCCGCCGCCGCGCCACCTTCAGCCGGGGGCTCCGCGCCTTCAGCCGGGGGAGCCCCACCTTCAGCCGGGGGCGCCGCGCCGCCGTCCGCGGGAGGCCCACCCTCGCCGGGCGCCGCGCCGTTCGCGCCAGGGGTGAGCGCGCCGAGATCGGGGGTGTCCGAGAGCGCCAAGGCCACACCCGTGATGGGCTCGACGCCGACGGTGAGCGTCGCCAAGGCGGCGGGGTCGCTGGCGTTGGGGCCGTCGCCGTCGACGTCGATGAACGCGACGACGTGGAGCTGGCCGTAATCTTTGGGCAGCTCGACGCTGAACTCGCCGAGCTTCGGCAACGACACCGCGTGCACGAGGTTCGGCGGCTGGTTGCCCTCCTGGGTCAAGAAGTCGAGGCGGATCGAGCCCTTCTTCGCGCCCTCGTAGGAGACGGTGCCGGAGAACGCGACACCTTCGCCCTCAACGACGTTGAACCGCGCCTCTTCAGGGCGCTTGCCCATGGGGCCCGCGGCGCCTTCGGGGGGCGCGCCACCTTCACCGGCGGGCGCGCCGCCGGGAGCCTCCCCGCCAGGGGTCGCCGCGGGGGGCGTGGTCTCCGGGCAGGCCGTGAGGACGAGCAGGGCAGAGGACAACAGGATCAGGAACCGAGCGCGCATGACACCTCCCTTCTTGGCGGCCTGGCGCGTGATCACCGCTACCATCAGCGGCGCGCTGAAGTCAACGCTTCGCGGGTTCTGGCTCAAAGACTTGACGGCTCGCCCACACACGCGGTAGGTCTGATGTTCCCCTGATCGTGAAGTCTATGTCCGTCACCCTTCGCGGCTACGTCTTCCTCGACGCGCTCCAACCTCAGCTCGCCGCCTTCACGGGCACGACCTGCCGTGGCTTCTTGCCCTTGGCCGGTCAGGCGTCCTTGTGGGTCGAGATCGCGCCGGGCATGCTCATCAACCGGGTTACCGATGTGGCCCTCAAGGCGACGCGCGCCACCCCTGCCGTGCAGGTGGTTGAGCGGGCGTTCGGGCTCTTGGAGGTCCATCACGACGACAAGGGCGAGGTGATGGCCGCAGGCGCGGCGATCCTCAAGCACCTCGGCGTCGGCGAGACCCAACGCATCAAGCCCAAGGTGGTCTCTAACCAGATCATCCGCGCGGTTGAGCCTTACCAGGCCCAGCTCATCAACCGCAACCGCCAAGGCATGATGCTCATCCCCGGGCAGTCGCTCTTCATCTTGGAGACCGAGCCCGCCGCCTACGCGGTCCTCGCGGCGAACGAGGCCGAGAAGGCCGCGAACGTCAACCTCGTGAGCCTCCAGCCCTTTGGCGCCTTCGGGCGGCTTTGGATGGCGGGCAGCGAGGCGGAGATCGACGCCGCGGCCGCCGCCGCCGTGGCCGCCATCGAGGCGATGTCCGGCGCCTGATCCTCGGCGTCGCGCCTCCATCGTCATCAAGTCACCGTCCCAATTCACTCGCTCTTCGTGCAACTCTCAGGGAGTCTCCAATGGCTGACGCGCTCGGCATGATCGAAACCAAAGGATTCATCGGCATGGTCGAGGCCGCCGACGCGATGGTCAAGGCCGCGCGGGTCGAGCTGGTCGGCTTCGAGAAGATCGGCGGCGGCTACGTCACCGCCATCGTCCGTGGCGACGTCGCCGCGGTGAAGGCCGCCACGGAGGCCGGCGCCCGCCAGGCCCAGGCCGTCGGTGAGCTCGTCTCCGTGCACGTCATCCCGCGCCCCCACGCGAACATCGACGAGATCCTCCCCCTGGGCCGCGGCGCCAAGAAGGGCGAGTGAGCTGAGGCGCTCCTCGCCACCTTGGAGGCGAAATGAAGCTGGGCCGTGTCGTGGGCACGATCGTGGCCACACAGAAGGATCCGAAGCTGGAGGGCCTGCGCCTGTATCTGGTGCAGGATCTCAGCCTCTCCTTAGAGGGCAAAGACGCCTTCGTCGTCGCCGCGGACGCCATGGGCGCCGGGGTGGGCGAGGTCGTGCTCTACGCCTCGGGCTCAAGCGCCCGGCAGACCGCCCAGACCGAGGGCCGCCCCGTAGACGCGGTGATCATGGCGATCGTCGACACGATTCATCGCCCTGAGGGCCTCGTCTTCAACAAGCACCCCGCGTTCCCCGCGAGTGAGGACGGCGCCTGATGCAGCTCCGCGACGATCAGATGCTCGCTTTGGTCGAGCAGGTGCTCAAGCGGGTGCGCGCCGGGGACGTCCGCCCCCGGGGCGAGGTGCCCAAGGATCCCCGCGGCGTCTACAAGACCGTCTCCGACGCCGTCGGCGCCGCCCGCACCGCCCAGCAGCTCCTCATCAACCTGCCGCTGGAGAAGCGCCGGGAGATCGTCGCCAACATCCGGCGCCGCGCCGGTGAGGACGTGCACAACCTCGCCCGTATGGCTCGGGAAGAGACGGGGCTCGGCCGCATCGACGACAAGATCAAGAAGAACCTGCTCGTCATCCACAAGACGCCGGGCCCGGAGATCTTGGAGACGACGGCCTGGACGGGGGACGACGGCCTCACGCTCATGGAGCGGGCGCCGTATGGCGTCATCGGCTCGATCACGCCCTGCACGAACCCCACGGAGACCATCCTCAACAACGGCATCGGGATGGTCAGCGGCGGGAACACCGTCGTCTTCAACACGCACCCCTCGGCGAAGGGCATCAGCGCCTACTGCATCGACCTCATCAACCGCGCCAGCGTCGAGGTGGGCGGGCCGTCGGACATCATGTGCGCCGTGGCGAGCCCGACCATCGAGTCGGCGAATGAGCTGATGCGCTTCCCCGGCGTGCGCCTCATCGTGGTGACCGGCGGCGGCCCCGTGGTGAAGGCCGCGATGAACTCCGGCAAGAAGGCCATCTGCGCCGGGCCGGGCAACCCGCCCGTCGTCGTGGACGAGACGGCGGACATCGAGCAGGCCGGCCGCGGCATCGTCGCCGGGGCGAGCTTCGACAACAACGTCATCTGCACCGACGAGAAGGAGGTCTTCGCGGTCTCTAAGGTCGTCGATAAGCTCTTTGAGGTGATGTTGGCCTCGGGGGCGGTGAAGCTCTCGAACCACCAGGTGACGCGCCTGGAGAAGCTGGTGCTCACCCCCGACCGCCAGCACGTCAACCGCGCTTGGGTCGGCAAAGACGCCGGGGAGTTCCTCCGCGAGATCGACGTGCCGTTTAAGGGCGATCCCCGGCTCATCGTCGCCGAGCTCCCCGCCGAGCACCCCTTCGTGCAGCAAGAGCTGCTCATGCCCATCGTGGGCGTGGTGCGGGTGAAGGACGTTCACGACGGCATCGACCAGGCCGTCGCGGCCGAGCATGGCTACGGCCACACCGCGAGCATGTACAGCAAGAACCTCGACGCCTTGCACCGCATGGCCCGGGCGGTGAACTGCTCGATCTTCGTGAAGAACGCGCCGAACTACGCGGGCTTGGGCTATGGCGGTGAGGGCTACACCTCCTTCACCATCGCCTCGCCGACGGGCGAGGGCCTCACCACCGCGCGTGACTTCACCCGCGTCCGCCGCTGCACGCTCGCCGGCTATTTCCGGATCGTCTGATGCTCGGAGACGCCCTCGGGCTCGTGGAGCTGGGGTCCTTGGCGCGGGGTTATCGCGCCTTGGACGCGCTCACCAAGCGCTCCCCGGTGACCGTGCTTGAGGCGAACCTCGTCGAGCCGGGCAAGTTTTTGCTCCTGTTCTGCGGCGGCGTCGCCGAGGTCGAGGAGGCGATGACCGCCGCCTTAGGCGTGGCGGACGGCGCGCTCATCGACCAGCTCCTCTTGCCCTTCGCCCACGCGGCGCTGCTCCCGGCCTTGGCGGGCGCGGTGAACGTCGGCAGCCCCGACACCCTCGGCGTCGTCGAGGGCCGCACCCCGGCCGCCACCTTACTCGCCGCTGATCGTGCGCTCAAAGACGCCGACGTGGCGCTCTGTGGCCTCCGGGTGAGCCCTGGCCTCGGCGGGCGCGGCGTCTTCGTCATCTCCGGCGTGCAGCACGACGTCGAGGCGGGCCTCGCCGCGGCGACGGCGCAGCTCAACGCCCGGGGCGCCTTTCACGCCGTCGAGCTCATCCCGCGTCCGAGCGATGAGCTCGTGGCGATGGTGCTGCGCCCGGCGCCATTTGTCCTCTCCCCGAACCTGCTCCGAGGCGCGTGATGCAGCTCGCCCGTGTGCTCGGCGTCGTCGTCGCGTCTGTGAAGCACCCCTCCCTCGTCGGTGTGCGGCTCCTGCTCGTCCAGCCCCAAGATCACGACGGCCTGCCCGACGGGGATCCCATCGTCGCCGCGGATCCGCTCCAGGCGGGGCCGGGCGAGCTGATCGAGTGGATCACGGGGCGTGAGGCGGCCTTGGCTTTGCCCGACAGCTTCTCCCCGGTGGACGCGACGGTCATCGGCATCGTGGACCACCACTACCCCAACGCCCAGGCGAGCCGGGGGGCGCCATGATCCTCTGTCGTGTGCTCGGGAACGCCGTGGCCACGGTGAAGCACCCCGTCTACGTCGGCCGCACCGTGCTCGTCGTGCAGCCTGTGTGCCCGGACGGCAACGCCCGCCTCGGCCGCTCCTTCCTCGCTGTGGACGCCGTCGGCGCGGGGGAGGGTGATCTGGTCTTGTGCAGCCGCGAAGGCAACACCGCCCGGCAGCTCCTCGGTGGCCCCGACGATCCCTTTCACAGCGTCGTCCTGGCGATCATCGACCGGGTCAACACCGCCCAGGGTGAGGTCCGGGGGCCCGGGCCCAGCCCGGACGGCACCTGAGGTTCACCGTGTCTGACGCGCGCTTCGCCACTGAGATCCTCATCAGCGAGGACGGCCGCCGCGCCTTCCGGGTGCCGCGGGGCTTCTCACCTCCGCCGGGTGAGGTCGCGCTGCGTGGTCTCGACGGGCCCCTGAGCGCGTCCGAGGCCGAGCTGGCGGGGCTGGAGCTCCCTGTGGCCGACGCCTTGGCCGAGGTCAACGAGCGGCTTGAGGAGGGCTACGAGGAGGCGCGGGCCTTGGGGCGGCACCTCATGGCCCTGGCGCGCCTCGCGGCGTCTCTGCGGCGCCCTGAGGTCGAGGAGCGGCTCGGTGAGGCCACCCGGGCCTCTGAAGACGCCGCCCGCCGTGTGCGGGACGCCCTGGGCGCTGAGCTCAACGACGCGGCCCGGCCCGAGTCTCGCCCCGACGCCCGCCCGGACGAGCTGCTCGGTGAGGCCGCCCGGGAGGTCGGGCAGCGCCTCCGCGGCCTGTTCCAGTCCCCCGAGGTCACCGCGGCGCTCTCGACCCTCGGCGCCCGCCTGCAAGACCTCGCCGGGAGCCTTCAAGACGAGGCCCGCCGCCGCAGCGAGCCCCCCAAGCCCCGCGACGAGGAGAGCTGAGCCGTGTCGAACCTTGAGGAGCGCGCCCGCGCCGCCTTGGTCCAGGTCTCTCGCCGCCTGCACGCCGCGGGCTGGGTCGCGAACCACGACGGCAACGCCTCTTGGAGCCTCGACGACGGCCGGGTGATCGCGACGCCCACGGCGGTCTCCAAGGCCGACGTCACCCCGGAGTCCCTCGTCACCCTGAGCCCCGAGGGCGCGGTCATCGCGGGCACCCGAAAGGTCTTCTCCGAGATCGCCCTGCACCGCTGCGCGTACGGCGCCCGGGAGGACGTCCGGGCCGTGCTGCACGCCCACCCGCCCTACGCGACGGCGATGGCCGTGGCGGGGGTGAGCCTCGGCGCGCCGTTCATGGCGGAGCCCGTCGTGTCTCTGGGCCGGGAGATTCCGCTCATTCAGCACCTGCTCCCCGGCGACCCCGACGAGGCCTTGACCGAGGCCCTCGGCCGCGCCGACGCCGTGATGCTCGGCAACCACGGCGTGCTCACCGTCGGACCCGACCTCGAGACCTGCGTCCTGCGGATGGAGCTCGTCGAGCACCTCGCCAAGATCTACACCCTGAGCTTGCCCCACGGCGGCCCCAAGGCCCTCGACGACGCCCTCGTCGACACGCTCCAGGCGAAACACGACCAGCTCTTCCCCAAGCGCCTGCGCGGCCGCGCCGACGCCAGCGCTCACGACGAGGAGCCAGAGACACCAATGGCCCGGGCCCAAGACGTCGTGAAGGACGCCCTGAGCCGCTTCCGCTGAGTCAGGCCGCGCCGCTCACTGGGTGGCGCAGGACTCGACGAGCAGGGTGACCGTGGCCGGGCCGATGCCCTCGACGCGGTCGAGGTCGGCGCAGGTGCTGAACGGCCCGCGCTCCTCACGATCCCGGAGGATCGCCTGGGCCTTCGACGGGCCGATGCCAGGGAGCTGCTCCAGCTCGGCGACGCCGGCGCTGTTGATGTTGATCTTGCCGCCGGGCGCGACCGGCTTCGGCGCGGGGCTCGCCGCGGGAGCGGGCGCCGTCGTGGTGGTGCTCGTCGCCTCAATGGCCTGCGCGGCGGGGGCGGGCGGAGCGACGGCGCCGTCGCCAAACTCGACGAGCCCGTTCAGGTTCGTGAGCGTCGCCGGGCCGATGCCGTTGACGGCGTCGAGGTCACTCAGCGCCTTAAACGGCCCGTGGGCCTCGCGGTGCTGGATGATCGCGATGGCCTTCGACGGGCCGATGCCAGGCAAGGTCTCTAGCTCGGACTGGCTCGCGGTGTTGACGTTGACCCCCGCCTCCGCCGCTCCTGCGAACAGGAGCGCCACACCCAGTAGAAGACCCTGAATGAACGAGCGCACAGTACCTCCGCGCGGGCCGTGAGAGGACAGCTCGGCCACGCTCACAGCTCGATCTCGTCGGGGAGATCGGCGCTGCGCGCGGCCAGACGTTTGAGGCGCTCCGTCGCCTCACGCAGCCGGGCTTCTTCCTCTGGGACCGGCTCCCCAGCGTCACCGCCGAAGACCGCGGGCTCCACGAGGGCCTCCCGCAGCTCCAGCACCATGCCCTCGTGCGCGCCTTCGGGCAGCGCCGAGCGTGGCACGTTGAAGAAGACACCGCCGTGCTCCAGCACCGCCAGGTCTGCCTCAAGACGATCGACGGTCAGGCGAGGGCTCATCGTGGCTCCGGGCTCGCCGTGGCCGCCAGGCCCGGCTGTGTGCCGCCCCAGCCGCCGCCGCTCACCGTCGGGCGTGGCGAGTAGGGGAGGCCGTCGCTGACGTAGATCCCGTTCCCCGTCGAGACGACGGTGATGTGGCCGCTGAGGTCGGTGCGGTAGATGGTCGCCCCGGCGCGGGAGAGGCGCTCGACGGTCTCAGGGCCGGGGTGCCCGTAGGAGTTGCCAGCGCCGACGCTGATAAGCGCGATGGTCGGCGAGACGGCGTCTACGAAGTACTCGCTCGTGGAGTGCCGCGAGCCGTGGTGCGCGACCTTGAGCACGTCGCAGGTCTCGACGCCGCGGCTCAGCATGGCGCGCTCGGTGTCCTCTTCGCTGTCGCCGGTGAAGAGGAAACAGTCTTCGCCGTGGTCCACACGCAGCACGACGGAGTTGGAGTTCAGGTCGGAGCGGGTGTCTTTGAGCGGCGTGTCCGTCGGCCAGAGCACCTGCACGGTGATGCCGTCGTCGAGCTTGTAGACCTGGCCGACCCGCGCGGTCTTGTACGTCACGCCCCGGGCCTCGATGGTCTGCATCAGCGAGGTGTAGGTGCGGGAGGTGTGGGGCAGGCCGCTGTCGATGTACATGCCCACCTCAAACCCCTCGATCACCGGGCGCATTCCCCCGATGTGATCGGCGTGGGCGTGGGTGGCGACCACGAGCGCCAGCGACTCCACGCCGAAGGCCTGGAGCTGGGGCGCGGTGTCATCGAGATCGTCCCCGGCGTCGATGAGCACGTGTTTTCCGGCGGGGGTGGTCAGGAGGATCGCGTCGCCTTGGCCCACGTCCAGGACGTGAACCTTGAGCTCTCCAGCGAGCGCGGCGCTGAGGAAGAGCGTAGCGAGCAACGGCCCTCCGGACTCACCTAGGGATCACAGCCGGGGTATCAGAGCAGCTCTTGGAACCAGATGGTGCGGTTCGTGTAGTCGTAGCACGCGATGAACCGCTTGCCGCCCGACGAGATGGTCTCGTTGTGGAAGCCCAGGGCCGCGTCGGCGCCGCCCAAGGTGTCAACGCTCCAGGCGGAGCCGTCATTCCGGGCGAGCAGCAGGTTGTTCTCGTTCCCGTCGAAGTACAGGATCGAGGGGAAGCTGCCGTTGAGGAAGATCTCGCTGTCCGCGCCGCGGAAGTCGCCGGAGTCGATGGTCTCGACGGACCAGTTGGTGCCGGAGCCCCGGGCGAGCTTGAGATCCTGGTTCGCCGAGTCTTGGTAGGCGATCATGAGCTCGCTGCCGGTGTGCACCATCGAGGGCCACTTGCCGACGTCACCCTCGGAGTCGACCACCACGGTGACGTAGTTCCCGGCCGTGCCCGACGCGAGCTTGAGGTCGCCGTTCGCCTCGTCGTAGTACGCGATGTACTCGACGCCGTCATGGATGAGCAGCCGCGCGAAGCTGCCGACGTTCGCCTCCTTGGGCTCCTCTTCAGAGCCGTCCGGCGGGATGTAGTCGGTGCCTTCGTCCACCACCTCACCGACGAAGGACGTGTCCTTCCAGTGGGCGATGCGGAGCTGGCCCTTGTAGCGGTCGTAGTGCGCCACGACGGGGTTGTTCGAGGCGTCGAGCTGCAAGGAGCTGAACAGACCGGCGTTCGGGGTGACGCCGCCGCCGACATCTGCGATGCCTTTGGTGTACTTGTTCGCGCCGTCGCGGCGGGCGTAGAGCAGGGCGCCGTTGATGGCGTCGTAGTAGGTGATCCAGGCCGTGCCCGCAGAGTCGATGGCCAAGGAGGCGTACTTGCCGCGGTCGCCGGAGTCGAGGCCGTTGTCGTCGGCGAAGCCGTCGATGCGCTCCTCGGCCCAGGTCATGTCCTCGCCCTTCATCGTGCCGATGCGGAAGCTGAGGCCACCCTTGGTGCGATCGTAATAGGCCATCGCCGGGCTGCCGTCGGGCATCGTGCGCATCGACAGGTACTGGCCGATGTCGTGGGGATCCTCCGGCGGGGTCTCATCGGGGACGATGGTGTCAGGATCGTCCCGGCAGCCCTTACAGGCCTCCAGCCAGAAGCTGCTCACGACGACGAGGAGAGCGGGGAGCGCTCGGGCCGGGGAGGGGGCGTGGAATCGGCGCATGGACCTGGACCTCAGGAGGGGCGTGATCAAGGGCTCAGCGTACCTGAAGCCTGGGGGGGTGTCAATCACGGATATGGTGATCAGCGCACCCGATGCGGGTTCGCGTAGATCCAGACGGCCTCATGGACGTGTTTGTCGGGATCCTCGCCCAAAAACGGGCTGAGGTGGTGCGGGGTGATGTCGAACACCACGCGGTAGACGCCGGGCTCGGTGACGGTGTGGGCGCCGCAGCCCTCGGCGAAGGGCTGCCCGTCGCGAAGCACCCGGGCGGAGACCTCCGGCGGCGTCGGGCCCCGGGGGCTCCGGGCGGCGAGGGTGGGGCAGCGCACGCGGAGCTCACCCGGCGGCGCGTCGGCGCCGATCTCGTAGCGTGCCCCCGCCGTGTCGTAGAGCGCCACGTCAAAGTCGGCGGGGGTGCCGAAGGCCTCAAAGACGATGTAGCTGCGCCCGGCGCGCTGGGCGGCCTCGATGGCCTCGGCGCTGACGGCCTCGCCGGGGCTCAGGAGCAGCCAGTTTGAGAACCAGCGCATCATCCGGCGGTAGGAGTCGCCGCGCTCGCCGTCACGCAGCGTGAGCGGCAGGACGTTCTGGTGGGCGTCGGTCCCGGCGAAGCCGAAGGCGGGGCCCCGGGCGGAGAGGCTGTCCCAGGCGAGCACCGAGGGCGCCTGCTCCTGCACGATGGCCAAGAAGAGCAGGTCGGGCTCGGCGGTGCCGTCGGGGTTCGTGAAGTCGGCGATGTCCGAGAGCCAGGTGAGGCCGTCCAGGCCGAGGAAGTCCTCGCGGAGGTTCGGATCCACCATGGCGTGCAGGTTGAAGGCCTCAAGCCCGACAAGCCCGGCGTCTTGCAGGCGCGATAGCTCGCCGAGCGCCTCTTGTTCGGTGTGGGCGAGGGTCAAGACCGCGCCCGTCGCCTGCATCGCGAGGATCGCCTCGTCGTCCCGGCGGTTGTAGAGCGCCTCCCGGGCGGCGGCGTCCCCGTCGACGTGCTGGCGGAGGCCGAGGGGCATCAGGGTGTCCTCGATGCCGGGCAGCACCAGGACCGAGCTGCCGTCGGGGCAGGCGACGTGGTTGCCGACGGCGACCCCGTTCAGGAGCTCGGGGGCGTCGCCCTCGGCGGCCCAGCTCAAGGTGTCATAGGGCTGGGCGGCGGCGTGGGCGGGGTGGTCGGTCAAGGAGGCCAGGTCGAGGCCGACGTCGCAGATGGCCGCGCGCAGGTCGGCGAGGCAGGAGGCGTTCGGCGCGCCGTCGGGGAGCGGATCGCCGTCGCAAGCGTCGTGGCTCCAGGGCGAGTGCAGGTGCAAGATGCTGCGCGCGGGCCGGTGGCCGCCGAGATCCTGCTCGGAGAGGTCGATCCGCGCCAAGGTCCGCGAGAACGGCACAGTCTGCGGCGCGGTGTCCACCGGCTCGGGCGCCTTGGCGCAGGCGAGGGCGAGGAGGAGCATGGCGGCACCTTCGATTGACGGGGGAGCGTGACTCTAATACGAGCGGCGGCACGCCCTCGTAGCTCAGCTGGATAGAGCAGCGGATTCCTAATCCGCAGGTCGCACGTTCAAATCGTGTCGGGGGTACATCAAAAGAATCCTGTTAAAAATCAGGATCTTATCGCGCGCTGTTCGAGGGTTCTGAGGAGGCGCGGCGGCAGCGTGTTTCGCCGCTGCGCCCCTCAGGCCAGCTCACCGCGCTCCCGCATCACCTCGGCGAAGTAGTCGACGGTGCGGCGCAGGCCGTCCTCGAAGCTCACCTGGGGTTCCCAGCCCAAGACCGCTCGGGCCCGGCTGATGTCGGGGCGGCGGCGGGTGGGGTCGTCCTGGGGCAGCGGCTTGTGCACGACGCCCGCGGGGTTGTTCGTGAAGCGGTTGATGTAGTCGGCGAGCTCCAGCATCGAGCGCTCGGTGGGGTTGCCGATGTTGCAGGGCTCGGCGAGCTCGGACTCCATGAGGCGGAAGAGGCCGTCCACGAGGTCGCTGACGTAACAGAAGGAGCGGGTCTGGCTGCCGTCGCCGAAGACCGTGAGGGGCTCACCGCGCAGGGCCTGGGAGCAGAAGGCGGGGATCACCCGGCCGTCGTTGACGCGCATGCGCGGGCCGTAGGTGTTGAAGATGCGGACGATTCGGGTCGGCACCTTCTTGTAGCGGTGAAAGGCCATGGTGAGCGCCTCGGCGTAGCGCTTGGCCTCGTCGTAGACCGAGCGGGGGCCGATGGGGTTCACGTTGCCCCAGTAGGACTCGACCTGGGGGTGAACGGCGGGGTCGCCATAGACCTCGGAGGTGGACGCCAAGAAGAAGCGGGCGCCGTCTTGGTGGGCGCGCTCAAGGCCGAGGCGGGTGGCGTCGGAGCCCGCGAACAAGGTCTCAAAGGGCAGCTCGACGTAGTCGATGGGGCTCGCCGGGGACGCCATGTGGTAGACGCGGTCGAAGCGGCCCGTCACCGGCAGGGCCTTCGTGACGTCGGCCTCGATGAAGGTGAAGCGCGGCTCGCGGCGCAGCTCGCGCAGGTTGCGCTCGTCGCCGGTGACGAAGTTGTCCAGGGCGACGACCTCGTGACCTTCGGCGATCAGGCGCTCGCAGAGGTGAGAGGGCACAAACCCGGCTCCGCCGGTGACGAGGGTTCTCATGGCTGGCTCCTGCGCGTTCACCGCTGGGTAACCCCGGCGTGGAGGCCCGGCGAGGCGGAGACGCCCGGCGATCCCCGACCGTTGAGCGGGGGAGCGGGGCACGAATAAGCTCGTTAGGGAGGGGCTGCCGCGCGCACCTCAACGGAGCTTATGCAGCAGCTTCGGCCCACCACCGCCCTCGTGCACACCGATCGCCTCCGCCACAACCTCGGCGTGGTGCGGTCGCGCGTCGGGGAGGGCGTCGCGGTCTGCGCCTCGGTGAAGGGCGACGCCTACGGCCACGGCGCCGCTCTGTCCGCCCTGGCGCTTGAGGCGAGCGGGGTGGAGTGGTTCGGCGTGGCGCTCGTCGAGGAGGGGGAGCTGCTCCGGTCCGCCGGGGTGAAGGCGCCGATCCTCTGCTTGGAGGGCGTGGCGGTCTTCGGCGCGGAGGCGGCGATTGAGCACCAGCTCACGCCGATGCTCTTTGATCTGGACTCCGCCGCCGCCCTACACGAGGTCGCCCGCCGCCGCGGGGTCACCGTCGCCGTGCACCTCAAGGTGGACACGGGCATGGGCCGCCTGGGCGTGCCGTATGGCGAGTGGGGCCCGTTCTTGGACCGGATCGCCGACTTTGACGCCTTGGAGGTCACGGGCCTCGCCACCCACTTCGCCGAGGCCGAGAGCGACCCCACCTTCACCCGCGAGCAGGCCCGGCGCTTTCGTGTCGCGGTCCAGGCCGCCCAGGCGCGGGCCTTTCATCCGAAATTGCTGCATTGCAGCAACTCGGCGGCGACCCTCGGCTACGACGACCTGCGCTTCACGATGGTCCGGCCTGGGCTCGCGCTCTACGGCGTCTCGCCGGGGCCTGGGCTCGGCGAGGGCCTGCGCCCGGTGATGCGGGTGGTCACCCGGGTGCTCTATGTGAAGAACATCCCGGCGGGCTACGGCGTGTCTTATGGGCGGCGCTGGGTGGCCCCGCGCCCGACGCGCCTGGCGACCTTGCCCGTCGGCTACGCGGACGGCTACCCCCGGGCGCTCTCCAACCGCGCCGAGGTGCTCGTCCACGGCCAGCGCTGTCCGGTGCGTGGAACGGTGTGTATGGACATGGTCATGGTGGACGTGACCGACGTACATACGCCGGTTCGCCCCGGTGACGAGGTGGAGCTCTTCGGCGACGGCGTGCGGGTCGAGGAGCTCGCGGAGCTCGCCGGGACCATCCCCTACGAGGTGCTCTGCGGCGTCTCCCAGCGCGTGCCCCGGCGCGAGGCGGTGACGCCGTGATCACGAGGCTCGTCGAGGGGGTCGGCGCGGCCGTCATCCGCGTCGTCGAGCGCTTCGGGTCCTTCGCCGAGGTCGCCGTGCGCGGCACCTGGACCCTGTTCACCCCGCCGTTTCGCCCCCGGCTCATCCTGCAGCAGCTCGAGTTTGTCGGCGTGCAGTCGCTCTCTATCGTGCTCATCTCGGGCTTCTTCACCGGCGGCGTCTTCGCGCTCCAGGCGGCGTACGGCTTCGGCCTCTTCGGCGCCGAGACGCTCACGGGCTCGACGGTGACGCTCTCGCTCTCACGCTCCTTGGGGCCGGTGTTCTGCTCCTTGATGGTCACGGGCCGGGCGGGCTCGGCGATGGCGGCGGAGATCGGCACGATGAAGGTCACCGAGCAGATCGACGCCTTGGAGTCGATGGCGGTGGACCCGGTGGAGTACCTCGTGTCGCCCCGGGTGATCGCCGGGGCGATCATGGTGCCGGTGCTCTCGGCGCTCTACACGGGCATCGGCATGATCGGCGCCTACATGGTGAGTGTGCCCTACATGGGCATCGACGGCGGCGCCTTCTTGGACCGCATCGCCTGGTACGCCGACCCCGAGGACCTGCACTGGGGGCTCATCAAGGCCTCGGTCTACGGATGGCTCTTGGCGGCGGTGGGCTGCTGGAAGGGGCTCAGCGTGCGCGGAGGCGCACAAGGGGTCGGTCAGGCGACGACCGAGGCCGTGGTCGTCTCCTCCGTGGCGATCCTCGTGCTCGACTACTTCTTCACCGACATCTTGATGAAGCTCGGGCTCTTGACGTGAGCACCTCCCCCTTCGACCCCCAGGACGCGGCGATCGTCTTTGACGGCGTGACCAAGGCCTTCGGCGCGCACAAGGTCTTGCAGGGGCTCGACCTCGTCGTGCCCAAAGGCAAGTGTACGGTCATCATCGGGCGCTCGGGCACGGGCAAGAGCGTCACGCTCAAGCACGCCATGGGCCTCATCCAGCCCGACGCCGGGCGGGTGACGGTGTTGGGCAAAGAGCTGGGTCGGCTCAAGCGTGAGGAGCTGCAGCGGCTGCGCCTACGCTTCGGCATGGTGTTCCAGAACGCCGCGCTCTTCGACTCCTTGAGCGTGTATGAGAACGTGGCGTTCCCGCTGCGGGAGCACGAGAAGCTCACCGAGGCCGAGACGCTCAGCCGTGTGGAGGCCGTGCTCGCCCAGGTGGGCCTGAGCTTCGCGATTCAGAAGATGCCTTCAGAGCTCTCCGGCGGAATGCGAAAGCGCGTCGGCCTCGCCCGGGCCATCATCCACACCCCGGACATCCTGCTCTACGATGAGCCGACGACGGGCCTGGACCCCATCCTCACCGCCCAGATCGACGAGCTCATCGCCGCGACCCAGCAGAACCACCCCGCCATGGCCAGCGTCGTCGTGTCCCACGACATGAAGGGCGCGTTTATGGTCGCCGACTACATCTACATGCTCCACCAGGGCAAGGTCGTCGCCCAAGGGCCCCCGGAGCACTTCAAGACCACGGACGATCCGCTCGTGCGGCAGTTCGTAGAGGGGCGCCTCGACGGGCCCATCGGTGTAGAGTGACCCCCTGGTTTGCGGCCCCCGCCGCGTCGCCGTAGGATTCGCGCTGTGAGCAGCTTCTCTCGTGAATTCAAGGTCGGTGTCATCACCCTCATCGCGCTCGGCGTCGCCGTGGGCTTCACGCTGTTCACCGACGACCGCACCGGCGTCACCAGCGCCGACCGCTACTCGCTCTACGCGGACTTCCCCACGGCGTCCGGCGTCTACATCGGCACCCAGGTGCGCATCGCCGGGGTGACCGTCGGCTCGGTGCGGGAGATCAACCTCGTCAACGGCCAGGCGCGGATGCGGCTGGAGATGTCGGGCGATGTTGAGCTGAGCCGGGAGAGCTTCGGCGTCATGGCGTCGAACGGCATCTTGGGCGACAAGGTCATCAACCTCACCCCCGGCCCTCCGGGCGAGCTCCTCGTCGATCAGGACGTCTTGCCCATCAAGATCACGGGCCCCGACATCGAGGCGCTCTCCAACCGCGCCGACCAGATCAGCGCCGACGTGGAGGTCATCACCTCCAAGCTCCGCCTGCTCATGGAGGGGGAGACCCCGGCGCGAATCGAGGCGACCATCAAGAGCCTCGACGAGACCGTGAACCGGGTGAACGGCCTCTCCGCGGCCCAGTCCGACGAGATCAGCGCCGTCGTGAAGAACCTGGAGCAGGCCAGCGCCCTGCTCAAGCTCCAGATCGAGCGCACCGGCGGCCAGGTCGACACCGAGATGGCGAGCGTCGGCGAGGCCATGGACAAGCTCGACGCCACCTTGGCCGAGGTCGAGGAGATCGCCGCGAAGGTCAACCGAGGGGAGGGCACCTTAGGCGCCTTGGTGAACGACGACGGCGCCGTGCGTGAGCTGGAGCTGGCCTTGTCCGAGGTGACAAACACAGTGACCGAGGTCAACAACCTCGTACGTTCTGTCACTGAGCTCCAGACCGAGGTCTACTACGACGGCGCGGTCTACTTCGGCACCGACCCCAACGCCCCCGGCTTCACCGAGAACCCCGTCGCGGGCGGGATGCGCAACGCCTTGGGCGCCCGGCTGATGCCCCGGGAAGACTACTGGTACAACGTCGAGCTCGTCAGCCACCCCATCGGCAACATCGACCCGACCACGACCATCAGCCCCGAGTACGGCAGCGCCTGGAGCCAATACACGATCAGCTCCGGTTACCGCTTCTCGTTCCCTCTCCGTAGACGTCTACGACTTCATGGTCGGCTCCTACCCGGTGTTTAACGGCACGCCTGTCTTGAACCTCGGCGCGAGGGTTGAGCCGATGAAGCACCTCTACGTCCAGGCGGGCGCCCACAACGTGCTCCTGGGCGCCCAGTACGGGTACTTCACCGGCTACGTCGGCGGCGGCTTCACCTTCACCGATGACGATCTGCGCTGGATCCTCGCGCTCTTGCCCACACCGTAGCCCGCGCCGAGCCCAGCGCGATCTCAGCGGGAACGCCAAAGAGTTGACAGGCCGTCGTAGGCCCGGTTGATTCACGCTTGTCGGGGTGGTAGGACGATGGAGCCGCGCGCTCAGCCTCGCGCGGGTGTAGCATCTGCGCGTTCATGCCCACCTGCGGCGCCTCACCGCGCCAATCGGAGCAGGCTTCATGCCGAAAGACAACCAGAACGGCTTTGATGAGTTCGACGACCTCTTCTTCAAGGAAGGAGAGGGCATCTCCGGCGAGCGGTGGGATGACCCCCAGCCGTCCGCCGCGGAGAAGGCGAAGCAAGAGGCTGAGCTGGCCGCGCAACGGAAGGCAGACGAAGAGGCCGCGCGCCGGAAGGCGGAGCAGGAGGCCGAGGCGCGCAAGGCTGAAGAGGCCCGCCGCGTCGAGGAGGCGCGGAAGGCTGAAGAGGCTCGCCGCGCCGAGGAGGCCCGCCGGGCTGAAGAGGCGCGGAAGGCTGAAGAGGCTCGCCGCGCTGAGGAGGCCCGTCGCGCAGAGGAGGCCCGCCGGGCTGAAGAGGCGCGGAAGGCTGAGGAGGCCCGCCGCGCTGAAGAGGCCCGTCGCGCTGAGGAGGCCCGCCGAGTGGAGGAGTCCCGCCGCGCTGAAGAGGCTCGCCGCGCCGAGGAGGCCCGCCGCGTGGAGGAGGCCCGCCGGGCTGAAGAGTCCCGCGCCGCCGATGAGGCGCGCCGCCGGGCTGAGGCGGCCGCTCGCCAGGCCGCGCTCGACGCCGAGTCGTCGTTCTTTGGTGACAACGAGTTCTCCGAGGAGGTGCCGATCCCCGCGGTGACCCCGACGCCGCCACCGCCCCCCGCGCCGCCTCCGCCCCCGCCGCCGAAGCCCCCGAGCGGGCTCTCGGCGATGCCGACCCCCATCCAGGGCGGGCTCAGCTCCGCGCCGACGCTCATGGCCCCCATGGCCGACTTCCTCGCCGCCGCCATGGAGGCTGAGGCCGAGCAGGAGCAGCAGGAGGAGGAGGCCGACGACGAGGCCGTCGACGTCTTCGCCACCGCTGAGTCGTTCTTGGACGACGAAGAAGAGGGCGGGGAGGGTGAGCCCCAGATCGTCAGCACCGTCGAGGACGAGGCCGCCGAGGCCCCGCCCGCCGCGCCCGAGCCCTTCATCGAGCGCGCCCCCGCCGCGACCCCGAACACCGGCTTCGTGCCCGCGCGCTCCATCGACGCCGCGGCCTTGCCCGAGGAGCCCGCCGAGGCGCCCGTCCAGGCCGAGGCGCCCGCCCAGGCGCTGCCCTACGGCGCGCTGAGCTCAGGCCCCACCCTCGTCGTGAGCATGGACTCCGCCGAGTTCGCCGTCATGATGGAGGAGTCCGGCGCGGCGTCCCCGGCCGCGCAAGAGGCCGCGCCCCCGGCGGAGCTCGCCGTCGATGACCTCGGCTCGGACTGGGTCGGCGCCGTTGAGCTCCTCGCCGCCGAGGCCAACCACCTTGAGGGCGCCGCCCGCGCCGCTGCGCTGGCCGAGGCCGCCCGCCTCGCCCGCACCCGCCTCGGCGACCTCAACCTCGCCGAGCAGCACGCCCGCGCCGCCATCGCCGCCGACGCCAGCTCCGTGGCCGCCGCCCGGGAGCTCACCGAGGTGCTCAACCGCACCCAGCGCTTCGCCGAGCTCCGCGAGCAGCTTGAGCGCCTCGCGGCCTTGGAGCCTGACGCCCGCACCGCCTCGGAGATCCTCCAGGACGCCGCGGTGCTCACCCGCAACCACCTGCAGCGCGACGCCGACGCCATGGCGCTGCTGCGCGCCTCGGCGGAGCGCCACCCCGAGGACTGGTTCACCCTCCAGCTCCTGCGCGACGGCCAGCTCGCCGCCCGGGACTGGGACGGCCTGAACGAGACCTTACGCCGCATGGCCGCGCTCTCCTCGGGCCCCTTGGCCGCCCGCCTGCACCACGAGCGGGGCCGGGTGCTCGCCGAGGGCCTGCGCCAGCCTGATCAGGCCGTCGCCGCCTTCCGCGCCGCCTTGGCCGCCGCGCCGGAGCATGGCGCCGCGTTCTTGGCCTTGGAGCGCCTCTACGTCAACGCCGCGGAGTGGGAGGCCCTCGTCCAGCTCTACCTGGATGAGGCCAACCGTGTCGGCGGCGCCGACGCCGCGTTCTGGCGCGCCCGGGCCGCCCGCATCCTGCGCGGCCGCCTCTACGACGAGGAGCGCGCCGTCGCGGCCTACCAAGAGGCGCTGGACTTCGCCTTCGACCTCGGGCTCATCCACGAGCTTCAGGCGTTCTACGCTGAGCTTCGCCGCTACGAGCCCCTCGCTGAGGCCATCGAGCGCGAGATCGCCCACCAGGAGGGCGGCGCCCGGGCCGAGGCCCAGCTCCGCCTCGCCGCCCTGTACGAGCACCAGCTCGGCCAGGCCGACGCCGCCTTGCCGCTCTACCGCGCCGTGCTCGAGGCCGACCCCGCCGCGGGCGTCGCCGCCGAGGCCATCGCCCGCCTGCTGCTCCAGCGTGAGGACCACGCCGGGCTCTTGGCCTTCTGGGACGCCCGCGTCGCCAGCGCGACCGACGCCCAGGCCCGGGTGACTCTGCTCCTCCGCGCCGGTGAGCTCGCCGAGCGTATGGGGGACCTCGCCGGGGCGCGGGACCGCCTCTCCGCCGCCATCGCGCTGGTGCCCGCCTACCTGCCCGCCCTCGACGCCCTGGAGCGCGCGCTCTTCGGCCTTGAGGACTGGGAGGCCCTCGTGCACCTCGCCGAGGAGCGCGCCTCGTCCGCCAGCGAGCCCGCCGCCGTCGCTGACCAGCTCTACCGCGCCGCGGAGCTCATCGAGCGCCGCCTCGGGGACTCGGCCCGCGCTGTCGGTGCCTACGCCCGGGCCCTGGAGCACGCGCCGGACCACGGCCTGAGCCTCGACGCCCTGCTGCGCCTCGCGCCGGCCACGGGGGACTGGGCCTTGGCGGCCGGGGCCCTCGCCGCCGCCGCGGAGGCCAGCGCCGACCCGAACCTGCAGGTCGGCTGGTGGTACCGCGCCGCCCAGCTCCGCCTGCACCAGCTCAACGATCGCGCCGGGGCCATCACCGCGCTCCGCTTCGCGCTGCAGGTCTCGCCGGGCTTCTTGGCCGCTGAGGAGCTCCTGGAGGAGCTGCTTGTCGGGGAGCAGTCCTGGGACGAGGTGCTCGTGTCCTGGCGCGCGAAGGCCGACGCCACGGAGGAGGGCGCCGCCCGGGTGTGGCGCCTCTACGCCGCGGCCATGGTCGCTGAGCAGCTCCCTGAGGCGGACGCCGCGGCCCTGGCCGAGGCCGCCCTCCGCGAGCGCCCGCAGAGCGCCGGCGCCGTGGCGCTCCTGGAGCAGCTCCGCTTGCGCTCCGGGGACCTCCGCGGCCTCGTCGATCTCCACCGCCGCACCGTCGCGGCCATCGAGGACGCCGCCGCCCAGGCCGGGCGCTCGGCGCTCATCGCCGACCTCTCCCGGGATCTCGGCGACGTCTCCGGCGCCGCCCAGGCCGCAAGCGACGTGCTCTCCGCCGATGGGGTGGGCGCCCGCCCGCTCCTCGCCATGGCCCGCCTCTTTGAGGCGCTGGGCTACAGCGAGCAGGCGCACCGGGCCCTCCTCGCCTTGGGTGACACCGCTGAGGCGGCTCGCCTGGAGGAGGAGTACCTGGAGGCCTACGAGCCCGCCCGGGCCGTGCACCTCGCCACCTTGGCCGAGCGCCCTGGCGACGTGAACGCCCTCTCGGCCCTCGCGCGGCTCCAGCGCCGCCTGCAGGACCGCGCCGGCCTCGCCGACGCCCACCTGCAGCTCGCCCACGCCGTGACCGAGGCGCCCGTGCGCGCCGTGCAGGCCACCCTCGCCGGGCACTTCTACGCCGGGCTTGGCCAGGAGGCCCGCGCCGCCGAGGCTTACCAGCTCGCCTTCGAGGCGCGCCCCGCCGCGGGCAAGGCCTTCGACGCCCTGCGCCGCATTCACATCGGCAAGAAGGACAGCGCCGCGCTGACGACGCTCTGGTCTCAGGCGGGTGAGCACGACGCCTTGGGCCTCGCGACGGATCTGGAGGACGCCGGGGATCTCGCCGCCGCCGCCGACGTGCTGCGCGCGGCGCCGGAGAGCCTCGTCACTTTGGTCCGCCTGTCTCGGGTGCTGGAGGCCCAGGAGTCGTGGTCCGAGGCCTTCGCGGTCTCTCGCCGCCTCGCCGCGCTCTCCAACGACCCGGCGCGCCGCCAGGCCATCGAGGCGCACCAGCGCTGGATGTTGGCCGAGAAGCTCGCCACGACGGATGAGGCCTGGGAGCTCTACCGCCAGCTCCACGAGGATCGCCCCGGCGACGTCTCGGTGTTGGAGGCCCTGGCCCGCATCGCCGGTGCCCGCGGGGAGACGAGCCTCGCGCTGCAGTACCTCGAGCGCCTCAGCGCGTCGTCGTTGCCCGCCGCCGACGCCGCCCGCTACGCCCGCCGCGCCGCGGAGATTCACGAGGCCGCGGGGAACCACGCCGAGGCCCGCCAGTCTTGGCTGACCGCCCTGAGCCACGTCCCTGAAGACCGCGACGCCCTCTTGGGCCTGCGCCGCATCGCCGAGGCCCAGTCCGACTGGCAGAGCCTCGTCGGCGTCTTGGCCCGGGAGGCCTCGATCAGCGTCGGCGACGAGCGGATCGAGCGCTTCGCGGAGATCGCCCGGCTCTGGGAGCAGAAGCTCAACGAGCCCCGGGTCGCCGCGGAGTCCTGGCGACTCGTCTTGGAGCAGGCCCCCGAGCACACCGAGGCCCTGGAGCGGATCCTGGCCCTCTCCGAGCAGAACGGTGACTGGAGCGGCTTCGTCGAGGTCGGCACGACCCTCGCCGGTCGGGCCAGCGGGGCGGAGCGCGCGGCCTTGCTGCGCCGCCTCGGCCTCGCCCAGCTCAACCAGCTCCACAACGAGCCCGCGGCCCTGCGCCTCTTGGACGAGGCCGTGTTCGGCGACGTCACCGACGCCGAGGCCGCCGTCGCCTTGGAGCGCCTGCGCGGCGCCCGTGGCGAGACGGAGGAGGTCGTGCGGGTCATCCGCCGCCTCGCCGGGGTGTCTGGCGACGTTGAGGCCGTGGCCCTGCTCACCCGCGCCGCCCGCATGACCCTGGAGCTCATCCAGGATCGTGGCCGCGCCGCGGAGCTCTACAGCGAGCTGCTCGCCCGGAGCCCCGAGCATGTCGAGGCCCTGCGCTTCACCTCGGACCACGCCTTCCGCGCCGGAGACAACGCCCGGGCCGTGGAGCTCTTTGAGCGTATGGAGCCGACGACCGGCGGCTGGGACATCGACGACTTCGACGACAAGGTCGAGATCTCGCTGTTCTTCTTCCACTACGCCTCGGCGCTGCTCAGCCTCGGCCGCGAGAACGAGGCGCTGACCCGCCTGCAGCGCGCGCTGGAGCTCAACCCCCGGCACCTGCCCTCGCTCCGCGCCTCGGGCCCGATCTACATGCGCCGTCGCCAGTGGGAGGCCGCTGAGGCCGTCTGGCGCAACGTGCTGGAGCTCACGAGCGGCACGGCGAACGCCGAGGACCTGGCGAACACCTACGTCAACCTCGGCGACTGCGACCGCGTCATGGGCCGCGCCGACCGCGCCCGCAAACGTTACGCCAAGGCGCTTGAGCTCCGCGGCAACGACGTGCGCGCCCTCAAGGGCCTCGCCTCGGCCTTGGGTGCCGAGGGGGACTGGAACGGCGCCTTCACCCAGCTCCGCAACCTCATCAGCACCGCCCCGGACGTCGCGGACGTCGTGGACGCCCACGTCCAGGCGGCCTGGGTGCTCGACGCCCGCCTCAACCTCGCCGACAAGGCGCGTCAGTACCTCGACGCCGCCTTGGCCGTGAGCCCCGGCGAGCCCGAGGTGCTCACGCGCCTGGGTGAGCTGGCGCTGCGCCGCCGGGACTGGACGAGCGCCGTGAGCCTCGCGGAGCAGGCCCTCGCCTCGCCGAAGGTCGGCGCCAGCGCCGGTCGCGCCGGGGTCGTCCTGGCCGTGGCGCTGCGCGCGAGCGGAGACAACGGCGCCGCGGCGCGGGCCTACGAGGAGGCCCTCGCCCAAGATGTCGCCCTGTCCGAGCGCCTCAGCGGCCAAGGCATCGAGGGCTGGCCCCAGGTGGCCGAGGTGCTCAAGGCCCAGGCGCAGGAGCCTCGCTGAGCGCCGAGACGCCAGGCCTCGGCGAGCGTGTCGGGGCCTGGCTCTTTCGCCATCGGGGTGTGCTCCCGCTGCCGGGCGTCGCGGCCCAGCTCCTCTGGGCGCCGCCGAGCGGCCCCTGGGCGCCGGGGCTCATCACCCTCGGCCTCGGGGCGCTCCTGCGTTTCTGGGCCGTCGGCGTGATCAGCGCCCGTTCTCGCACCCGGAGCGACGAGACCTGGGAGGTCGCGCGGACCGGCCCCTACCGTCGCTGTCGAAACCCGCTCTATGTCGGCAACCTGCTGATGTGGGTCGGGCTCGGCGCGCTCTCGGGGCCCTGGATCGCGCTCCTCTGGGCGTTGGCCATCGCCGTCGAGGTCTCGTTCATCGTGCGCTGGGAGGAGGCGAATCTGCTCCGCCAGCGCGGCGCGGCCTACGCGGCGTATCTCGCCGAGGTGCCCCGCTGGGGGGTGCCTTGGCCGATCCCGCCCTTGGGGCCGTGGTCTTTCGCCGAGGCCCTGCGCGGTGAGCGCTCCACTTGGCTCGTCGCCGCGGCCTGCTTGGGCCTCATGGCGCTGCGCCAGCGGGTCGGCGGGTGAGGGGACTCCGTCCTTGAGGAGCCACGCCTATCCCAGGAGTCGGAAGCGACAACCGGAACGCCGGGTTAGCTTGTACTCTTCCGTCCAGTCGCACCGCGCGCCCACCGGCGACGCGGCGCCCCGACCGAACCCCAGCGAGGGGTGAGCATGAGCGAGCAGCCGCCGAACGATCCCGTCACCGAGCCGAGCGTCACGCCTCGGCCCCCGGTGGACCCGCTCATCGGCTGCAACCTCGCCGGGCGTTACCAGGTGCAGGCGCTCATCGGCGTCGGCGGCGTGGCCCGGGTCTACCGCGCGATCCAGCTCCCGATGGGGCGCCTCGTCGCGCTCAAGGCCGTGCGCCCGGAGCTTGAGCCCGAACAGCAGGATCGTTTTGAGGCGCGCTTTCTGCGTGAGGCGGCGATGGCGGGGCGCCTGTCCCACCCGAACATCGTGACCGTCTACGACTACGGCCGCACCGACGACGGCTGGTGTTTTATCGCCATGGAGCTCATCCAGGGGGTGCCGCTCAAGCGCCTCATGGATCAGGGCCCGATGAACCCGGCGCGGGCGATGCGCCTGATGCTCGACGTCACCTTGGGCCTGCGCCACGCCCACAAGCGCGGCATGGTCCACCGCGACGTGAAGCCGGGGAACATCACCGTCGTCCGTGACGACGAAGATCAAGAGCGGGCGCGGCTTCTCGACTTCGGCCTGGTGAAGGCTGACGAAGACACCACGATCACCCGCTCCGGCGCCTTCATGGGCACGCCGCACTACATCGCCCCCGAGCAGGCCCGCGGCGGTGAGGTGGACGCCCGCGCCGACCTCTACGCCTTGGGCTGCGTGCTCTACCGCCTCCTCACCGGCGTGTTGCCCTACACCGCCGACAACCCCATGACCATCGCCCTGGCCCACCTGCGCTCGCCCTACCCGGCGATGCGGGACCGTGCCCCGGGCGTCTTGGTCCCCCCTGAGGTGGAGGTCGTCGTGCGGCGCCTCATGGAGAAGGAGCCCGCGGATCGTTACGCGTCTGCAGGGGAGCTCGCCCGGGCCTTTCAGGGCCTCCTCGGCCTCCGTGAGGGCACCATCGGCGAAGAGGTCGAGGCCAGCACGCTCACGCAGAACCCCATCGAGCCCTCGGTCACCCAGCCCTCGGCCTCGCCGCTCGTGCCCGCCACAGCGCCTGTGGCCGAGACCGCCGAGCGCCCCCGCCGAATGGGCCTCTGGGTGGGGGTCGGCGCGCTGTTCTTGGCGCTGGGGGTCGGCGTCGGGGTGATGACCCTCGACCGCCTGGAGCGCCAGCCCGAGCCCCCGAGCCCGCCGCCTACACTCGTCGCGCCGCCCGAGGCCCCGGCGCCGCCCGTCGCGGCCCCCGTCGTTGAGCCTCCGCCCGTCGAGGCCCCGGTCGTCGAGGCCCCGGTCGTCGAGGCCGCCCCCCCTGAAGCGGCGCCCGCCGCCACGCCGAGACGACGGTCGGAGCCCAAGCCCAAGGCCGAGACGCCCGCCCCGGCGAGCGGCGCGTCGATCTTTGTGGACGACGTGAGCATGACCGCCGAGGCCGCGGCCCGCGCCGTCAAGGCCGCGAACACCGCCACCGAGGCGGAGCTGCGCGCCATGGGCTTACGCGGCCAGCAGCTCACCGCCGTGCTCGGTGGCCGCCCCTACGCCGACATCTACGCCTTGGCCGCGACGCCTTACGTCGGCGGCAAGACCCTCGTCGCGCTGGGCGCCGATCGCTGAGGCATCGCGCCAGAACGGCGTTATGGTGAGCCTATGAACGCTGCTCCTACGAAGGACGACCTCGACCTCCCGCCCCTCGTCGTGCTCTACGACGGCGTCTGCGGCCTCTGCGACAAGACCGTGCAGTGGCTCCTCGACCACGACCCCCAGGGCCGCCTTCATTTCTCGCCGCTCCAGGGGGAGACGGCCGCCGCCCTGCGCGCGCGCCACCCGGAGATCCCCGAGACTCTGGAGAGCGTCATTTTGGTCGACAGCCGCGGCCCCGCCCGCATGGTGACCTTACGGTCCCGGGCCGTGCTGCTCATGCTGCGTGAGCTCGGCGGCGTCTGGTCCTGGGTGGCCTTGTTTCGTGTCTTCCCGGCGTTCTTGACCGACCTCGGCTATCGCGTCGTGGCCGCGCTCCGTTACCGGATCTGGGGCCAGCTCGACGCCTGCCGCTTGCCGAGCCCCGACGAGCGCGCGCGCTTTCTGCCCTGAGCGGCCCCGCGGCGAGACCTTCACGATTGCTGATCCGCGTCCGTTGGACCACGCTCCGCGCCGGAGTACCCTGTGCGTCGTGGCGCAGGAGCGACGATGGGCCGAGCGGCGCGGCGACTGGATCCTTGGGCGCTCCTGTGGCTGGCGCTCATGCACGGCGGCGCCGCGGCGGCGCTGATCTTGCCTTGGCGATGGTCCTTGTGGCCCGCGATGCTCGTCGTCTACCTCATCGGCGGCCTGGGCACGACCGTCGGGTACCACCGCCTGCTCGCCCACCGCGCGTTTCGTTGCCCCCGCTGGCTGGAGCACCTGCTGGTCACCATGGCGATGATCAACACCCCCGGCAGCCCGCTGCTCTGGGTGGCGAACCACCGCCAACACCACGGCCACAGCGACCGCGCCGGGGATCCACACTCCCCACGGGAGGGCCTCTGGCGCAGCCACATGGGCTGGCTCCTCGACCCCGACAGCACCGTGCCCGACCTCTGGCGCCGCACCTGCCTCGACCTCGCCGACGACGCCTACTACCAGTGGCTCCTGCGTTATCGAATGGTCCCCCAAGCCCTCGGCGTGCTCACCACGGCGCTCCTGTTCGGCTGGGAGAGCCTCCCCCAGGTCTTCTTTCTGCCGACCGTGGCCTGGATGAACAGCACCTTCGCCGTGAACTCCATCGCCCACACATTCGGCGCCCAGCCCTACCGCAGCGGCGATGAGAGCCGGGACAACGTGCTCGTCGGCGTGCTCGCCTTGGGTGAGGGCTGGCACAACACCCACCACGCCTTCCCGCGCTCCGCCCGGCACGGCCTGCTCTGGTGGCAGCTCGACGTGTCCTGGTGGGTGATCTGGGCCTTGGCTCGGGTCGGCCTCGTCTGGGACGTGCGGCTCCCTACGGAGGAGCAGCGGGCGGCGCGCCGTCGCTCGTCTGCCCCCTGATCAGGGCCACGACGTCGGGTCGGGTGAGCACCCAGAGGCCCCAGAGGGAGAGCAGGGGGCCCGTCGGGCAGGCGCAGGCGCTGAGCGCGCAGCAGACGAAGCCGAGGGCCCGGGCCGCGCGCCAGCCACGCCAGAGCGCCAAAGACGTCAGCGCATAGAAGCCGCCGAGGCCGACCATCGCCAACAGGCTCAGGCCTTGGGAGACGGCGTCCACGCCGAGGGCGGCGTCGCGCAGCGCGAGGGCCGCCGCGCCCGCGAAGGTTATCCCCGCGACGAGGCCGACGCCGACGGCGAAGGCGCGCAGGTTGTACCGGGCTCGGGCCAGGTCCGCGGCGGGGGTGAGCTTTTGGTCCGCGAGGGGCGGGGCGTATGGGTCCATCCCGGCCCCCATATTTCGCCGCGGGACACCTTGGTCAAGAGCGGGCCTGAATCGGCCAAACTCAAGCAGCGACGGGGGAAGTGAGGCGCTATACTCCCGCCATGCACGCTCTCATCAGCCTCCTCTTCTTCGCCTGCACCCCCAGCCCCGAGCCCGAGCCCGACCTCACGACCCCCGTCGAGGACGAGACCGGCGCGGCCTGGACGATCCTCATCTACATGGACGGGGACAACGACCTCGAGTCCTACGTCATGCACGACCTCAACGAGCTTGAGGCGTCGATGTTGACCCCCGACGTGCGGGTGCTCGTGCTCGCCGATCGTGCCGAGGGCTACGTCACCGAGGACGGCGACTGGACGACCGCGCGCCGCTACGAGATCGTCCCGGACGCGGATCTCGACGTCGTCGCCTCGCCGGTCATCGAGGATCTCGGCGAGGTGGACATGGCCGACCCCCAGACCTTGGGCGACTTCATCGCCTGGGGTCGCGAGTACGCCCCGGCGAAGCGCACGGCGATCGTGCTCTGGAACCACGGCACGACCTGGTGGACGGAGGAACCCGACGGCGACGGGACCGCCCACGGCCCCGGCGAGGGTGGCCTCCTCGACCTGCAGACCGGCGATCCTCCGGGCAACACGCCGCCCCCCGGCGTCGCCTGGGACGACAGCAGCGGCCGGGAGCTCTCCATCGCGAAGGGTGAGCTCCAGGATGGCCTCGCTTTGGGCATCGGCGACGGCGCGCCCTTCGACGTCATCGCGTTTGACGCCTGCAACATGGCCTCCTTTGAGGTCGCCCACGCGCTCTCGCCCTACGGCCTCGCCTTGGTCGGCGCCGAGAGCACCGTCGGCATGGAGGGCCTCAACTACACGTCGACGATCGGTGAGCTGAGCCAGAACCCGAGCGTCGATGGTGTCGTGCTCGCCGATCTCTTCGCGCTCCACGGCGTGAAGGTGAACCAAGAGCCCAACTACTCGGCGATCGGCCTCGACAACCTCGACCCGCTGGTCGCCGCCGTCGATGGCATCGCGGGGCTGGCGCTCTCCGATGAGGCCGCCATGGACGCCTTCTTGGCGGGCCGCGACGCCGCCCGCGGCGCTGAGGCCGACCCCTGGCGCCTCGCGTACCTCGATCTGGGTGATCTCGGCCGCAAGCTCGCCGAGTCCGCGCACCCCGAGATGGCCGAGGCCGGCGCGGCCTTGGAGTCCGCCGTGTTCAACACCGTGATCTCCTCCTCCGGCAGCCGGGGCTTCGCCTGGACGACGGGCATGACGATCTACGCCGACACCGTGCAGACCGACCTCCACGACTACACGAAGCGCGGCGCGAGCTGGTCCGAGGTCACCCGCTGGGACGAGCTCCTCAAGACCATCGCCGCCACGGAGTGAGCGCTGAAGGAGCGCCTCGCGCGGTGGATCGGTTGACACCCCGGTCATAACGGGGGAGGATCCCGATCCCCGCACAAGGAGCCCTCTTCCATGGACGCCAACGAGTTCGTCAACCGCGTCTTCCAGAACCTGCCCGCCGGGCCCATCACGCGCTTTGAGTTTAAGAGCTGGCGCAGCGGTGACCGCCCCACGAGCGAGGGCTTCGGCCTCGGCCCGGTGCCCGGCGTCGATCCCGAGAAGCTCATCGCCCGCGTGATGGACGTCGATCGTTACGTCGGGAACGTCGATTATGTCGCCGAGTGCCGCTCCGTCGCCGATCCCAGCTACACCCGGCCTCAGAAGGTGCGTTTTTACCAGCGCATCGGCCTGCCCGTCCTCGGCGACGTGCAGATGGAGCTCGCCCTCGTCGATCTCGGCGTTCGTGACGGCTGGCGTGTGGCGGCCTGGTCCCAGATCGACGACGCGACGCGCCGCCTCGATCCCAAACGTGGCGCCCGCAGCGCCTACAACGTCGGCTGCTGGCTCGTGAAGCCCGGCGTCGTCGGCTACGCGCTCTCCTCCGCGCCGTCCAAAGAGGACGTCGGCATGCTCAAGTACGCCGCGATGACCAAAGGTGCCGACGCCAGCGCCCCCCAGGTGGTGAAGGCGAACATCGAGGGCATGGCGCGCTGGGCCCAGCGGTCCTGATCGTCGAATGTCCCACGCCTACGGCCTCTGGTCCCTCGCCCCCGCCGCCGCGGCGATCCTGCTCGCTCTGGCGACGCGGAACGTCGTGCTCTCCTTGTTCTCCGCCACCTGGCTCGCGGGCACGCTCATCGTCGGCGGGGACCCCCTCGCGGGGCTGTGGAAGGCCATCGACCCCTTCATGCTCGACGCCTTAGCGAGCCGCGATCACATGAAGGTGACGCTGTTCTCGCTCTTCGTCGGCGCGATGGTCGGCGTGATGACTCGGGCCGGGGGCACCCGCGCCTTGGTGGAGTGGCTCGTGCGCCTCGCGAGCGGCCGCCGGGGCGCGATGACGGCCTCTTGGCTCGCGGGCATGATCGTCTTCTTTGACGACTACGCGAACTGCCTCATCGTGGGCAACACGATGCGCCCGCTGTGCGACCGCCTGCGGGTCTCCCGGGAGAAGCTGTCGTACATCGTGGACTCCACGGCCGCCCCGGTGGCGTCGTTGGCCCTCGTGAGCACCTGGATCGGCTACGAGGTCGGGCTGATGGAGGAGGGCCTCAAGGCCGCCGGAGTGGAGCGCGACGCCTACGCCTTCTTCATCGAGGGCATGGGTTACCGCTTCTACAGCATCTTCACGATCCTGTTTGTCGGCGCCATCGCCATGATGGGTCGCGACTTCGGGCCGATGCTCGCCGCGGAGCGCCGCGTCGCGGCCGCGCCGGAGATTGAGCCTGACGAGGGCGAGGCCGACGCGCCGCCCGCCTCGCGGGGCCTCGTCGCCGCCGCCCCGGTGCTCACCCTCGTGCTGGTGACCTTCTTTGTCCTCTGGCGCGACGGGCGCGCAGCGGCGCCTGAAGCCACCCGGATCTTTGAGGTCCTCGGGGCGGCGAACGGCTACGACGCGATGCTCAAGTCGAGCCTCGCGGGCCTGCTCTGCGCCGGGAGCCTCGCGGCCCTCAGCCGCGCCTTGTCTTTCGGCGAGATCTTCGACGCCGGGCTCAAGGGCGCGGCGCTGCTCTTCGACGCCTTGGTCGTGCTGTTCTTGGCCTGGTCGTTGGGGGCGGGGATCAACGCCCTGGACGCCGCCGGTTACCTCATCGGCGCCTTGCAGTCCTCCCTCGCGCCAGAGCTGCTGCCGACCTTGGTCTTTTTGCTCTGCGCGGCGATCTCCTTCGCGACAGGCACCTCCTTCGGCACCATGGCCATCGTCATGCCCTTGGTCGTGCCGCTGTCCTTCGCGATCTCTCAGGACCCGCTCATCCCGATCATCGCCAGCGGCGCGGTGCTCTCCGGCGCCTGTTGGGGAGACCACTGCTCGCCGATCTCGGACACCACGGTGCTCTCGAGCGTCGGCACCCGCTGCGATCTTGTGGCCCATGTGCGCACACAGCTCCCCTACGCCGTGGTGGTCGGCGTCATCAGCGTGGTGTTCGGCACCTTGCCCGCGGGCTACGGCGTCTCGCCTTGGGTGCTCTTGCCCTTGGGCGCTTTGGCCTGTGCGGTGACCGTGCGTGTCTTCGGCCAGCGCGTCGATACGCCGAGCTAAGCCGCGCTGCTTACGGCAGCGGGGTAGGGAAGCCGCCCTCGGGGGGCCGTTGGCGGCGCCAGAGGGTGTAGCCGCCGCCCTCGGCCTCCAAGGCCCATGCGTCGTTGAGGTGGCTGAGCACGGGATCCTCAGGGGTCACCACGAGGGTGTCGAGGCGATCCAGGGTGACGGGCCACTCCGCGGTCCAATGCGGGGGTTTGGCGTCCTCCAAGTAGAGGTGGCGCACCTGCCAGATCACCTCCCGGCCCGAGAGCGCGGCGATGAGGGTGTAGTCCGTGCCGACCCGGTCCTCAGGCCCCACCCGGGCCAAGAGCGCCGTCAGGGCGGCGTGGGCGGGGTCCTGGAGCCGCTCCCGCTGGGCCTCGGCGCGGCGGGTGAGGGCGGCGCGGTCCTCGGGGAGGGTGAGGGCGTTTCCGAGGACGAGGCCGGCGCAGACGAGGGGCAAGGTGCGGGGCCAGCGCCGCGTCGCCCAGGCCGCCCCGAGCACCCCGGCGCAGGCCCACAACACCAAGAAGGGCGCCCGGAGGTGGACATAGGGCCCGATGGGGAGCTGCCACTCACGGCTGGCGTCGGTCCAGAGGAAGGCGAGGGGAGCGAATGAGCAGAGAAGCGCCGCGCCGCCCAGCGGGAGCAGCGTATAGCTCCCGAGCCAAGCTTGACCCAGCCAGAGGAGGCGGGCCTCGCGCAGCTCATCCGGCGGCGGGTCGCCGATCGGCGGCTTCAAAGGGTTGAAGTGAAAGAAGAAATTTTCTTTAAAAATCAATAAAAAGAGAAAGTAGATCAATCCAATACATGAGGTTGCCAGCCCCCATCTTCTCCCTCCGGCGAGCGGGGTTAAGGTGAGCACGGCGCCGTAAGCGATGAGCAGATACGCCATCTCCTCCCGCGCGGCGACGCAGAGCAATGCGCCGAGCGCCCAGAGATGCGCCTTGCCCTCATACGCGCCCCAGATCAGGAGCGCGGTGCCGGGCATCACAAGCTCCATCGGCCGGAAGTCCGCGGCGGCGGCGGACTCCACCGGGGCCCAGAGCAGCCAGGAGAGCGCCGCGCTGAGCCCGATCACCGCGTTGCCTGAGGCGGCGCGGCCGAGTCCGGCGAGGGGCCAGGCCGTCGCGAGGGTCATCCCGACGTTCAGCGCGACGAGCAGCTTGATCGTCGGGAAGGCCCAGTACAGCGCGACGACGCCGACGAGCATCGGGTGAAAATGCACCATTCGAAAGAAGCCCGTGGGCTCCAAGAGCAAGGACGAAGCCCAGGCTCGGCCCTCCGCGGCGTTGTGCACGATCTGGTGAAAAAACGCCAGATCTTGCGCCCAGAACGCGTCGTGCGCCGCCAAGGCGGTGAGCTGCCTCCTCGTGAAGCTCACGGCGACGGCGAAGATCGCCGCGGTGGTGAAGGCCCACATCGCGCCCTGGCTGAGCGTGTAGGGGCGATGCGTGGGGTCGGGGCTGGGCGGCGGGACGTTGGACATACCGGGGATGCTAGCAGAGGATCGACCTCCTGTCGTATGATGTCCGCTCGACTGCACCCCAGCCCCTTCGGAGAGACGGATGACACGGCTTCTCACGCTCTGGACGCTCCTCATGCTCAGCGGCCCCGCCCGCGCTGAGGATCCGCCCGCGCCAACGGCGCCTCCGACGGCGTTTGAGCAGCTTGACCAAAAGTTCGGGGAGCTGTTTGTGGGCCCCCTCGCGAGCCTGCTGTTCTACGACCTCCTGTTCTGGGACAACGAGCTCCCCCTCGGTGAAGGCGTCGGCAGCCGCGTGAAGGACGAGGAGATCGTCAGCTATGACGCCGCCGCGGGCTACAGCTTCGCCCGCCGCTTTGAGGCCCCCGCCGCCGACGCCCGGGTGCAGCTCAGCGAGCCGCGTGAGGTGACCATCGCCGGGCTGGCGCTGGTCATCACCCCCCGCGAGGAGGGCCGCCTGAGCGCCGAGCTCAAGTCGGGCCAGCCCGTCGACATCACCGGGCGCCGGACGACACGCCTGGACCAGCTCGTGCCGCCCCCGGAGGGCCTGCCCGAGGCGGCGCTCACCCAAGAGGAGGGCGTCGAGCGCCTGCTCGTGCGGGATCTCGCGCCCTTCGGGGTGCCCGTCGAGGTGCGTGACGGCGTCGCCACGACCCTCACCACCCGCTTCACCCTGCCGCCGACGGCGATCGTGCCCAAGGTCGGCGACACCGTCGTCGTCGGCGACGAGACGGCCGAGGTCGTCGAGATCAAGGCCGACAAGCTCGACCTCCGGGACGTCGATCGCCGCCAGGACGTCGCGCCGCTCAAGAACCCCGGCCAGGTGAGCCTGCCGTTCATCGTCACCTGGCTCGTGCTCGGCGCGATCTACTTCACCCTGCGCATGGGCTTCATCTCGATCCGGGGCTTCCGCCACGCCATCGACGTCACCTTGGGCCACTACGACCACGCCGGGGACCGCGGCGAGATCAGCCACTTCCAGGCGCTGAACTCGGCGCTCTCCGCCACGGTCGGCTTGGGCAACATCGCCGGGGTGGCCGTCGCCGTGGGCCTCGGTGGCCCGGGCGCGGTGTTCTGGCTCATCGTCGCCGGGTTCTTGGGCATGTCCTCCAAGTTCACCGAGTGCACCCTCGGCCAGATGTACCGCGTGACCGACGCCCAGGGGCACCTCTCCGGCGGCCCGATGCGGTACCTGCACCTCGGGCTTCAGGAGCTCGGCCTCGGCAGCTTCGGCCGTGTGCTCGCCTTGGTGTTCGCCGTGATGTGTATCGGCGGCAGCTTCGGCGGCGGCAACATGTTCCAGGCCAACCAGTCCTATGTGGCCGTCGCGGAGCAGATCCCCTACCTCGCCGACAAGGCATGGATCTACGGCCTGTTCTTGGCGGTCATCACCGGCGCCGTCATCATCGGCGGCATCAAGAGCATCGGCGCCGCGGCCTCGGTCATCGTGCCCGTGATGTGTGGCATCTACGTCATCGCGTCGCTCTTTGTGCTCGCGGTCAACTGGGAGCAGCTCCCCGCGGCCTTCGGCTCCATCCTCGCGGGCGCCTTCACCCCCGAGGCGGGCTATGGCGGCCTGCTCGGCGTGCTCATCACCGGCTTCCGCCGCGCGGCCTTCTCCAACGAGGCCGGCATCGGCTCGGCGTCCATCGCGCACAGCGCCGCCGCCACGGAGGAGCCTGTCCGCGAGGGCATCGTCGCGCTCCTGGAGCCCTTCATCGACACCATCGTCATCTGCACGATGACCGGCCTCGTCGTCGTCGTCACCGGCGTCTACAAGACCCACCCGGGCGAGGGCGTCTTGATGACCTCCGAGGCGTTCCGCACGGTGATCCCCTGGTTCCCGGCGGTCTTGGCGCTCACGGTGTTCCTCTTCGCGTACTCCACGATGATCTCCTGGAGCTACTACGGCGAGCGCTGCTGGGCTTACCTCTTCGGCGAGGGCTACAGCCTGCTCTACCGAAGCATCTTCCTCGTCTTCGTGTTCTTCGGCGCGGTCTTTAAGCTCGGCAACGTGCTCGACTTCTCCGACCTCATGGTCCTCGGCATGGCCTTCCCGAACATCATCGGCCTGTTCTTGCTCTCGGGGAAGGTGCGCGCCGCGCTGGACGATTATTGGGGTCGTTACACCTCCGGGCAGATGAAGCCGGAGCGGTAGTCTGCGCCCCCTCCAAGGAGCTCTACGATGTTGTTCCCCCTGATGTTCTCCTTCGTGCTCTTTCAGCCCGGCTGTGTGGTCGGCAAGA
>JAKLKD010000434.1 GCA_023150845.1 Myxococcota bacterium | reverse complement strand
TCGAGGTCTCGGTCCCGGTGCTCGACGCGCCTCCGGCTCGGGTGGTCTTGGGCGCGCCGCCGCGCCGCCGTGGTTACGCCCCGGACGCCCCTGTGGTGACGGGCTTCGCCGCCGCCGACCGCGCGGGCCTGCTCCGCGCCCTGGACGGCGAGGGGGGAGGGGAGGGCCCAGCTCGGCTCGCCTTGGTGAGCCGCACCGACGCCGAGCTGGCCGCGCTCAAGGCCGAGGCCCGCCGGGCGCTCGTGTCTGGCGGGGCCTTGCCCGCGCAGGCCGTGATGTTTGAGCGCCCCGTCGAGGGTGAGCTCGCCGCGGTCTTCACCGCCCCGGGCCCCTCCTACGACGGCATGGGCCAAGGCCTACGCCTCGCCTTGCCTGAGCTCTTTGACGAGTCGATCTTCACCGTTGGCCTCGGCGGCCCGGAGCGCCTGCTCGATCAGCCGCGCACGGTCTTGGAGAAGCTCTGGGGCGCGTCCCTGCTCATCCAGGCCCACGCCCGGCTGAGCCTCGATCTGCTCGGCCTCAAGCCCCAGCTCGCCTTGGGGTACTGCTCCGGGGAGTCCAACGCGCTCTTGGCGTTTGGGGTCTGGGCGGACGCCGCGGACCTCGCCCAGGACACCCTGACGAGCGGGCTGTTCACCGAGGCCCTGGGCGGCCCGATGACCGCCGTGGCCGAGGCCTGGGGTGAGGAGCGCCCCGCCTGGGACGTGCGCGCCGTGCAGGCCTCGGCGGACGAGGTGCTCGCTGCATTGCAGCATGAGCCCCGCGCCCACCTCACCCTGATCAACAGCGTGAAGGACTGCGTCATCGCCGGGGCGCCCGAGGCGCTGGAGCGTGTCGTGGCCCGCCTCGGCGTCGTCGCCCAGCCCGTCGTGTACCCCCTCGTCGTGCATTGCCCGGAGCTTGAGCGTGTGGCCGCCCCTTGGCGTGCCCTGCACCTGCGCCCCAGCGCGCCGCGCCCCGACCTGCGCTTCTACAGCGCCGGGGTCGGCGGGGCCTACACGCCCACCGCCGAGGCCAACGCCGACGCCATCCTCAACCAGTCCCGCCGCCGGGTGGACTGGCCGGCGCTCGTGCGCCAGGCCTACGCCGACGGCGCGCGCATCTTCGTCGAGCACGGCCCCCGGGACCTCTGCGCCCGCTGGATCCACGAGATCCTGGGCGAGCTGCCCCACCTCGTCGTCTCCTATGACCGCCGGGGCCAGGACCCGCTCCAACAGGCCGCCCTCGTCGCCGCGACCCTCTGGGCCGCCGGCCAGCCCGTGAACCTCCTCGCCTGGCGCGACCGCCTGCGGTCCTGCGCGCCGAGCCCCGCCCCACGCCTCATCGGCCCGACCGTCCGCGTCGCCGCGCACCCTCCCGAGGTCGCCTTGCCCGCTCTCCCCGCCGCTCCCGCCCCCGTCGCCGTCGCCGTCCGCCCCTACGCGCCCCCCGCCGACGGCGGCTTCATGGCCCCGGCGCCGACCTTGCCGCCGATCCTCGGGGTGGAGGTGCCGCCGAGCGCCGCGCCCCGGGTTGTTGTGACGCAGCAAGAGGCTCCTCGTGTAGCGCAGGAGGCGCCGCCTCAGATTGTTGCGACGCAGCATCAGCCGAGCCCCGCGGCGCCGGTTGTCGCGACGCAGCAGGCGCCGGTCACCTTGCCGCCGGGCATGTGGACCCCAGCGACGGTCGTGGCGATGCAGAGCGCCCGGGTCGCCCAGCTCCAGGCGGAGTTTTTGCGTCAGCAGGCCGAGGTGCACGCGCAGTTCATGGCGCTGCGGGCCGCCCAGGCCGAGGCGCTGTTCCAAGGTTTCGGCGGCGTGGCCCCGGGCCGCGCGAGCGCCCCGAGCCTCTCCGCGCCGGTCGCGCCCGTCGCGCCGCCAGTCGCCCCGGCCGCGCCTCCGCCGGTCGTTCAGGCCGCCCCTGT
>JAKLKD010000433.1 GCA_023150845.1 Myxococcota bacterium | reverse complement strand
TCCTCACCGAGGAGACAGACCACCTTAAACGACTGGATGATCATGCCGCCGGACATCGAGACGTTCGTGATCTTCACCTGGGTGCGCAGCGAGCCGCAGCCTGGGGTGAGCTCTTTGTGCCAGGTCGCCGTGCCGTCGAGGTTGCGGAAGTAGAGGTCAAGATCCGTGGTGCGGGCGCTGCCGACGAAGCTCGCGAGCCAGCCGCAGGGCTGCAGCGCGGCCTCCAAGAGCACGGCGAAGGGCATCGACGGGCAGCCGTTCTGGTCGAAGTACCAGACGCGCTCGGGGATGTCGTACTCGAGCTCAATCTCCGCGCCGGGCTGGCAGACCCCGATGGGCCCGTTGATCTTCGAGACCCGAGACATGAAGTGATACGGCGGGCCAGGCAGGCGCGCGACCTTACGGGTGCTGTCAAACACCTCGTACATCGGGCCGAAGGCGAGGCTCGGGCGACCCCAGGCGCAGGCCATGAGCGAGGCGTAGTCGAAGTGGAAGCCGTCGATGACCGCGTGGGGGCCGTCGTGGCCGTGATCCTTGAGGAGGTGTGTCCAGCGGGCGAGGGGCCAGTCGGGCACAAGCCGCAGGCCCATGCGGCGGCAGTGGAAGGCCTTGAGGCCGTCCACGGTGCACAGAAGGTCGGCGTAGAGCGTGGGGAAGGGCCCGTCGTGCACCTCCTCCACAAAGAGCTCGTAGACGAGCTCTTGGCTCGTCGGGGTCACCTGGCCGCGGCAGCGCAGGTTGTAGGTCTCCCCGGTGACGGGCTCAAAGCGCCATCCGTCACGGTCGAGGGTGTAGCCCAAGGCGGCGACGTAGAGCGCCATCGCCTGGAGGCAGCCGTCAAACATCAGCGTGCCGGGCATACAGGGGTCGTTGTGGAAGTGACCCTTAAAGAACCAGTCGTCGGGGCGGATGCGGTCTACGGCCCGTAGATAACCCCGGCCCCAAGGCCCGCCCTTGGGATCGAGGTGGGTGACCTCCTCCAAGAACAGCATCCGGCCGCCCTGAATCGTCGGCGGGGAGCTGTGGGTCTCGCCGCGCTCGTAGCCGGGGCCAAAACACTCGACCATCCGCCCCTCGGAGAAGGCGTGGAGCTGCGCCCCGGTGAGCTGACCCCGCACAGACTTCACCGCCGGGGGATCGACCCGGCAGCCCGGAAGCGGCGGCGCCGTCGCGGCGTCCCAGAGCACCCCCATGGACTCGGCGAGCTCTTGTTTGGTGAAGAACCCGGCCTGGCCACGGCGCACGGTGAGCATGAGCTCGCCGTCGATGCGGCAGTCATAATGGAAGAAGAACAGACGCACCGCGCCCTGGTTGGCGTGGCCATCGACGTGGATGTCGTAACGCAGGGTCTCGCCGGGGCGCGGGAGGCTCCGGTGGTAGGTCAGCTCACAGCCGAGCAGGCGGTAGGCCCGCTCGCCCTGGTTGAGCATGTCTACGCCGAGGTAGGAGATGAGCAAGAGGTCGGCCTGGCCCGACTCGATGAGCACGCCCGGCGGCATCCGGCCGTTGTGCAGGTACCAGGTCTGGGAGCCGACGTCCGTCTCGGTCCAGATGGTGCCGGTGCCCATGGAGAGGGGCTCGGCGTCGATCCCCGTCACCCGGTCACAGAGCAGGAGCGGCGGCGTGGGCATGCGCACCTGCACCGCGTAGCCGTCCTGGGGCACGAAGACCGGCCCGAAGACCGCCGAGATCGTGTCGTGGGACATGTGCTCAAGCTGCTCGCGGCTCACCCGCAGGCCCGGCAAAGAGTCATTGTTGACGTGCACGACGCTGGGGGCGGCCTGGGCGACGGCCGGCGCCGCGGCGGGCGGAGGCTTGGGCGCAGGAGCCGCCTTGGGCGCGACGACGACAGCCGGGGCCACCGCAGGCGCCGCGCTCACCGAGGGAGCCGGGGCGGCCGGGGCGACCACCGGGGGCGG
>JAKLKD010000109.1 GCA_023150845.1 Myxococcota bacterium | reverse complement strand
GGGCTTCGGCGCGCGCGGCGCGCAGGCGATCGATCGCCGCGCGGTAGCTCCCATCATCCGGGAAGGCGAAACGTTTGTTGTCGAGGAGGATGGTGTAGCGGCAGCCGCTCAGCGCCGCCCACAGCCGCTCGTAGACGTGCTTGATGTGGTCGTCGTGCACGTAGATGCCGCCGCGCCCCGCCGGGGAGCTCATCACCTGGACGAGCCCACGATCCCGCATCGTGCGGTTCACGACCCAGTCGTTGCCCATACGGGCCTTCGCGCCGACGTCGGGCCAGTCCGACCACAAGAAGTCCACGGCGCGGATGCCGGGGATCGGGCACCAGGCCTCGGAGCGGCCCTCGGCGTCGAGGCGCACGAGGTACTCCAGGCTCGCCCGGCCAAAACGCGCGACGATGTCCACACGCCAGCGCTCGACCCGCTTGGCCTCGTTCACGGCGAGGCGGGCGCTGGTGATGCGGGTCACGACGCCGTTCCAGACCTCGGCGGCCATGTCGGTGTCGGCGCAGATCGAGCGCCCGCCGCGGACGGCCTCGTGGATGAGCGCCTGGAACATGGAGGGATCGTCGGTCTTCATCTCCCGGGAGAGGGTGCAGCCGAGGCTCGGGTGCAGGGCGATCACCGTGGCGCGCCCCGCGATGGGCTTGCTCACCCACTGGCCCGTGGCCGGATCACGCTCGGCCCGGGTCAGCTCCGCGATGACGGCGTTCTTGCCGCGGTCGAGCCAGACCTCGTAGAGCTCCCGGCTCGCGGCGCTGTGCAGGTGCGTGCCCAAGAAGAAGCGCCCCCCAGCGCCCTCGGGGCCGAGCTGGATGACGGTCTCTTCGTTCACGCGCTGGAGGTGGCCATCGTGGGGGGAGAAGCGCTCGACGGAGAGCTTGGCGCGCAGGGTGGCCCCGGCGACGTCGATGACGTTGTAGTCGCCCTCGACGGTGCGTAAGAAGCGCGGGTTGGCCGCGAAGTCCACGGCGGCGAGGTCGGGCAGCTCCCGGCAGAACACGGTGTCGAGATCGAGCTCCTCGGCGCCGACGGAGATGCCGGTCACCACGAAGCTCTCTTGGCGGCCGGAGAGCGGCCAGCGGAAGTGTTTGCCCGCGCCGAGGCCGGTGAGCTGGAGGCGGTCGGGGCGGCTGTCGTTGCGCGCGCCGCCGAACATCCGGCGCCCCATGAGCACGTCGCCGCTGCCGTCGGCTCGGGCGTAGGCGCTGCCGAGCTCCATGGACGAGCAGAGGTCCTCCAGGAGAAGCTCCCGGGTCCAGCGGTGCTCGGCGTCGGTCTCGGCGCGGTACTCGGTGAGGGAGGGGGCGTCGGCGCCGGTCAAGGTGAGGCCCAAGGACTCGACGACGGCCTTGATGTCGCAGTGGCCGGCCCAAGACACCCACGAGACCTCGCCGCCGCGCACGAGGCCGTCGTTGTCCCAGTCGAAGCGCACGTTGGCGCGGAGCCGGGGGTCACGCAGGGCCCGGGTGAAGGTGAGGCGCGCCGCGGGCACGGAGATGGCGCGGATGAGCGACTCATCGACCTCGATGACCTCGCCGCTCTCTAAGCAGTAGAGGTCGGCGTCGCGGTACACCCAGGCCCCGGCGTGGGGGTGCTCGGCGTTGGGGTCGACGCGCAGGAGCTCGTAGCGGGGGATGAGGGTGGCGGCGCTGGCGCGCTCCTCGGAGACGATGTGCCGGGTCTCGCGGTCGATGAGCAGCCCGCCGACGCTGCGCTCGATGTCGAGCTCCTTCACCCCGGCGTAGGCGTACTTGTGGCGCATGAGGTGGTCGAGGTGCGCCTGGGCCTGGGCGCGCTGGCGGCGCACGGCGTGCTGCTGCTCGGCGCTGAGCAGCGCGAAGCCGGGGCTGTCCTCGGCGGGCAGGCTCTTGAGGGTCAGCTCCAGGGTGTGAACGAAGGGCTTGTCTTCGCCGTAGGAGTGGTAGGTGCCGGAGTCGGCGTTGTCGAAGGTGACGTCCCCGGCCCAGGTCTCCGCGGCCAGAGACCGCAGGCCGTAACGCGCCGGGGCGAGCTCCTCGGCGCTCAGGAGGCCGTCGCGGGCCGCGGCGTCGAGGGCGGCGTTGAGCTCGTCGAAGAGGCGGGTGATGCGCTGTGCGCGCACGCTGTTGAAGGCGTAGCGGCGGCTGAGCTCGTGGGCGTGCTGGGTGGGGATCGCCTCGGCGCTGAGCAGGGGGCGGGCGGCGTCCCGGGCGGCGCGGGCGGCGTCCAAGAAGCCCTTGAGCCCGGCGGGCATCGGCTCGGGGAGCTGGGCGAGGCGCGCGGGGGGCGAAGGATCCGCCGCCGGGGGGAGATCGACGCGGAGCCGAGGGTGATCCCGATCGCCGTCTTCAGCGGGGGAGAAGAGGCTCAGCGCGCACCGGCCGCCGGGGCTCAGGGTCTCGGCGCGGCGATCCTTCACCCGGAACGCCCCTTCGGGGAGCGGGTTGAGCGTGTCCCAAAAGCGGCGAAGCTGGTCCTCTCGGGCGCTAGGCATCGTGGTCCTCTGCGGTGTTGGGACGGCGATTCTACGCCAGATCGGCGGGGGTCGGGCGCGCCGCGCCACAGGGCGCGCTCACCCGGTCAAGGGCAGGCCCCTCCCGCCGAGATATGCCGGGGGCGCCCCAGGAGTCCATCGTCGTGCGTGTGCTGCAGGTCGCCGCGTTCCCGTTCCCGAGCCCCCAGGGATCGCAGGTCTACGTCGCGGGCATGGCGCGGGCGCTGGCGCGGCGCGGCCACGAGGTCACCGTGGCCTGTTACGCCCACGGCGTCGGTGAGGTGTCTCCTGGCCTGCGTCTGCTCCGGGCGCCGCCTTGGCCGGGCTACGACAACCTGCGCGCCGGGCCCGACCGGGTGAAGCCGCTCCTCGATCTCGCCCTCGGCGCCCGGCTCCTGCGGCGGCGAGGGGAGGGGGCCTGGGACGTGGTGCACGCCCACAACGTCGAGGCCCCGATCTTGGCCTGGCCCACGGCCCGCGCCCTCGGCGCGCCCTTGATCTACAGCGCCCACACCCTGCTCGGCGAGGAGCTGCCGCTCTATCTAGAGGGCGCGCTCGCGCGTCGGGCCGGGGCCGCGCTGGGCGCCGTCGTTGATCGGGCGCTCCCCCGGATGGTGCAGGCCGCCGTGGTGATGAGCGCCGAGGCCGAGGCCGCGATGCGCGCCGGGGGCTGCCCCGAGGTGGAGCTGATCCCGCCGGGGGTAGACGCCGCGGACCTCGACGGCGCGGACCCGGACCGCGCTCGGGCGCGCTGGGGGCTCGGCCCGGGGCCCTGGGTGGCCTACGCGGGGAACCCCGACGCCTACCAAGACCTCCCCGTGCTCGTCTCCGCCGTCGCCGCGCTGCACGCCCGAGGGGTTGCCGACGCGCCGGGGCTCCTCATGATCTCCGCCTCGCCGATGCCCGAGCTTGAGGCCCTCGCCGCGCCGATCCCCGCCGCGCGCCGCCGCTTCATCCAGGCGAGCGCCTGGGAGGACGTCCGAGACCTGCTCGCCTGCGCGCAGCTCGCCGCCTCCCCCCGGCGGAGCTGCCCCGGCTTCCCCATCAAGCTGCTCAACACCCTGGGCCTCGGCCTGCCGACGATCTGCGCGCCGGGCTCGGCCCGGGACATCGCCGGGGTGGTGGTCGCGCCGCACGATCGCTTCGGCGAGGTGATCCTCACGCTCTGCCGTGATCCCGCGCGGCGGGAGGCCCTGGGGCAGGCGGCGGCGGCGGACGTGCGGGCGCGCTTCACCTGGGACGCGGCGGCCTCACGCTTGGAGGCGCTCTACGAGCGGCTGCGGTCAACAAACCGCGCGCGTGTAGGTTAAGATCGACGGGTGCGACGCCTCGACTCTGCCATACGCCTCACCCTCGGCTTCTCCTGGATGTCGCTCTGCGCGCTCATCCTCATCCCGCTCACGGTGCTCTGCTTGCCGTGGCGCGGTGTGCGTGTCCGCATCGGCAATTATTACGGGAAGATCGTCGGCTCCGTGATCTCTTGGCTCGCCCGGGCCCGGGTGGTCATCCACGACCGGGACCGCCTCGACCAGAGCTTCCCGGCGATCTACGTCTCGAACCACGCCTCGATGCTCGACATCTTCTTGGGCATGTGGCTCTGCCCCGTCGGCGGCTGTGGCATCGCCAAAAAAGAGGTCGGCCGTGTGCCCTTCTTCGGCTGGCTGTACTTCTTGACGGGTCACCTGCTCATCGACCGGGGCAACCGCGAGAACGCCATCGCCGGGCTCAAGGGCGTCACCGAGGCCGTCGCCCGGTACAACCTCGGCGTCTGGATGTGGCCCGAGGGCACCCGCAGCCGCGACGGCCGCCTGCTCCCGTTCAAGAAGGGCCTCGGCCATGTCGCCTTGGCGACGCGGCTGCCCATCGTGCCCGTGGTCGTGCACAACGCCCACAAGAACTGGCAGAAGCACACCTTCGCCTTCACGCCCGTCACGGTCGATGTGAACGTCTTGCCGTCCATCGACACGACGGGCTGGACGATCGATGAGCTCGACGCGCGGCTGGAGGAGGTCCGCGCGGTGTTTATTCAGGCCTTGGGCGAGGAGCAGAGGCCCCTCCCCGTCGCCGCGGAGGCCTCATGATCACGCCCCTGCTCCTGGCGCTCGTCTCGACGGCGGAGGCCACCTCCCGGGTTGTCGTCACCTCTGACGTGCCTGTGCTGGTCAGCATCAACGGCCACCCCTACACGCCCAAGTCCACGAGCTACGCCATCCTCTGTGACGCCGGCCGCAACAAGATCCAGGCGGGCAACTCCTTGGTCATCATCGACGTGCCCGACGGCCACGAGGCCCGCCTCGTCGTGAAGAGCGGCAAGCTCACCCTCACCGAGACCGTGTTCGTCGAGGGCCTCAAAGATCTCGACTACGTCGATTATTACTACGACCCCAACGAAGACCCCGCGAGCCGCCCCAGCGACGTCGTGCGTGTGGAGGACCGCCCGGTCACCCAAGACGCCCCGGTCCAGGGCCCCGGCACTGTGCGCTTCGTCGCCGAGGACGGCAACTTCTACAACATCAAGAGCGACGCCGCGATGTTGGCGGAGCTGCGCCTGTTCCAGGACGCCCGCAAAGACGTGCAGCTCAAGCCGGGCAAGGTCAACATCGAGATCTGGGACGGCGGCTTCACGACGCTCTACGCCAAGGGCCAGCTCGACGTGGCGTCGGGCGGCACGGTGACGCTCAAGGTCTCGGAGACTGGCGTCAGCGCGGACGGCGGCGCCTTCACCCCGGCGGCCTCGGGCGGCTGAGCGCCGCGGCCCCGCTCGACCCCCTCGCGCCCGCCCGCCGCGCGGCGTGACCCCTCACGCTTTGGGAGACCCGATGCCTCTGGATCAGACCCCCGACGACGGCGACTGGCGCAGCTACTACCCCGGCACCGACCAGCTTGAGAAGGAGGGCGTGCAGCGCGGCGGCAAGGGCTACGGGATCTGGCGTTTTTACGCCAAGAACGGCGTGCTCGTCCAAGAGAGCGCCTTCGACGCCGATGTTGACCACGGCCCCGGCCGCTGGTGGGACGAGGCGGGCCACCTCACCAGCGAGGGCCAGCACAGCCAAGGCAAACGGGAGGGGCGCTGGCGCTGGTTTCACCCCAACGGCGCGATGAAGGAGGAGGCGGGTTACCTCGACGGCCTGCTGCACGGCGACTACCGCGAGGGCCACCCCAACGGCCAGCTCAAGGCTGAAGGCGCCTACCGCCGCGGCTACAAGTACGGCCTCTGGCGCCTCTACGACGCGGCGGGGCGGCTCACTGAAGAGCACACCCTGCGCCAAGGCGTGAAGCACGGCCTCTGCCGCGTCTTCGCCGAGGACGGCGCGGTCACCGAGACCCTGTTTGTCGCCGGTCGCGACGACCTCAACGACAAGAAGGCGCAGAAGACGCTCAAGTCCATCGCCAGCAAGGTGAAGAAGGCCAAGAGCAACTACAAGAAGCTCGAGGCCGCCCGGGCGGAGATGTTGGCGTATGAGGCCGGGATCGTGATGATCTGGCACCTGCACCAGCTCGGCCTGATCGACCTCGCCGTCGAGCCTGAGCTCTGGACCGACCTCTCCGACAACCCCGCGTCAGCCAGCCCCGCCGAGGTCTTTGTGCTGCTCGGGCAGATCAAGGCTTACGACCACGGCAAGGCCGAGGCTTACCGCTTCGTGAGCTTCTGGCCCGAGTCCCTCGATCGCCTCACGGCCCAGGCCTACGCCTGGGAGCCCGAGGCCTTCTCCGACTGGCGAAGCTTGTCGGCCCCGGTGCGCGACGGCGTGGCGCTCGTGCTCCGCCGCTTCGGCGTGCTCTCCCGTGAGGAGCTGCCGCCCGAGACGGTCACCGCGCTCGCCCGGCGCCATGTGCTCCAGTACGGCATCAACGACCGGCCCTGGCGCCCCGTCGAGGGCGCGCGGGGGATCATCGACGGCAAGATCGAGGCCGGCTACCAGTGGCCCGGCGAGGCCTTCGCGGCGTACATCGAGCAGTTCTGTGACCTCGACGCCTGGTCCCAGGCCTGCCTCAGCATGGCCAAAGAGGCCGAGTACCGCCTGAACATCACGAGCGCCGCCCACGGCCTGCGCGTCGCGCCGATCTCCGAGCTCGGCGGGCTCTTAAAGGCCATCGACGCCTCGAAGGGCCAGCTCTACCACCTCCTGCTCAACCTGCGCGCGGACGACCCGGCGGCGCTGTTTCAGATCGTGGGCGCGCTCCAGGCGGACCGGCCCTACGTCGCCGATCCCGTACGTTTCGCGGCGATCCTGCGCTGCAAGGCGCTGGGGGTGGCCGTGCCGGACGGGGTGGAGGAGGGCACGACGCTCCAGGGCTACGAGGGAATCACCGGCGGGAGCGACAAGAACCTCCAGGGGCTTGAGCGGGTGGTCGAGGCCCTGGGGGTGCTCGGCGAGGCCCGGGCTGTGGCGCTCTTGCGCGGTGTGCTGGCGAACAAGTACTACAAAGACCACGCCTTGCCCTTCCTCGCCGAAGTTCACGACCCGACGCTGTGGGAGGAGGCCCGCGCGGCCATCTACACCTTCACCGAGAAGAACTTCCCCGGCATGGAGCTGACGGCGTACGGCCTCGGCCGCCTGCCTCCGGCGAGGCTCCCCTGGATCTTGGAGACCTACGACGGCGCCCCGGACGTCCAGGATCTCCGCGAGGGCCTCGCCCGGGCCGCCTTCCATGTGCTCGCGGCGGCGGGCGCCCGCGGGGAGCTCGTCGAGGACGAGGACATCGATCGCCTCCTCCGTTTTGACGGCTGGGAGGCGAAGGGCCTCGGCGACTACTACTACGGCCACTACGTCAACGGGCTCTTGCTGCGGGCGCTCAAGGCGATCCCCCACGATCGGGCGATCCGCCTCGTGCGCGCCCAGCTCGGCGTCAACCGCTTGCGGCCCTTCGGCGCCTTGGCGATCCTCCGGGATCCAGCGACGACCACCCTGGCCTTTGACCAGCTCGCCGCCAGCGCCGAGACCCTCGACAGCGGCATGGCCCGCTGGGTGAAGGAGGGCGTCACGGCCCTGGGCAGCGCGGCCCACGCCGAGGTCCGCCGCGTGCTGAGCGCCCAGGCGCACCCGGCCTTGGTGAAGGTGCTCAAGGAGGCCCTCGGCGACGTGACCTTTAAGTCGCTGACCGCCGATCTCGACGCCAAAGAGGAGTCCCCCGTCGCGCGTATTCGGCGCCTGGCCGACAAGCTCGGCGGCGGGCGCTCCCGGATCTACGCCCTGCGGCGGCTACGAGAGGGCGACGAGGGCGCAGCGGGCGCCGCCACGGGCCTCTCCCAGACCGGCGGGGCGCCGCCGCCGCTCTCCGACGCGCGCTGGCCGACGTTTAAGAAGGAGAAGATGGAGTTCTTGTTGTCCTTGGATCTCGCCCTGCTCCCTGAGCTGGGCGCGGGCCGCCCTGACGCCGCCGCCGTGGCGCTCTACCTCTCCTCCATCGATGAGAACGCCGCGTACAGCCCGTACAACAAGGAGTCCGCGGTGATCTGGCTCACCCACGACGAGGTCGCGGCCTGGGCGCCGATCCGCGCGGCGGAGCCTGGCGACGGCATCGTGGCGGAGGCCCTCGACGTGCCCAGCGCCGCGCTCTACGCCTCGGACGACGGCGGCGCGGCCTATGAGCTGCACCGCCTCATCTACGCCTTGCCCGGCCGGGCCTTGGGCGCCCCGATCTGGCTGCAGGGGGACGAAGAGTCCGGCGGCGAGTTCTTGTTTCAGTTCGACGAGGCCCTGGCGAGCACGAACCTCGGCGACTGCGGCGTGATGTATGTCTTTGATGACACTGCTTTTTGGCAGTGCCACTAAAGATCCACGGCGAGCGGGGGGGGCCGCCGCCACCGACTTTTTTTGGGCGAGCCCAAAAAAAGTGTGTCGAACCCGTGACGAGCTGTGGTACAAGATGAGTGTGTCTCAACAGTGGAGTCTCCTGAATGGACGAAACGCCACCGAAGTGACCCGTACCGGCCCTTGGCGCCGGGGAACCCGAAGTCGCTCACCCAACATCGTCAAACGTGCCTCTGCGAGGTGAACGTCGTGTCACGACGGTTCGAGCAGATTCAACACGGCAGGATCATCCTGCACACGAAGGAGTGAACAATGGAGGAAACGCCACCCGACCGCCTCCGCCGGTCGCTGAGCGACGCTCCGCGCTGAACAGACGTCACATACAGACAGGCCGCCGAGAGCCCTATCAGTCAAATGACTGGTGTAATTCCGGTGCCGTCTCAAACCACCCGTGACGACAGCGAAGAGATCGAGCAGACGATCGGCTGACACAGACTGAAACAAACGAGCGGAGCGTACAGCGCTCCGCTCTTCTTTTGTGGGGTATACAGCGGTGCTCGTCGAGATTGAGGTCATCTCGCTTGCCCGACGACGCCGGGTCGGCCCCGACTCACCTCAGCATGGGCCCCCATGCGTCGGCTCGGCGAGTCCAACCCAGCGCCGCCCCTCGGCGCGATCATGAATCAATCTCGACGAGCACCGCTGGAGGCCAGGGGACGACCGCGGCGCCGACGCCGTCGCGTGTATACTCCCCGCTCCAAGACGGAGTCCCCGCCATGCGTCGAGTCGCCCCCCTCAGCCTCGCCCTCAGCCTGCTCGTCGGCTGCTTAGAGCCGCTGCCTGAAGAGCTCGGCGGTACCAGCGGCGGCGGCGGTGGCGGCGCTTTGGCGCTCCTGGGCGGCGGCGGCGGCGCAGACGACGCGGGCCCGCCGCTCTCGGGGCTCTCGGATCAGCGGGTCATCCTGAGCGCGGGCGGCCGGATCGTGGCCTTGGGTGTTCACGGCGGCCGGGTCAGCGCGCTGCGGGCCAGCGCCGGGACCGTGAGCTTGGAGCGCTGGGAGCTCCCCTTGGGCGCCGCCGCGGGGGCGAGCCTGCCCCTGCCCGCCGCTGAAGGCAGCCCCGAGCGGCGCCGCTACGCCACGGCCCGAGATGGCGCCTGGGAGTCCCAGTGGGGCGTCGAGTCACCCTTTCGCCTGTTCCACCTCCGCCCCGAGCAGCCCCCCTCCGGCGGCGTGCTCACCGTCCCCGGCGCGGGCTGTGACGACGGGGATCCCACCTGCGACGCTGAGGTGCGGTCGCTCTGGGCCCGGGCGGAGGGCGCGATCCTCCTCGGATCCTTCGGCGTGCACCAGGATCGTGCGGACATCGCCGGGTTCGTGCAGGAGGTCGATGACTACGGGATGCTCGTGCAGCACCGCATGGTGAGCGAGATCACCGACGTCGGCCACCCCTTCGAGCTCGTCGCCGAGCGCGCGTTCTCTTGGCCAGGGGGCGGCGTCGGGATCTTGGGATCCTTCGGCGGGGAGGATCGCCAGCGCCTCGGCACCTGGATCACGACGAGCTTCGACGGCGTGGCCCGAGATCTCCGCTTCACCAACTCCGCCTGGGCGGACGGCCCGCCCGCCGTCGTCGAGGACGGCGCCGGGGGCGTGTGGCTGCTCTCGCCGTCAGACACCGAGGGCCGCGGGCTGAGCGTGCTGCGTCTCGACGCCGACGGCCGGGAGGTCGAGCGCCGCAACGTCGCCTTGCCGCCCTCCGAGCGCCGCCCCAAACGTTGGGGCGTGGGTCGGGTCGGGGACGAGCTGATGGTCGTCGTCGTGCGGGTCGGCCCCGCGGGCGGCACCCACGAGATCGTGCAGCTCGCGCTCTCGGCGTCGGTGGAGAGCCCGCCGCGGCAGAAGCTCACCGAGGAGCCCATCGGCGTCGTCGTCGATGAGCTCTATGTGCGGGAGGACGGCCTCGTGATCCTCGGCGCCCACGGCGGGCCTGACGACGCCCCCGCCGAGGTGAGTCTGCGGGTGCTCACCCCGCCGTGACCGGGCGCCGCAGGAGCTCCTGAACGGCGGCGATGGCCTGGGCGCGGCGCTCATCAAAGCCGCCGGAGAGGGTGAGCAGCGCGCCGGGCTGGTCGGCGAAGGCCGCGGCGAAGCGGTCAAAGAGCTCACGGCGGCGCTCGGGGAAGTAGCGCTGGTTGTCGTCCACCCAAGGCACGTCGACGTCGAGGAGCAGGGTGAGGTCGTAGCGCCGGTTGGCGGCCTCGGCGCGGATCCAGGCGGGGCACTCGCCGAAGAGCAGCTCCGACCAGATCACCGTCGTCGTGAGGTCCGTGTCGCAGAACAGCACCCGGTTGGCCTGCCGGGCCAAGGCGTCCTCGGAGGCGCGCTGGCCCCGGGCGATGCGGGGGATGTCGTCGAGGGCGCACTGCCCCTGCTTAGGCTCCAGAAGCGGCCGGGCGTACTCCTCGGCGAAGCAGGTGTTGAAGTGCGCGGCGAGCTCGGCGGTCAGCGTGCTCTTGCCCGTCGACTCCGGGCCGACGACCCGCACCCGGCGGAGAAAATAGGGTCGCACAACCGGGGGAATAAATCGCCAGTGGGCCATCGGGTCGGCGCGCACGGCCCGGGCGCTCACGGGGACGGCGCGGCGGTAGAGGTCCACGGGCACAAACTCGGCGCCCAGCTCCGCCGCGAGGCGCTCCCCGTAGGGCTCTGACGCGAAGACCCGATGAATCGGCTCCGGCACCGACGCCCGGATGAGCCGCCGCCAGATGTCCCAGAAGCGCGGGTGCTCTTCAGGGGTCTGGGGCACGACCTCGCTATAGTGCACGATCTCGCAGCGGGGGAACATCTCCCGCATCCACTCCGCCCGGAGCGCGCCGGGGATGGGCTCGTCGGGCAAGGTGCAGACGAGCACCGTGAGCTTGTCGCAAGAGGCCCGGGCGAAGTCGACGAGGTAGGCGTGGCCTTGGGTAGGCGGCAGAAACTTCCCCAGCAGCATCCCGTGCGTCAAGACCTCACCTCCTGGCGCCACGCCCGGAGCCCCATCACCGCGAGGCCCAAGAACACCGTGTACAGCGCGCAGGTCAACCATAGACCCTTCGCGGCGTACATCGGCGCCGACAAGAGGTCGACGAGGATCCAGACCGCCCAAGACTGCCAGATCTTGCGGCTCATCCAGGCCTGGGCCAACAAGGAGAAGGTGGCCGTCGTCGCGTCGAGCCAAGGCAGAGATCCATCGGTGAGGCGCGCGAGGGAGGCCCCGGCGGCGAGGCTCACCGCCGTCGCCAGGGCGAGGCCGCCCCAGAGCTCCAGAGGGCGGGCCCCGCGCACCGGGAGCCGCCCGCCGTCGTCCCCGCCGCGGAGCCAGAGCGCCCAGCCGTAGAGCTGCAGCACGATGTAGACGCCCTGCAGGGCCATGTCGGCGTAGAGCTTCGCCTCCCAGAAGATGACCAGGTACAAGGACACCATGGCGAGGCCCGTCGGCCAGCACCAGAGGCTCTGCCGGGCGGTGAGCCACACCGAGGCGAGGCCGAGCGCCGTCGCCGCCAGCTCAATGGGCGCCATTCAGCTCCAGGCCTCGCGGGTCCAGTCCGGCCAGGGCAGGGGCGTCTCGGCGAGGCGGGGCTCGGCGGCGCGGGCCTCCTCCCAGAAGGGCAAGGCCGAGAAGAGCTCGGCTTGATCCTCAAAGAGCGGGCAGCTCGCGGCGAGCTCACGGCCGTCGTCCCGGCGCAGGCGCATGCTCAGGCAGTGCAGCCCCAACCGCTGCAGGCCACGCTCCTCGCGCCAGGCGCGGTTCACCCGGGTGTCGCCGTGGTTGTGATCGCCGAGGATCGGGTGCCCGAGATCCCGGACGTGGCGGCGCACCTGATGGAAACGCCCGGTGTGGGGCCGCACGGCGAGGAGTGAGGATCGGGGGTTGTGGGATCGCCCAAGGCACCAGACCTCGCTGCGGGCGTCTTTGAGGATACCCTGATCGTCCTTCATCGGGTTGGTGACGTCGATGACGCCGTCCCAGCGGAAGTAGCCCCGCACCAAGGCGAGGTAATGCTTCTCCGCGTCAGCGAACCCGGTCTGCCAGCGACCGGCCTCCTCCGCGCTCAAGGCGAAGGCGAGGCAGCCCGAGGCCTGGCGATCGAGGCGGTGCAGGGGGTAGACGAGCTGGCCGAGCTGGTCCCGGAGCACCTGCAAGGCCGCCGGGGCGTCCCGGGAGAGCGGCCCGCGGTGCACGAGCAGCCCAGGGGGCTTCGCGACGACGAGCCAGCCCTCGCCCTCGGCGAGCACGGCGAGGGATCGGGGAGGATCTTGGTCGATCAGCGGATCGTGATCTTCGGGCGAGCCCGACGCGCCCTCGGGGATCATCAGAGGCTCGGGTTGAAGAACAGCATGACGCGCCCGGTCTCGGTGCTCGCGCCGGGGCCGCCGATGGCGAGGTCGGGCAGGCCGTCCCCGTCGAGATCACCGACGCCGACGTCCCGGCCGACGGCCTCGGAGGCCTCGTCCCCGGCGAACAGGGTGTCGGCGTCACCGAGCACGACCACGCCGCTCACCGGGCCGTAGAAGAGGCCCAAGGCCCCGGCGTTGGATCCCCAGGCCTGATCCCGGGAGTACGAGCCGATGAGCAGCTCCGCGGCGCCGTCGCCGTCCAGGTCGTCGGCGCGTAGGCCCTGGTAAGGCGCGCCCATGTAGACGTAGGTGCTCTCCTCCGTGACCTTAAACACCGCGTCGGAGCCCTTGAGGGTCGTGGTCGTGAACGGCCCGGAGAAGACGTAGACCGCGCCCGCGGCCGTGGCCACGGAGTCGTCGTAGCGCGCGCCGACCACAAGATCCGCGGCGCCGTCGCCGTCGAGGTCCCCGGCGGCGAGCGCCGAGCCGAAGGAGTCCGTCGACTTGAGGCCGCTCAAGGAGACGTCGGCGTCCGAGACGGTGTAGCTGCCCTCGGCGGGCGCGGAGAACAAGAAGGCCTTGCCCGTGCCGCCCGCGCCGATGAGGGCGTCGCCGACGCCGTCCCCGTCGAGATCCCGCCCGACGACGCCGGAGTAGCCGACGTACTGTGTGCTCCCCGTGCTGTCCCCGGTGAACACCCAGTCCGCGATGTCGGCGTCGCGGGTGCCCGTGGTGTCGCCGGAGAAGACGAAGACGCCCCCGGCGCCCGTGGCGGGCAGGTCGTAGCCCGCGGCGCCCATGACGAGGTCGCTGATGCCGTCACCGTCGAGATCCCCGCCGCCATCGGCGAGGTAGTAGCCCAAGGTGTCCGAGGCGCTGACCCCGAGCACCGTGAGCTCCGCCGTGCTCAGGCTCACCGTGCCGCTCAGGGCGCCGCCGTGGAGCAGGTACACCGCCCCGGCGTCGGTGGCGCCGTCATTGTTGCCATAGGCTGTCAGGATTACCTCGTCGGCCCCGTCGCCGTCGACGTCCGGGACGAAGCCCAAGGCGTAGCCGAGGTTGTCCGAGGCGGCCTTGCCCAAGAAGGTGGCGTCGGCGTCGGCAACGTCCAGGCTGTCCCCGTCGGCGAAGGGGCCGTAGAAGAGGTAGGCCGCCCCGGCGCCCGTCGTGGCGGTGTCCGCGCCGTACGCCCCGACGAGCAGGTCGTCATGGCCGTCGCCGTCGGCGTCCCCGTCGGCGCTCACGGCGTAGCCGAAGTAGTCCCGGGACGCGCCGCCGACCACGCTCACGTCGCCCGCGCCCAGGACGATGGGGCAGCCGCCGTCGGCGTCCCCGTCGCAGTCGTTGTCGATGCTGTCGCCGCAGAGCTCGATCTCGCCGGGGCTCCGGGCCGGATCGCTGTCGTCGCAGTCGCCATCGACGTTCACCCGGCCCTCCGGGGCGTCGCAGGTCGTCTCGCCCACGCCGTCGCCGTAACCGTCGCCGTCGAGGTCCTCGAACCAGGTGGAGCGGTCGCTGATCGAGTCGTCCTCGTCGTCGGTGAGGCCGTCGCAGTCGTTGTCAAGCTCGTCGCAGACCTCCGCGGCGTCGGGCTTCACGGCGGCGTCGAGGTCGTCGCAGTCGAGGTTGTTCGTGACGTAGCCGCTCGGCGGCAGGCACGAGACGAGGGTGTACTCCCCGCCGTAGCCGTCCTCGTCGATGTCGCTGTACCAGACGGCCTCGGGGTTGAGCTCAGCGTCGCCGTCGTTGCAGTCGTCCGCGTTGTCGACGTAGCCCTCGGGGGCCTCACAGGCGACGACCTGGCCGCTGGAGGACTTGCCGTAGCCGTCGCCGTCCTTGTCGCCGGACCAGGTGGGGGCGTCTACGGGGTCCTCGTCGGTGTCCCCGTCGCAGTCGTTGTCAGAGCCGTCGCAGCGCTCGTCGGCGCCGGGGCCGCTCAGCGGGTCGAGGTCGTCGCAGTCGGCGTCGTTGTCGACGTAGCCCAGGGGCGCGACGCAGTCCGTCGAGCCAAAGGCGCCGTCGCCGTGGCCGTCCCCATCGGCGTCACGCCAGAAGCCGGGGCCGTCGACGCCCGACTCGTCGATGTTGCCGTCGCAGTTGTCATCGACGCCGTCGCAGCGCTCCTCGGCGCCGGGGTAACGCTCGGGGTCGGCGTCGTCGCAGTCCACGGTGAGCGGGAAGCCGTCGCCGTCGTCGTCGGTGCGAAGCTCCTTGTCGCAGGCGGGGAGGAGGCTCGCGACGACGAGCAGGAGGGCCGACGGCAGCTTGTTGAGGCGCATGGGGAGCTCCAGGACAGGCCTGCCAACTTAGCCCAGGTGGGGCGGGAACGAAAGCGCCCAGGGGAAGGCGCCAGGGTGAGCGGCGCAAGGATCCTTGATCCTTGAAGTCGCAAGGATCACGTTCTGAATGTGATCCTTGTGTGATCCTCTAAGGTGTTCTCCAACCATTACACTTGCCGTGTCAATACTTTTGTGTCACCTTCGGAGGGCTGTCGCTGACTTGTGCTGTCAAGAGCCGAGGTGAAGCTGATGCTGAAGCTGTCGCCGGAAGTGGCGGATGACCTGCGTCCTCGGCGGGTCATCCGCTCGCTCCCACTCCCTTTCCTCAAGTGGGTTGGCGGTAAACGCCAGCTCATCCCGTCCCTGGAGCGCCTCCTGCCCCGGCGGATGAACCGCTACTTCGAGCCCTTCGTGGGCGGCGGGGCGCTGTTCTTCCACCTCAAGCCGGTGAAGGCCGCGCTCTTCGACATCAACCGCGAACTCATCGACACCTACCGCTCCGTGCGGGACGTCGTCGACGGACTCATCGCCGAGCTCCGGTCGATGCCGCACAGCGAGGAGCACTACTACGCGCTCCGGAACGTGCGCCCCGACGACCTCAGCGTGGTGCAGCGCGCGGCGCGGATGATCTACCTCAACCGCACGGGCTTCAACGGGCTCTACCGCGTGAACCGGGAGGGGCGCTTCAACGTGCCCTTCGGCCGCTACGCGAACCCGACGATCTGCGATCCTGAGAACCTCCGGGCCTGCTCGGCGAGCCTCAAGGGCGCGGAGATCGTCTCCCGATCCTTCGACGAGATCGAGGAGATCGCCACGCCGGGCGACTTCGTCTACTTCGATCCGCCCTACGTCCCGGCCTCGGCGACGGCGTCCTTCACGTCGTACGCCGCTGACGGCTTCCGCCTCGCCGATCAGGAGCGCCTCGCGAACCTGTTCCGGCGCCTCGCCGAGCGCGGCGTGAACGCGATGTTGTCCAACTCGGACACGCCGATCACCCGGGAGCTCTACGAGGGCTGCTACGGCCAGCGTGTCATGGCGCGGCGCAACGTGAACTGCGACGCCAGCCGCCGCGGCGCCGTCGGTGAGCTCGTGGTGACGAACTACATGCCGCCCCGGGGCGACGTCGGGCGCATCACCTTGGCGCCTCACCTGGAGCTGCCCGCGGTCGCGCTCGCCTCTTGAGCGTGGGCGGGGCATGATGTCCTTCATGCCCGCCGACCGTCTCAGCGCAGGACTCGCCGTCCCGGCCCTCGTGGGTCGGGAGGACGAGAAGCGCGCCCTTCGCGCGGCCCTCTGGGAGCCTGGCGCCGAGCGCCGGGTGGTCTGCTTGGAGGGGCCGCCAGGGGTCGGGCGCCGGGCCTTGGCGCATTGGGCCGCCGCCCGCGGCACGGATCGCCCGGTCATCCTCGCGCCGTCCTTGCCGCCTTTGCGGGGGCGCCACGACGGGCTGCGCGCCGTGACGCGCCGGGCCTTGGTCGGTGATCAAGGCGCCGAGGCGCTTCTGGCCTGGGCCGGGCACGACCCCGCCCTACGCCGGGCCCTCACCGAGCTGTTTTTCCCCCAGCCGGCCTCGCGTTACTGCCTGTTCAACCGCGCGACGCTCTTCTGTGAGCTGCTCATCGCGCTCTCCGAGCGCCACGGCGGGGCGCCGGTCGTGCTCATCTTGCCCGAGGCTCACCGCGCCCCGGAGGCCCTGGAGCTCGTCGCGGCCATCGGCGCGCCGAGCGTCTGCCCGCCGCTCCGGGCCATCCTCACCCTCGATCCTTCGGCCTTTGAGCCCTTGGGCCGCGCGGCCTATGAGCGCCTCGGCGCCCAGCGGGTGGCGGTGCGGCCCCTCAAGGACGAGGAGCTCAGCCTCTGCCTCTCCGGCTCCTTCCAGGTCGATCCCGCCGAGCGCGCCGCGCTCCTCGCCGCCGCCCAAGGCCGCCCGCTCTTTGTCCGGGAGCTCTCCTCCGACCGCGCCTTGTTCGGTCCCTTCGCCGAGGGCCCGCTCCCCGACACCTTGCCCGCGCTATGGGCGCACCGTCTGGAGCGCGCGCTCTCCGCCCACCCCGAGCCTTGGCGCCGGGGCCTTGAGCTCGCCGCCGCCTTGGGCGAGACCTTACGCCTGGAGGAGTGGTGGGAGGCCTGCCAGGTGGCGGCCATCGACTGCCCCGCCGAGGCCTGGAGCGCCTGGGAGGAGTCGGGGCTCTTGGCGCTCTCGCCGATGGGCCTGGGCCTCCGCACCTTCGCGCACCCGAGCCTGCGGGAGCACCTCACGGCCTCGGCACGATCTTCGCGGCGCTGGGCGCGGTACCACCTCGCCTGCGCGCAGCTCGCCAGCCGGGCGAAGGACGTCGCCTCTCAGGAGCGCCTCGGCGCGCACCTCTTGGAGGCCGGGGCCTACGAGGAGTGCCTCGCGCCCCTGGCCGCCGCCGCGTTGGAGCACCTCCGCGCCGGGGATCTCGCCCGCGGGGAGGCGCTCCTCGACCGCCGCGTCGTCGCCTTGGACGCGCTGCGCGTCGCGTATGACGACCCCCGCCGCTGCGTGGACTGGCTGCTCCGCGCCCGGATCCGCCGCGTCGGCGGCCAGCTCGCCATGGCCCGGCGCATCGCCGCCCGCGCCGAGCGTGTGGCGCGCTGGGCTGGAGAGGAGGAGGTCCGCGCCAGCGCCATCTGGGAGCTGGGGCTCATCGCCCGGGCCGCCGGGGATCTCGGGCTCTCCGTCGCCGCGCTCAGCAGCGCCGAGGCGGGCTACCTGAAGATCGGGGCCCAGGATCGTGCGGATCTTGTGCGCATTGACCTCGCCGTGGCCCTGCGCGCCGTCGGGGCCTACGATCCCGCCGAGGAGCGCCTCGTGCGGGCCCAGGCGTCTTACGAGGCCCGGGGAGATGTCGGCGGCGCCGCCGCGGCCCTGCGCGCCCGGGGGGATCTCCTGGAGCTGCGGGGGGACGACCGAAGCGCCGAGGTCGCCTTACGCGACGCGCTCACCCGCTTCCAGAGCTTCGGGGCGCGCCGCCTGGAGTCCTACTGCGCGAACAGCCTCGGGGAGGTGGCCCGGCGGCGGGGGCGGCTCGCCGAGGCCGAGCACTGGTACCGCGCCTCGGCGGCGCTCCTGCGGCGGGAGGTCAACAACAAGGACCTCATCCCGACCCTCAACCTCGGCCTCGTGCTCATCGAGCAGGGCCTCACCCGCGAGGCCGAGCCCCTCGTCCGGTCCTGCGTCGCGCACTACGTCCGCCTGGGCAACCGCCCCCTCGCCGCCGCCGCGCGCTCGGCGCTCTTGCCTGTGCTCGCCGCTGAAGGCGCCTGGGACGAGCTCGACGAGCAGCTCAGCGCCGTCGAGCAGGCCGTCGCGGGCGGAGGCCTCTTTGAGCCCGACGTCGGCCTCGCCGCGCGCCTCGCCGGGGAGGCCGCCCTGCACCGCGGCCAGCTCCGCCGCGCCCAGCGCCTCTTGCAGCTCGCCCACGATCAGTACCTCGCCGTCGGCCGCGACGAGCTGGCCACGGAGCTGGCGATGCTCGTCGCTGGCCTCGCCTGACCCACTGGAGCCACCATGCCGTCCTCGCCGCCACGCTGGGTTCACGTCGGCGCCCTGAGCGCCCTGACCCCCGGCCGCCCCAAGCTCGTGCACGCCGACGGCCATGACGTCGTGCTCACCCGCGGTGAGGGGGAGCTCGTCTTCGCCATCGACAACGCCTGCCCCCACGAAGGGTACCCCCTCGTGCAAGGTGTCGTGACCGGCGAGCTGCTCACCTGCGCCTGGCACAACTTCAAGTTCAACCTGCGCGACGGCCGCTGCGTGCTCGGCGAAGAGGACGTGCGGGCTTACCCGACCCAGGTGTTGGAGGGCGAGGTCTGGCTCGACGTCGCCGAGCCCGATCCCGAGGTGGTGCAAGGCGCCCAGCGCCGGAGCCTCGTCTTGGCGCTCCGTGAGGGGCGGGTGGGCCAGGCCCTCCGCGCCTTGGGCCGGGGGCTCCAGGCCGGGGCGCGCCCCGAGCAGCTCCTCACCGTGCTCGCGGTCTACGACGGGCGGGTAGGGGAGTACGGCAGCAGCCATGTGCTCGCCGTCGCCGCCGACCTCGCCCGGCTCCTGCCCGGCGCGCCCGGCATGGGCGACCCCGACCCCAGCGGCTCCATCGAGCGCCCGCTGACCCTACTCGCCCAGCTCATCGACGCCATCTGCACCGATCATGGCCGCCGCGAGGCCCGCCCCGTGCCCGACGCCGCGCCTTGGGACCACAACCAGGGCCCCGCCGCGCTGCGCGCCGCCGTCGAGGGTGAGCGCCGGGACGAGGCCCTGGCCTTGCTCTTTGGCGCCTTGGCCGCCGAGGACCGCCGAGAGACCCTGGAGCCGCTCTTCTTTGAGCTCTGCGCCGACCACTTCACCGACTTCGGCCACTCCCTCATCTACACCGAGAAGGTGTTTGATCTCCTCGATCTCGGCGGCTGGGAGCACGCCGAGGGCGTCTTGGGCGGCCTCGTGACGATGTTTGTGGAGGGCACCCGCGAGGACCTGCTGCCGCCGTGGGCGGGCTGGCGGCG
>JAKLKD010000108.1 GCA_023150845.1 Myxococcota bacterium | reverse complement strand
CGTCCCAAGCGCGCTGGAGCAGCTCGACGTCCACGAAGGACTCGTTGAGCAGCTCCTCAACACGCTCTCCTAAAGACTCAGGCGCCCTCCAGGGGAGCCCCGCCAGCCACGGCGCGAGCAGCTCAGCTCGCTCGTCGGGATCCTCCGCGAGATCGGGCAGCTCACCCGCGCCCCGCTCCGGCATCACCAGCGACAGGGCCTCAGCGAGCCCCGGATCGGCAAGCGCCAGCTCTCTTAGAGCTTCTCGGCGGGGTGCCTCGGCGGGCGAGGTCAGCCGTTCAGCCAAGAGGTGATGGCGGAGCCGACCGAAGGCGATGCCGACATGATCCTCGGGCGGCGCCCAGCCGTCGCTCTCCCCAGGGAATCGTCGCAGCAGGCCCCACCCCACCATTCGCTCTAGCAGATCAACCTTGCCCTGCTGCGAGTGAGGAAGGCTAACGTTGACGACATGGTCGGCCTGACGCCATGCGGCTGTGCCCCCCTCGGGGAGGGCCGCCGCAAGAGCCAGCAGCGCGCGGGAGACAGCGTTGTTCCCCAACGCAGGCCGCTCCTGGGCGATCTCTGCATCCCGGGCTTGGAGCAAGCTCCTCAGCACGCTCCGGGTGCCCTGCCAGCCCGGTGGGATCGTGGTGAGCCCAAGGGCAATGAGCGTCTCGCAGAGGAGCTTCAAGAACAGCGGGTTCGCCATCTCGGGGGCGAGCAGTGGGCCGACGGGGGGCGACAGCTTGTAATAGGTGAAGAACGCGGCCGAGGCGTCAAACACGTCGGCGCCGAAGCCAGGATGGAGAAACACCGGGAGCGTCACGTCGTCGCGAATGACCTGTCGCTGGTAGCCGTCCCGCACCGACATACAGATCGCGAGCCGTGGCCGTTGGCGCAACGCATCGACGAGCGCAGGCAGGTCATTCAGCCACCGCTGGCGCTCAGCACGCTCGTCCAGGGCATCGATGCAGAGCAGCAAGCGGCCAGGGGAGTTGCTCGCGGCCGCATCGAGCGCGTCCAGCAGCACGTCGCGCGACCAAGATCCATCGAGCCCGAGCGCGGCCGAGAGCTCCTCCCAGAGCGTGCGAGGCCCGCTGAGCTGAGCGCCGAAGACCAGCAGGGTGTGAAGACCAGCGGCGCGACGCCGCTCGGCGACGTCACAGAGCCCGTGGGTCTTGCCGATGCCCGCAGGGCCGGTAAGCAAGAGCACACGCTCGCGGGCGGCGCGCACGGCGGGCTCAGCGAGCCAGGTATTCAATTCCTGGAGGAGCTTCAGGATCTCTCTGCTCTCATCAAGATGAGCGGCCGGGAAGTCGGCGGCGACCTCGGCACGCATCTGCCGAAAACGCACCGAGCCTGAGGCCCCCTTCCCAAACCGGGCGTCAAGGTCGCCCGCCAGCGCATCAACACATCGTGCCGCGACCTCCAGCGCCGTATCCAACCGCACGGCGAGCTCGACAGCGTCAAACTCATCCACCAGCGCAGCGAGAACGTCCCGCAGCGCCGTGCCCGAGGCAAGGGCCGAGGTCGGGAAACCGCCGGTCCAGGTGTTCGATCCCGTCCGCGCCACCGCGCTCGCCCAATCATGGGCGGCCTTCTGGAGCCACGTGCGCCATGAGGCGTAGCGGTCGCGCCAACCATCGGTGTCCCCAAGGGCCGCCAAGGTCTCATCGAGCGCATGGCCGTGATGGAGTCTCGGGCTGTAGCGGGGACCGGCGTAGAGAATGGCGTCGTCCAGGTGCGCTGAGAACCAGACGGAGCTGAGGTAGCTGGGGTCAAACCAGTAGCGGGTGCGTCCCCCACTCGGGTCGATTCGCCGGAGATGCTCCCGAAGGATGAAGTCCGACCAGAGCTCGATCTGAAGGGGCTGACCCGCCTTGGTGTACTCCGCCTCATACTTCGCCTTGAAGTCGTCGAATCGGTCTTGTTCGCTCTTGCCCTTTCCCGTGCCTCCCCGGGAGCCAGCCAGGTCGAAGGGCAGGCAGATGACAAAGCGAGCAAGTCTAGGGTAACGAGCTCGGGCGGTGGCGAGAGACTCAGCGGACTTCTTGAGGGCGCGGGTGAGGTCAGGGACGTACTTGGCTTGCCAGCCGTGGACCTCGCCGGTGCGTGGGTCGGTCCAGACGCACTCGACGCCCCCATCACCGCCCCGACCATCGATGCGGTAAAAGTCGGCAGGAGTTGGGATAGATGCGTAGGCGAGGGCACAGCAGAGGGACTCAAAGGCACCCGCGTCCAACAGAAACCTCGACTCTAAGCTAGTAGAGGTGGGGGTTGTTTGGATAGGCTTGCGAGACGCTGGGCTCATTTAAGGACTCCAAGTGGGCGCAACAGAGCAATTCGCTACTAACCCACACGCGCAACGCCTGACACACCGCATTGTTCGCCTCACCACGAGAGTTCTCTTCCAAGCACTGCGCCGCGTCGCCGAGGAGGGCGCCGACCCGACCCTCATCGTCGAGGACGCGCGGATCGACCTCACCATCGCCACGGGGCAGCCGCAGTAGGGGGTGTTCAGGAATTTGGCGAGCGTCGTCAGCCTGCGGGGGGCTGTGTTCAACATTTCGCCGCGCAGAGGCCCTCGTCGGCGCCGTGTGTTCAACATTCACGCGTGCTGAGGGCGTCCGCGGCGTGTTGTGTTCAACACTCGCGCGTGCTGAGGGCGTCCGCGGCGCGTCGTGTTCAATGATCACCGGCGCTGAGGGCCTCTCCGGCGTGTCGTGTTCAACGATCGTGGAGATTTGGGCCGGTCGCGGCTCGACGGCGCTCGCGGGCACCGAAGAAATCTGAACACGCCGCTCGGCGAGCGCCCCGTGCGCGCGAGATTGTTGAACACGCCGTTCAGCGGGAGCCTCCTGCTCGCGCGCTCATTGAACATGACGTTCGGCGGGAGCCTCCTGCACGCGCGCTCGTTGAACATGACGTTCGGCAGGAGCCTCCTGCACGCGTGCTCGTTGAACACGACGTTCGGCAGGAGCCCTGTGCACGCGCGCTTATTGAACACGCCGCTCGGCGAGCGCGGTGAGCGCGAACGCTGCCGACCGACACGCCCCCAAACACCAAGCGCCAATTCGGCAGACAGCGTCTGCCGAATTGGCGCCCAGCTCAGCTCAGCTCTACTCAGCTCAGAAACAGCAGCTCGCGGTACTTCGGCAGCGGCCAGCGGCCATCGGACACCAGGGTCTCCAGGTGGTCGGCGGCCTCGCGGCAGCGCTGCAGGGCCGGGGAGACGTGGGTGGACGTGCCCTCGGCGTGGTGCTCGTCGGCGTCGGCGAGCTCGACGGCCTGCTCCAAGGCGGCGCGGGCGTCGTGCAGGGCGCGGATGCCCTCGGTGAGCTTCGCCAGCCGGGCCGTCGCCGGGGAGAAGCCGGTCATGCCGAGGCGGTCGGCCACGTCGAGGAGGTCGTCCAGGGCCCCGGCCAGCTCACCGGCCTCCCCCAAGGCCGCGGGCAGGATCATCGTGTCGATGACCGTGCGCATGAGGTCCACCTCGATGCGGGCGTTGGTGATGTACTGCTCGGCGAGGATGCGGCCCCGGGCCTCCAGCTCCTCCCGGGCGTAGACCCGGTGCTTCTCGAAGAGCGCCAGGGTGCTCTCGGCGCGCAGCTCGGTGAGCGCGGCGGGGGTGGTGACGTGGTTCTTGAGCCCGCGGCGCGCGGCCTCCTCCAGCCACTCGGCGCTGTAGCCGTTGCCCTCAAAACGTACGTTCTTGGACTCGATGATCGCCTTGCGGATCGCCGCCAGGGCCGCCTCGGGGCCGCCGCCAGCCTCCTGAATCCAGGCGGTGATCTGGTCCATGCCCTCGGCGACGATGGTGTTCATCGCCGTCATGGGCTGGGAGGGGTTCTGCCGGGAGCCCACGGCGCGCACCTCAAACTTGTTGCCGGTGAAGGCGACGGGGCTCGTGCGGTTGCGGTCGGTGTTGTCCTTGGCGACCTGGGGGAGCTGCGCCACGCCCAGCGACATCATCGCCTGCTCGGCGGAGCCCCCGGAGCCTTTGCCCTCGGCGAGGTCGTCGCAGATGCGGTTGAGCAGGTCACCGACGAAGATGGACATGATCGCCGGGGGCGCCTCGTTCGCGCCGAGGCGGAAGTCGTTGGACCAGCTCCCGATGAAGGCGCGCAGCACGCCGTTGTAGCGCCACACGCCGAGCAGCACCGCGGCGAGCACCGCCAAGAAGCGCAGGCTGTCGTGGGGGTTCTTGCCGGGCTCCAGGAGGTTCTCCCCCGTCGAGTCCGACATCGACCAGTTGCAGTGTTTGCCGCTGCCGTTGATGCCGGCGTAGGGCTTCTCGTGCAGGAGCACCTTGTAGTCGTGGCGCTGGGCCACACGCTGCAGGACCTCCATGATGAGCTGGTTGTGGTCGATGGCGACGTTCGCCTCGCGGAAGATCGGCGCGATCTCAAACTGGCAGGGGGCGACCTCGTTGTGGCGGGTCTTCGCGGGCACGCCGAGCTTGTAGAGCTCCTGCTCGACCTCCTGCATAAAGGCCTGCACCCGGGGCGGGATCGAGCCGAAGTAGTGGTCCTCGAGGCTCTGGCCCTTGGGCGGCGGGGCGCCGACCACCGTGCGGCCGCCGATGGCGAGGTCGGGCCGCAGAGACCAGTAGGCACGATCGACGAGGAAGTACTCCTGCTCGCAGCCCAAGGTGGTGACGACGCGGCGGGGCTCCTCGCCGATGGCCGTGAGCAGGCGGCGGGCGGCGCGGTCGAGCGCCTCCATCGAGCGCAGGAGCGGCACCTTCTTGTCCAGCGCGGCGCCGGTGTACGAGATGAAGGCCGAGGGGATACACAGGGTCTTGCCGTTCTCGGTCTCCATGATGAACATGGGCGAGGACGGGTCCCAGGCGGTGTAGCCGCGGGCCTCGAAGGTGGAGCGGGTGCCGCCCGAGGGGAAAGACGAGGCGTCGGGCTCGGACTGCACGAGCATCGACGCGGTGAAGCGCTCGATGGCCTCGCCGTTCTTGCCCAGGGTCAAGAAGGCGTCGTGCTTCTCGGCGGTCTGCCCCGTCATGGGCTGGAACCAGTGGGTGAAGTGCGACACGCCCTGGCTGAGCGCCCACTCCTTCACCGAGTGCGCGACGGCGTGGGCCACGTCGAGGTCGAGGCGCTGGCCGTCCTGGATGCAGGCCTTGATGCGCTCGAAGATCGGCCGAGGGAGCTTCTCCTCCATCATGCCCAGCGAGAAGGTGTTGGCGCCGAAGTACGCGGCGACCTGCTCCGGCTTGCCGTCGCGCCCGAGCACACGCTCAAAACGACGGGGCTGGCGGCTGTTGGCGACACGGACCGCCTCAAAACGAGCCGCGGCCTGGATCTGATCGGACATGGGGTGGCTCTCCAGGGAGAACGTGAGCGGTTGAGAGGCGCGCGGAAGTATCCGACCCGCCCCTCGGCGTCCGTGACGATTCCGTATCGGCGCCAAAGCGCGCGTCAGCGTTTTGGGCTCAGCGGCTCCAGCGCCCGTTCGCCCGCAGGTGCGCGACGATGAGCTCCGCGTCGTCGCCGACCACCTCGGCCTCTCCGGCCAAGAGCGCGGCCTGCAGACGAAGGGCCACCCCGGCGGCCTTCTTGCCCGCCTCGACGCCGGGCTGGTGGTAAGCGTTCACGCCGACGAGGCTCGCGTAGAGGCCCACAGCCCGCTCAAAGAGCGCGATGAGCGCCCCGAGCTGCCTCGGGCCGACGCGGTCGAGGGTGATCGTCAACGAGCGCCTCCCGGCCTCGGTGAGCGCGTTGCGGGTGCCCAACAAGAAGCCGAGGAGGTAGTCCCCCGCCGTCGCCCCGGGGCTCACCTCAAGGCTCGGGCCCTGGCGGTCCTCCAGGACGGCGATGAAGGTGGCGAAGCAGTCGTCGGGGCCCTCGCGGAGCTGCTGGATGTAGGCGTGCTGGTCCGTGGAGCCCTTGTTGCCGTACACCGTGAGCCCCTGGTGGACCACACGCCCGGCGAGGTCACGCTCCTTGCCGATGGACTCCATCACGAGCTGCTGCAGGTAGCGGGAGAACAGCACGAGGCGGTCCTTGTACGGGAGCACCACCATCGCCCGCCGCGCCTGGCCCTCGGCCGCCCGGTGCCAGGCCAAGGCGAGGCCCAAGGCCGGGTTGCCCTCGCGGCCCCGGGTGGCGGCGTCCATGCCCGCGGCGCCGTCCAAGAAGGCCCGCCAGTCCTGGTCGAGCAGGGCCAGGGGCAAGAGGCCCACGAGGGACGTCACCGAGGTGCGCCCGCCGACCCAGTCCCACATCGGCAGCCGGGCGAGCCAGCCCGCGGCCGCGGCCTCCCGATCCAGCGCCGAGCCCGCGCAGGTCAAGGCGACGGCGTGATCCGCGAAGCTCAGCCCGGCGCGACGATATGCCGCGGCGACCTCCAGCATGCCGTTGCGCGTCTCCTGGGTGCCGCCGGACTTGGAGAACACCAAGGTCAGCGCCCGGCCCAGGTCCACCCCGGCCAAGGCGCGATCGAAGCCGTCGGGGTCGGTGTTGTCGAGCACCCGCAGGGCCAGGCCGCCGGGGCCGACGCCGAGCGCGTCCGCCAAGAACATCGGCCCCAAGGCCGAGCCGCCGATGCCCACCAAGAGCGCCGTGTCGAAGCGCCCACCGAGCGTCGCGCTGAGCGTGTCCAGGGCCTCCCAAGACGCCCGGATGGCCTCGGCGGCCTCCTGGGGCGCGAGGGCCGGGGCGCGTAACCAGTAGTGCCCGACCTGCCGCCCCTCGTCGGGGTTGGCGATGGACCCGGCCTCCAAGGCGGACATCTCGGCGACGGCGCGGTCCAGAGCGGGATCGTTGAGGTCAGCGTCGGTGAGCCCCATGCGGCCGAGGTCAAGGCCCAGGCCCAGGGTCGGATCGTGAAAGCGCAGCATCTCGGCTCCTCCGTCGCCCCGCGCCGGTGGCTGGCCGCGGCGGCGTCCTTGCGATAGCCCGTACCGATGCTCCTGTCTCTCCTCCTCGCCGCCCTCTTCGCCTGCGCCCCCCAGACCGCCCGTGAGCCCGGGCCCATCGAGCGTGGCCTCGCCGAGAAGTACCCTTGGCCCATGCCCACGGACGGCATCCCGCCGCTGGACGGCGCCCCAGAGGAGCTGCGCCAGGGCCTCAAGAAGATCGTGCAGACCCCGGGCACCGGCAAGACGCCCCAGGTGGGCTCGATGGTGGCGCTGCACTTCAACGTCTACCTCGCCGCCGACGGCAAGATGGTGGACTCCACGGCGCTGGCCGGTCGCCCGGTGCAGATGGCCGTCGGCCACGGCAAGCTGGTGAAGGCCCTGGAGATCGGCCTGCTCACGATGAAGGAGGGCGAGCGGGCGCGGCTGTTGGTGCCCTCAGACCTCGGCTACAAGAAGTACGGCAGCTATGAGGGCAAGATCCCGCCGCACGCGGACCTGGTCTACGACGTTTGGTTGATCTCGACTTCGGATTGATCCAGGGCGCGGTCTGTGCGCCAGGCTATTCAACCGCCTCATTCGTCGAGGCCATCTGTTGAATGCTCGACCGAACCACCTTGAGAAAGTCTCTCACGGGGCCGGGACGCCTCCGCAGCGAGCTTGTGCTGAACTCATGATCAAGAGGCGATAAAATACGTTCTACCTCCCCGGTCGCGTCAAGCACAGGCCAAGGATACTCGCAGTTGTCAGGCCTCAACTGCCGGTCGTTCGCGGGCGCAAGCCGGTCGATCTCCCGGCAGAAGAGCCTCACCTCCCTCATCCACGCGCCAGGGATTACCCGCCTCAACCGGGCTTGGTAGTGCATGTATAGCTTGAGCAGATGCGTCTCGACGACATCGTGGCTCGTGTTGACCTTGGACAACACCTGCTTCGATCCTGACCCTGACCAGAAGAACGCCTTCGCCGCCTTCTCTAAGGCCATCTGTAGGTAATGCAGTCGTTGACACTCTGGGATGTCATCAATCAGGCAGAGATGCTCAAACACCACAAAGTCGCTCAAGGATTGACGGGCGTAGGCTGTTCGCCAAGCGGCAGCGCAAGCGATCGAATCCACGTCAGGCCGCGCTCCGAAATACCTCAGCGAAGTGGTCCCAGCCGTCGGGGAGCTTCATGTTGCCCGCGAGCAGCTCGGCGTACTCCTCCTCAGCGAGCTCGATGACGACCACAGGGTAAGGCACCTCTTTGGATGCGCCGAAGTAGACAGGAACGACCCCAACCGGCGTGGCCGCGCGGCTCACTTGGAGGAGCTTGAGAGGATCCAGAGCGGCATCACCACCCTCGCGGGTGACGTAAAAGGCCCTCACGATGTCGGGATCGTTGAGCAGGTGGTATTGAGTCAGCTCTGCGGCGACGCTTACTCGGTCGGGCTTTGACACGGGACCTCCTTGTCCTACTATAGCGGACGCGCTCAGCCACCGTCAACCCGGGCTCCGAGCCAGCCCGAGACGCCCCGGTCCCAGACCGGCCCGTGTTGGCTGAAGAAGAGCACGGTGGAGACATCGCTGGGGAAGACGATCAGGAGACGCGCTACTCCCGGAGGCTGCTGGCCGAGGTGCCTTCCGACAGGAGGCCAGCCGGGGGGACGACCCGCTCCTCCCTCGCCCTATCGCGAACCCGCACATCGCTCCTCAGCGGCGCCCCCACAAACAAAGAAGGCCCCCGGCGTCGCCGCCGAGGGCCTCCGGAGTCTCGGCTCAGGCGCCGCGCAACCCATCAATGATGGCGTTCAGCGTGGCGCTCGGGCGCATCGCCGCGGCGGCCTTGGCCGGGTCGGGGTGGTAGTACCCGCCGAGGTCCACGGGGCGGCCCTGGGCGGCGAGCAGCTCGGCGTTGATCTGCGCCTCGTTCTCGCCAAGGGCCTTCGCCACCGGCGCGAAGTGGGCGGCCAGGGCCGCGTCGTCGGTCTGGGCGGCGAGGGCCTCGGCCCAGTAGAGCGCGAGGTAGTAGTGGGAGCCGCGGTTGTCGATCTCGCCCACCTTACGCGCCGGGGACTTGTTGTTGTCCAAGAAGCGGCCGATGGCGGTGTCCAGCGTGTTGGCGAGCACGCCCGCCCGGGGGTTGTTGCTGGTGAGCGCGATGTGCTCCAAGGAGGCGCCCAGGGCCGAGAACTCGCCCAGAGAGTCCCAGCGCAGGTAACCCTCCTTCTGGAACTGCTGGACGTGTTTGGGGGCCGAGCCGCCCGCGCCCGTCTCAAACAGGCCGCCGCCCGCGAGCAGGGGCACGATGGACAACATCTTCGCCGAGGTGCCGATCTCCAAGATGGGGAAGAGGTCGGTGAGGTAGTCGCGGAGCACGTTGCCGGTCACAGACACGGTCTCAAGACCCTGGCGGATACGCGCCAAGGAGAGCTTCATCGCCTCGACGGGGGGCAAGATGCGGATGTCGAGGCCCGCGGTGTCGTGCTCCTTGAGGTACTCGTTCACCTTCTGGATGAGCTGGTGGTCGTGGGCGCGGGCGTCGTCGAGCCAGAACACGGTGGTCGCGCCGGTCGCCCGGGCGCGGCGCACGGCGAGCTTCACCCAGTCGCGCACGGGGAGGTCGCGGGTCTGGCAGGAGCGGAAGATGTCGCCTTGGGACACAGACTGCTCCATGAGCACCGCGCCCGTCGTCTCGTCCACAACCCGCACAGTCCCGGCGGCGCCAGCGATGAAGGTCTTGTCGTGGGAGCCGTACTCCTCGGCCTTCTGGGCCATGAGGCCGACGTTGGGCACGGTGCCCATGGTCGCCGGGTCGTAGGCGCCGTTGATACGGCAGTCGTCAAACACGGCCTGGTAGATGCCCGCGTAGCAGCGGTCGGGCACCAGCGCCATCGTGTCGTGCAGCTTGCCGTCGGGGCCCCACATCTTGCCCGAGTCGCGGACGACGACTGGCATCGAGGCGTCGATGATGACGTCGTTGGGCACATGCAGGTTGGTGATGCCCTTGTCGGAGTCCACCATCGCCAGGGCCGGGCGGCGGGCGTAGGTGGCGTGGAGGTCGGCCTCGATCTCGGCGCGCTTCTCCGGGGGGAGCTTGTCGAGGCGGGAGATGAGGTCGCCGAGGCCGTTGTTGGGGTTGACGCCCAGCTCGGCGAAGGTGGCGGCGTGCTTCTCAAACACCTCAGCGAAGAAGACCGTGACCGCGTTGCCGAAGAGCACCGGATCGCTGACCTTCATCATGGTCGCCTTGAGGTGCAAGGAGAGCAGCAGGCCCTTGTCCTTGGCGTCCTGGATGGCGCTGGCGTAGAAGGCGCGCAGGGCGGAGACGCTCATCACCGAGCTGTCGAGGATCTCCCCGGCCGTGACGCCGACGCCCTTCTTGAGCACGGTGACCGCGCCGTCGGCGGCGTGGTGCTCGTAGCGGACCTTCGTGGCCTGCCCGACGGTGACCGAGCGCTCGCTGCCGAAGAAGTCGCCCCCCTGCATGTGGGCGACCTGGGAGCGGCTCTCGGGGGACCACTTGCCGAGGCGGTGGGGGTTCTTCTTGGAGAAGGACTTCACCGAGGGAGGGCAGCGACGGTCGGAGTTGCCCTCGCGGAGCACGGGGTTCACCGCGCTGCCGAGCACCTTGGCGTAGCGGGCGGCGGTGGCGCGCTCCTCGTCCGTGGCCGGGGCCTCGGGGTAGTCGGGCACGTCGTAGCCCTGGCCCTGGAGCTCACGGATGGCCTCCTTGAGCTGGGGGATCGACGCCGAGATGTTCGGCAGCTTGATGATGTTCGCCTCGGGGCGCAGGGTCAGCTCCCCCATCCAGGCGAGGTGGTCGGCGATCTGCTGCTCGGGGCGCAGGCGGTCGGGGAAGGTCGCGAGGATGCGCCCGGACAAGGAGATGTCGCGGGTCTCGACGTTCACGCCGTTGCCGTGGGTGAAGGCGGAGACGATGGGCAAGAGCGAGTAGGTCGCCAGCGCGGGGGCCTCGTCGATCTCGGTCCAGATGATGGTCGCAGTGGTCATAGGACTCCCGAGGCGCCCCCGGAGGTGGAGCGCCGAGCAGCGTCCTTGCTAGCACGAAATCGGGCGCGGCGCTCGCCCTGGGCGGGCTGGTCAGGCCCGGGGGTCACCGTCGAGCCAGGCCCGGACGAGGGTCTGGAGCGCGGCGGCGTGGGCGGCGACGAAGCTGAGGTCCACGAAGGTGATGACCGCCCGGTCGGGGCCCTGCCAGCGCAAGAGCCCGGCGGGATCTTCAGGCCGTGGCGCGTCGGGCTGGGCCTTCACCCCGCGGTGCAGGACGAGCTGCACCGGGGCTGGCCCCTTGGGCCCGACGACGCGGAAGGTGCCGAACCAGTCCGCGGCGCGGAAGCTCCCGGCGTTCCACTTGATCCCCTCGGAGACGCGGGGATCGGCGTCGAGCACGAGGCGGCGCAGCTCGGCGATCACCTCGGCCTGGGGGTGGTTCAGGCCAGCGAGCCAGGCGTCTACCTTGGGGTCTTGGGGCATCGGCGCTCCGTGCGGGGGCGCCGTATACCCCGGCCCGCCCCTCAGCGCCGCAGCGCCGCCCAGGTGAGCCGCGGCGAGTGGCCGTTGAGCCGCACCATCCGCACCCACAAGAGCGTCATGTGCTCGAGGTGCAGGGCCTGGACCAGGCCGCCCACGTCCAGGGGCTCAAAGCCGCAGTCGGTGATGAGCTGGGCCACCTTGGCCTTCGCCGTGAGGTCGTCGCCGCAGAACATCATCGTGGGCTTCACGTTGTAGGCCGGGAACTCCGGGTCCTCCAGGTTCTCGAAGCCGTAGATCGTGAAGGACTTGACCACGCTCGCCCCGGGGACGAGGGCCTGCAGCACCTCGCTGCCCGAGCGCTCGCTCTTGAGGCCGTGGGAGAGCCCGGGGCCGACGGGGTTCGTGCAGTCCACGATCACCTTGCCGACGAGGCGCTCGGCGAGGGGGCCGATCACCGAGGCGTTGGCCCCATATGGCGTCGCGAGGATCACCAGCTCGGCGCCGTCAACGGCGTCCTCGATGGGCGCGGCGCTGAGGCGGCTCGACCGCGCGAGGGTCTTGGTGAGGCTCGCCGAGCCCTCCTTGCTCTCGGCCAGCACGACCTGGTGGCCGGCGTCGGCGAGGCGCAGGGCGAGGGCGCCGCCGACCTGGCCGGCGCCGATGACGGTGATGTTCATGGGGGCTCCTGTGCTCGTGGAAGTTGACTCAGCGCGCCGAGGGACAGCTCGGCTCACCAGTAGGCGGGGCGCTCGGGCAATTGTGCATGGCACCGTGTGCAGTCCCGGTGATCGTCGCTCAGATCCTCCAGGGCGCCGCAGGACACGCAGCGCAGCCAGAGGCGGTTAATCCGGGTCGGGGTCCACACGCTCGTCCACACCGCGGCGACGAACCGTTCCCCGAAGAGCTCCAACATCGCGACGCGGTGGGGGCCGCTGAGGGCGCGCTGCATCGAGGCCTCGTCCTCCCAGGCCGTCACGGTGAAGCCGCGCAGGCCGGTGAAGCCGGTGACGATCGAGATGAAGCCGGGCTCGGCGAGGAAGCTCTGGGTGGCCTGGCGGGAGTGCGCGCGGATGCGCTCGCGCTCGGCGGGGTCGGCGGCGGCGATCCAAGTGAGCGCGATGACCCCCGGCGGCTTGGGGTTCCCCGAGCTCATGCGGGTGGAGTAGCCGTACTGGGCGTCCTCGGACTGTATCGGCTCGGCGAGGGCCAAGGCGACGAAGTCCTGCGGGGAGATCGGGCCGACGCGCTGGGCCTCGATCCAGGCGGGCTTCTGCTCTTCCCAGAGGTTCTTGATCACCCGGCGTTTGAGGCCGAGGTCAAACAGGCCCGCGGAGACCATGATGCGGGAGCCCTCGACCGGGCGCTTGGCGAGGCGACTGCCACACTGGGCGCAGAAGCTGCGCTCGTTGGCCGCCGAGGAGCTGTACCAGCGGATGTGCTCCTCCCCCTCCCAACGCGCCGCCGCGCGGTCGGTGGCGAAGAGCGCGAAGGAGCCGCCGTGGAGCTTCTGGCAGTCCGCGCAGTGACAGACGACCACCCCCACGGCCGCCTCGGGGAGGGTCACACGCACCGCGCCACAATGACAAGCGCCGTGAAGCTCAGCCATCAGGCCTCCAGTCCGCGGCGCGCCGCGTGTCGGCGGGCGCACAAGAAGAAGAACAGGTTCGAGGTGCTCATCGGGGTCGCTCCGTCAGGGCGAGGGCCGCTCGCGGTTCGTCCCCGAGTATGGCGCCCTGGTGGATTGCAGACAATGAGATCCGAAGCAAGTTATCCTTGCATCGGGTGCAAAGATTCAGCTCCCCTCGCCGACCACCTCTCCCCGCTCCCAGAGCTCCAGGGCGACGTCCTCTCCGAGGCTCCGCTCCAGACCCGGGCCGTCGGCGGCCAGCGGCGGGGCCTCACAGCTCAAGACCAGGACGCGGCCCTCCTCAGCGCAGCGCCGGAGCAGGCGGCGGGCCTCCACGGGGCCCAGGCCCTCGGCGCCGACGCAGAGCACGAGGCGCTGGAGCGGCGCCGTGTCGGGGACCGGGCTGGCGGGCACGACCCGGGTGGGCACACCGACGCCGGTGATGAGCCGCGCGACGGCGGCGACGACGGCCCCGGCGTAGGGTCCGGCGACGGTGAGCCAAGGCCAGCCGTCCTCGGGGCGAAAACGCTCAAACCAGGCCTGGGCGGCCCCGGGGAGCGGCCCGGTCGCCACGAGGCGCGGCAGAGCCGCGGCCCGGAGCAAAGCGACCCGATCCGTGGCCACCCGGCAGGCGCAGAGCTCCAGGCCACCGGCCAAGAACCCGGCCCCGGCGCAGCGTGGGCAGGTCCCGACGCAGGCGCAGGCCCTGAGCTCCTCGCCCACCCAGCCCGCGCCGCCGCAGCGGTCACAGCCCAGGCGCGCGGCGGGGGTGAAGGCGGCGGGGTGGAGCCAAGGATGAGGGGTCACGGGGATCTCCGAGCGGGGTCGGAGGGGTTTAGCATGGGGCCTGAGGTATGGCCTGAGGTATGGCCTGAGGTGGCGTTAGGCTCCGTGACCTGCAACATCCCGCGAGTTGAGCTCCGCGGATCCCCCCGAGCTCAAGGCGCTGTGGTACAGAACGCCGATGTACTACGACCGTCGTGTCCCGCCTGAGCTGCTCGATCTGCTCCTCCCTGACGCCGCCCTGGGCTGGGTGTTGCCTTGGCTACGCTCCGAGATCGGATCGCTCGCCGGGGCGCACGTCCAGACCCGCCGGGACCGCGGCGGGCGACGGCAAGGCGGGCTCCAGCTCTACCTCGGCCGCACGAGCCCGCTGGAGCTGCGCCCCGCCGGACGAGGCGCCTATCGCCTGCACGCGGACCCACGTTATCGTGAGATGACGCCAGCGCTGTTCGCGACGACCTGGACCCCAACCTCGCTCGCGGCCGAGGCCACGGCGCTCCAAGCCCACGTCGAGCGCGCGGCGAGAGAGACGCTCCCGAGCTTCGTAGACGGTGAGGCCGTCCTCCACGCGGGGCTCATGCGGCGGTACGGGCCGCTCGCGGTCGAGGACGCCTCGATCTTCGCCCTCGACAGCGAGGCGCGCCTCGGCTTCGAATCCACGCCCGACCAGCAGCGCTTCGAGGCCACGCTGCGGGCGAGCGTAGGCCTGCCCGCGCGCGAGGAGCTGCCTCGTAAGCTCGACCTCGTGGCAGTGGGGCGTCGGGGTGAGCTCCTGCTCGTCGAGGTCAAAAAAGACGCCAAGGGCCTCACCCGCGCCGCTTGGCAGGCGGCTTGCCACGCCGCGCGTTTCCAGGCCCTCGTCGATGAGCAGCCGGGCTGGTTCAACACCGTTCTTGGCGGCGTGGCGGCGGAGAGGTCGCGGGTTGGGCTGCTCGGCGCGGCGCGGCCCCCGGCGCTGAGCGGTGTGCCCGAGCTGGTGCCGGTGATCGCCGCGCCCGATGACCGGCCAGCCTGGGCGCCCGCTTGGCGCGCCGAGATCGCCGAGGTGCGCCATGCGGCGGGGCGCTGGCTCAAGGGACTGCGCCTGTGGCGGCTCGCGCCGGACGGCGAGCTGGTGGAGGACCTCGCGGCCTAAGCGGCGGGGAGCGCCTCCCTCACGAGCGCGCTCCTGCTCAAGGCGCTCGAGATCACCACCGTCGGCGAGGGGCTCACCTTTGGCGTGGTCATCGGCCTCGGTTACATCGTGGCGACGATGACAAACACGGCCATCAACCCCAACATGCCGCATCCGTTCCGGTACAGCGCCGTGAGCGGCCCCTTCTTTCTCCTGACGAGCTTGAGCACCAGCCTCATCCTCGTGGTGGTCCCCTGAGCCATGAACCCTTCTGAGCCTCAATCCTTCGTGTCGCGTGAGGCGCTCACGTCGTGGCTTGAGCAGCACCACGCCACGTCCAGCGAGCTCTGGGTGCGCCTCTTCAAGAAGGACACCTTGCGCCCGAGCGTGACCTGGGAGGACTGCGTCATCGCCGCGCTCACCTGGGGATGGATTGACGGCCAGCGGCGGTCACTCGACGAGGAGTCATTTCTCCAGCGACTGACCCCTCGTCGGCCAAAGTCCGGCTGGTCCAAGAAGAACTGCGAGCACGCCGAGCGCCTCATCGCGGAGGGCTTGATGAGGCCTCCGGGCCTGGCGCAGGTCGTCGCCGCGCAGGCGGACGGGCGTTGGGAGCGCGCGTACGCGGGCTCGGCGGACATGGTCTTCCCGGAGGATTTTATGCTCGCCCTAAAGGCCTCCCCGGCCGCCGAAGCGCAGTTCACAAAGCTCAGCCGAACGGAGCTCTTCTCGATCTACCACGGGGTCCACACCGCAAAACGGGCGGACACACGCGCACGGAGGATCGCAGCGGCCGTTGAGGCGCTCGCCGCGCGAGGCGAGCCGCCTCGTTGAGGAGCGGCAGCGCGCCCCATACAGCCATGTGGTGCGGGTGTCGGCCTGAGGTCGCTGGCTTCATGGGGCCGGGGGGTTCTCGTCTGGGGGAGGTGCTGTCGTGATGCGGCGCGGGCGCTCTTAGCGGTGCGGTGGTGATGGGTTCGTGGCCCTGACCAGCGGCGGGCACCCGAGAGACGATTGAGAGCGGCAGCTCCTGCGGACGAAGACGCACTTCGTTCACTCGCCCCCCGCTTCAGAGACGTCTGTGCCACATCGTCTCGGACCTCGGGATACGTCGCCGACGGCCCTTATCCGTCGTGTTTCGCAGAGCCACAGCCCCGTCACCCGCGGCCCAACCCGACACAATGAGCCCCCCTCCCCTCCGAGCCCAGCCACGCCAATCCGCGCCCAACCTGAGCCCCACCCGCGCCGAGGCCCGCTTGCGCCGCCGCTTCGTCCCCGGCTTCCTGCTCGACGACGAGGTCGCCGGCATGGCCGAGAGCCGCCAGGGCAAGCCGCCCGTCATCTACATCAACCCCGACAAGCTCGCCGCCATCATCAAGGCCCACCGCGAGCGGCCGATCGCCATCGCCGCCTACGTGCATGGCGTCGCCGTTCATGAGTTAACCCACCTCGATATCGGGCTTGGTTCGGGGCATACGGAGAAATACATCGTCGCTCGCGAAGACCTCGGTGCCGCGACCGCGCACCTGCTCCCCGCTATCGCGATCCTGGCGACGCGGCTGCTCGCGCTGCCGGTGAGGGAGGGCGAGGATAGCCGGCGCGTCGCGAAGCTCGAGCGGCAGCTCCGGGTGGCCCAGGATGCGCTCAAGCGCAAGTACACCGACCACAAGGCCGCGCGCGCCGAGCTGCGAAGGGTACAGGCCGAGCTTCAGCGGGTAAGGGGGCCGGATGATGAGGCTGAGGCGCTTTTGAAGGAGCTGGAGGAGGCCATGGTGCTGAGCCCGCTGGTTGGCGTGAGCGCGGGGTATATGGCGGGGTTCTTCGGGCGGAATCGGGAGCGGCTGCTTAACATGATGTCGGGCCTCTTCAACAACGCCGTTTAGGATCGACGCGATCTGGCCTTGATGCTGCGTGCTGGCCGGTTACTTCGAGCCTGTCCCCATCGGAGGGTCCGTGCCGCGCCTGCTCCTGCTGATCCCCGCGCTCGCCGCCTGCTCGACCCAGGCCACCACCGACGGCTCCACCGACCTGGTGGAGCAGAGCGAGCTCGACGCCCTCGCCGCGCAGATCGTCGCGCTCCAGACGCGCCTGGACGCCGAGCAGGCGCACGGCGACGAGCTGGAGCAGCGCCTGGACGACGCCGAGACCCGCCTCGACGACGTGGAGGCGAACACCGGCACGGGCACCGGCGTCGAAGAGCTGGACGCCCGCCTGTCCCTCGTCGAGACCGATCTGACTGACCTGGAGACCGCCTTCGACGCACTCACCGGGCGCGTGGACGAGATCGAGGACGCCATGGGCAACCACATCTGGTCGCTCAGCACCGACAGCGACGGCTCCGGCGGCAAGGGCACCGACTTCAGCGCCCTCGGCGCCGGTCTGGACATCGGCGTCACCACCACCGAGCCCATCCTCGCATGGTGCATCGCCCACTCCTATGAGGACACGCCCAGCCTGCGCCTCACCTTGACCAGCGCCGACGGGAGCTGGACCACGTCGAGCAATAGCTACGAGGTGGACGAGAACCCCTACTGGAAGATGTACCTCACGGTCATGGGCAGCTTCACCGTGCCCGAGGCCGGGGACTACACGCTGGACTGCGAGGGGAAGCGGGGAACGACGTGGTATGACTACGACCTCCTTGCTATGCAAGGTACTTAGATGCTTAACGTCGCGACAATTTGGAGTAGATGATGCCACCGACGCCCACACCATCTGCCCTACTTCTCTCCGAGATTGCCCAGCTCGACAGAGACGAAACTGTTGGATCACACTTCCTCGTCGTGTTCAAGGAGAAGAAGTACGGTGCCGACGTCCGTAGCCGAATAGTGGCAGAGGTACGTGTTAGCTACACTGATCCAGCCACCACAATCAGTCGACTGATCGATCTGGGATACCGAGAGACTGCGCGGTTGCAGCAGGTTCTCTTTCCGATGGCGAAGCGCGCAAGATCGGGCAATCTGGGCGAAATTTTTGCTGTATGTGCATTGGAATTCCTGACGAGCTTCCGTGTGCCAATCCGCCGTCTCCGCTGGACGGACGGTCGCAACATGTCCTTGCGGGGGGACGACTTCATCGGCATTGATACCACGCAACCCCAGCCTCGGTTCATCAAGGGCGAGTCGAAGAGCGCCGATGTCATGAGTGCTCGTCCGATCGCTACTGCCTATAGTGCGTTGAGGCGCGACGGCGGGCAGCCCACACCTCACAGCATGGTCTTCGTAGCTGATCGCCTCCGACAGCAACGCCAGGATGACCTCGCGCTGAAATTCGAGCTGGCTGGCCTGAACGGCCTACAAGTTGGGCAACTAGAACATATGATCTTCCTGCTCACAGGCAACGATTGCGAGCCCATAATGCGAACACACCTATCAACGGCTGCAAGCCCGATACCGCGACGCATGGTCAACCTCGTGCTATCGAACCATCAACAGTTTATAAAAGAAATCTACGAGGCTGTGTCCCATGTCTGAGACTGCGTCGGACCTCGAGCGTCGAATCACCGCCCTGATTGAGCCAGGGTTTCGTGGATATTTGGTCGCCCGTGGTCTTGCTCGTGGCCTCATATGGCGGGATGGCCAACTTCCTCCCGAGGCCCCTAACTTTGTTGAGTCCCTAAGCGACGATCTGCGAGGATATGGAACCACCCTCCTGTATCTGTCACTTCGCTTGCGGGATCTGGGCGGCAACTTGGAACTTCTTCAGCGGGCCCTGTTGCATGCTGGTGAGGCACTTGAAGCCATAGTGCGAAGGGGCGATCAGAGTGACCCCTTCCGCGGACTAGATACAGTACTCGCAGGTAGTGCCTACCACATCGCCCGCTACAGTGCTCGCGCATACTGCCTCATTGGAGGTGACCTTGATCGCCTCAACCTGTCGCCCACAGAGCGGGCACTTTGCTGGTTAATGCGCCACCAACTCGCCAATGTGACGAACGACGCCACTGTTTGGCTCCGCAGCGTAAGGCTGCCGGAGGAAGCCCATGTGCAGGCAGACGCAACGGAAGAAGTTGAGGATCCATCCGACGAGTTGATAAGGGTGAGCCTCACCAGCAACTTCCTGAAAGCGATGTCTGCGGCAGAATTTGGCCTTAAGGTCGGTGACGTCGGTTCCATTGGACTCGCTCAGGAACTACTGGCGAAGGGCACTCGGATCGCTCAGGAGTGGAATCATCCTCTGTTTTGGTGGAGTCATTTGATAGCACGGCATCTTATCCACGACCTATGGGCCCATTCTCTACACAAACTGCTTCCAGAAATCGATGGCGACAGCAATTGGAATGCCATGAGGCGCAGGTTTCTGATAATGCTCTCGCTGCGGGACGTATCTGAGGTTGAACTTTGGCCGTCCCAAGAGGAAGCAGCGGCGCGAGCTATCAATGAGTCTGATGACCTTGTCGTGTCCATGCCGACAAGCGCAGGTAAGACTCGTGTGGCCGAACTGGCCATCCTACGCGCACTGTCTCTTGGGAAGCGTGTCGTGTACGTCACACCACTTCGCGCTCTGTCGGCACAAGTTGAGCGGACTCTGCGGCGGACATTCGGACCCCTGAATATCCGCGTATCATCTATGTATGGGGCGTCGGGTGCAACAAACTACGACAGATCATCGCTTCGCAACGATTCGATTGTAATCGCTACGCCCGAAAAGTTGGACTTTGCTTTGCGGAGTGAGCCGAAGCTTCTAGATGACGTCGGACTTGTGATCTTTGACGAGGGCCATATGATCGGTATGGAGGAACGAGAAGTCCGGTATGAGGTACTTGTTCAACGCCTACTGAGACGGCCGGACTCTGTCGGACGGCGAT
>JAKLKD010000107.1 GCA_023150845.1 Myxococcota bacterium | reverse complement strand
CTGGTTCTCCGACTGGCTCCAGTACTCCACGATGCTGGACTGCTACTACGGCGGGTATGAGGTCGATATCGTGGCGTATGACTCTTGGGACGCCTACGACGCGGTGACGATCCGCCCAGCGACCTTCTGATCGTCGCCTCCGCGCTCGCGAAGTGTTGACACGACAAGATTTTTATTGCGCTACTACATGAAGTCATGGTAGACAGCCAATCAGCGTGAAGTCTCCCTTCACGCCCCTCCCCGCGCCGACGTCCTGGGAGCTCCCCCTCCCCCTCGGCGCGCCCTCCCCTCCGGCTGTCCCATGACCCTCCCCGCTGAGAAGATCCCCCCTTCCGGGGGCGCGCTGCTGTTGCACGCCCTCGACGGTGTGCTCGTCCTGGAGCTTGACCCGTCCGCGTCTTTTGAGGCGCTGCGTCAGGCGGTCCGTGACACCTTCTCTGCGAGCCCCGACCGTTTCCGGGGCATGGACGCGCGGCTGGACCTGCGGGCCCGCACCATCGAGCTCTTCGACCTGCGGCGGCTGATCCACGTGCTCAAGGACGAGTTCGGCGTCACCGCGACGGGGCTCTACTGCACGCCGGAGAACCTCCAGCGCTACGCCGAGCGGGAGCTCAAGCTCCGCATCTGGACGCGCCGGGCGATGGATCTCGACGAGCCGCCCACCGAGGACGAGCCCGCCCAGCCCACGGCCCCCGCCGCGAAGGCCGAGGCCAGCCCCGCCGAGCCGAGCCCGTCGAGCGCGCCCAAGACCGACGACGAGGTGCTGGAGTGTGAAGGCGACGCCGAGGAGGCCGCCCCCGCCGAGCCCATGGGCCGCCGCACCCTCTGCATCGACCGCGGCCTGCGCTCGGGCCAGGTCGTGCGGTACTCCGGCGACGTCTTGGTCTATGGCGACGTGAACCCCGGCGCCGAGATCATCGCCGTCGGCAACGTGCACGTCTTCGGGGCGCTCAAGGGCACGGTCCACGCCGGGGCCCGGGGCGACGAGTCGGCGATCATCCTGAGCTTTGACCTGCGCGCGCCGCAGCTCCGCATCGGCCGGAAGATCGCCTTCCCCGCGGCGCGGCCCGCCACGAACGTCCGTTATGGCCACGCCCCGGAGATCGCCTGGGTGAACGGCGCCGAGATCACCATCGAACCCTACGCGGGACGCCTGCCACGCAACCCTGGGCAGAGCTGAAGCAGACGCTGAGCGAACAGAGGAGCAGAGCTATGAGCGAGTGCATCGTCATCACCTCGGGAAAGGGTGGAGTCGGCAAGACGACCACGTCTGCCAACCTGTCCGTCTCCCTCGCCATGATGGGCCACAAGGTCGCCGTGGTGGACGCAGACATCGGGCTGCGGAACCTCGACGTGATCCTCGGCCTTGAGAACCGGATCGTCTACGACCTCGTGCACGTCATCGAGGGCGAGTGCCGGCTCAAGCAGGCCCTCATCCGGGACAAGCGCCTGGAGAACCTCTTCTTGCTGCCCGCGGCCCAGACCCGGGACAAGTCGGCGGTGAACCCCGACCAGATGCGCAAGCTCGTCGAGCAGCTCAAGGCGGAGTTCGACTACGTCGTGATCGACTGCCCCGCGGGCATCGAGCAGGGCTTCAAGAACTCCATCGCCGGGGCCGACAAGGCCATCATCGTCACGACCCCCGAGGTCTCGGCGATCCGCGACGCCGACCGCATCATCGGGCTCGTCGAGGCCGCTGAGCTCCCCGAGCCCCGCCTGATCATCAACCGCTTCCGCCAGAAGATGGTGGACCGCGGCGACATGCTCAACAAGGACGACATCCTCGAGATCCTCGCCATCCCCCTCATCGGGGTCGTGCCGGACCACGAGGACATCATCGTCTCGGCGAACCGCGGCGCGCCTGTGGCCTTCGACGACACCTCCGTCGTCGGCGAGGCCTACCGCCGCATCGCCCGCCGGGTGTCTGGTGAGGCCGACGTGCCCTTCGTCGCGCTTCAGCCCGTCGGTTTCTGGGAGAACGTCAAGCGCTGGATGGGCCTCTCGGCCAAGGCAGGTGTGTGATGATGGAGCTCATCAACCGGGTTTTCGGGAGCCGTCTGGGCTCCAAGGATGACGCCAAGGCGCGGCTCAAGCTGCTGCTCGTCCACGACCAGGTGGACCTGAGCCCCGCGCAGCTCGACTCTATGAAGGCGGAGATCATCGAGGTGATCGGCCGCTACGTCGAGATTGACCGGGACTCTGTGGACTTCAAGCTCGAGCGCAGCAACGGCGAGATCGCGCTCGTGTCGAACGTGCCGGTGCGCCGGGTCGTCGCCCGCGCGGTCTGATGGACCTGACCCTGGCCGCGGCTCAGCGCGCGGTCAGGGGCACCACGGCGGCCTCAGCGGAGGGCGCCTGGTGGCAGAGATCGTCGAGGAGCGTGAAGAACGCGACGCGCTCCATGACGCTGCGCTGAGAGAAGCGCAGGCGGGCCGACTGGCCTCGCCACGCGCTGAGGTCGAGCTGCTGGGGCGAGAACACGCCCGCGCTGGACTGGGTCGAGGTGGTGCCGCCGTTGCCGGTGTTGGCCTTCGAGGCGGTCTCCTCCTCGTCGAGGCTGTCGCTGTCTTCGCCGCCGTCGCTGGGCATCGCGGGGATGTAGCCGCCGGTCAAGGCCGGCACGCGGCCCTGGCCGAGCAGCTCACCGTTCGCGGCGAGGAGCTCCACGACGAGCTCGACGCCCCGGTGGTCCGCCTCGCTGAGCTGGGTGAAGACCAGCGCGTCTTCAGTGATGGTGAACAGCGGCGTGGTGACCTGGGCCCAGCGCTCCCCCGCCACGGCGCGAAGCCCGACGGAGAACTGCCCGGGGAGGTCGAGGGCCTCTTCGCCCTCCAGCTCGGAGAAGTCGGCGCCTTCAGCGGCGACGAAGATCTCCACACCGCTCGCGGGCTCGGCGTGGTCGCCGGGGTAACCGAAGGTCGCCAAGGAGGCGTCCTCGACGGTGAGGCACCAGGCGGCGCCGGAGTCCTGCGCGAGGGAGGTGGCCGCGCCCGTGTCTACGGCGGTGTCGTCCTCGGCGAAGGTGACCTCGTCCGAAACGGGTGAGCATGCCAGAAGTGTGAGGAGGAGCGCAAGCATCAAGGTGAACATAGATCGACGCGCGGGGGGTCCGCCGAGATCAAGATCAGCTCCCGGACGGATCAAGCCCCCCACAGGGCCGCGGCGAGGGCCGGGATGCTCAGATCAAGGCGATCATTCAGCGTGAAGTGCCCACCTTTGTGCTCTTCGTAACGAAGCGCGATCCCTAGGGGATCAAGGGCGCGGCGCACACGGCGGGCGCCGATCTGCAGCCGGAACTCATCGCGACGCCCGGCGTCGAGCCAGAGGAGCTTGAGCGCCTGGGCGCCCTCGGGGCGGCGCGGCATGGCGCGGGCGGGGTCGTGGTCAAGCCAGCGCTCAAAGACCTCGGGGAGGAGCTCGCCGGTCTCCAGGTCCACGGGCAAGGCGCAAGGGAGCGGCGCGGCGCCGGGCTCGGGAGAGTAGACGAGCGACATCCCGAGGAGGTTGAGCACGGCGTGATCGGGGCCCTTGAGGCCGCTCCCCGCCTCAAAGGCCGCGAGCCAGGCCGCGACCCCCCCGGCGTCGCGGATGGCCTCGACGGCGGAGGGGAAGTCCGGCGGGTAAGCCACCTCAAAGGCCGCGTCCGGGGAGTGCGCGGCGGCGGCCAAGAAGCGCCCGGGGAAGAGCGTGGGCAGCATGAGCGCGCCGTAGCCGCCGGAGGACTTGCCGAAGACCCCCCAGCGCGGGGCGCCCGCCGCCGCGGTGGGGTGCAAGGCCTCGACGGCGGGCATGAGCTCCTCCACGAGCCAGCTCGCGTAGTCGCCGGTCCCCGCCGAGTCCAAGAACTGACCGCCGCCTAAGCGGGTGAGCGGATCGGGGATCACCACCCGCAGGGGCGGCATCCCGGCCTCGGTGAGGCGCTGGAGGCGCTCGGGCAGGCTCTCTTCGCGCCAGCGGCGGTTGAGGAAGGAGAAGATCCCCCCGGTGAAGCCCGCCAAGGCCAAGGCCGCCGGGCAAGGCGCCGCGGGATCGAGGCCGGGCGGGTGCAGGATCACCACCTCACGCAGGTGGGGATCCCCCAAGGGGTTGCCGCGCAGGCGGGCGGAGTCGTGCCAGAGGGTCGTCTGGACCCAACGGTCGGGTGGGCTCATCAGCGTCTCCTCAACGGGGTCTGGATGGGATAACCCGGACAGCCCAACTGAGGTGATGATGCCCTGGCTCCGCGCCCCCTGTGATGAGCAGCTCCTCCCCCTGGCCCGCGAGGCCTGGCCTGCCCTGACCCGTCGCGACGGGCCTGCCCTCGCCGCCGCGCTCAAGCGGGTCTCCGCGCGCCTCGTCGAGCGGGATCCCGAGGAGGTCGAAGAGCTCCTCGCTGACCTCGGCCCGGCCTCGTCGAAGCCCCGGGCCCTCGCCGCCGCCGCCGAGGAGCTCGCCGGGGAGCCCCTCGCCGCCGCCGCCTACGCCCGCCTGGACGGCGGCGCGGCCTGGGTCGCGCTCACGCTGACCGGCTGGGTGCGCAGCGGCGAAGGCGGCGACCTGCCCGGCCTCGCCACCCGCCTCGCCCAAGGCGGCAGCCTCCCCGGCCTCGACCCGGAGTCGTCCGCGCTCTACGCGATGAGCGCGCTCTTGGACGCTGTCGAGGCGGGCCCCTTCGAGCCTTCAGACCCGCCGCCGCCGGGCGCGCCGACCCTCGCCGCGCGCCTCGGCCTCGACGACGCTGAGGAGCTCGACGACGTGGAGCCCTTCTGCGCCCGCCTGCACGACGGGCACATGTACCTGCTCGACGAGTAGACGTCGGGGCCCGCTCAGCTCGGCTCGGCCGTGGCGCCGAGGCGGCGCAGGGCGTCGGCGAGGGCCGGTGAACGTTTGGTCGCGCGCTGGGTGACCTCTTGCCAGGCCGCCCGGGCGCCCTCGACGTCGCCGAGGGCCTCCTTGGCGATGCCCAGCCACAGCCAGAGCTCCGGCGTGGGGCGCTTGCCCTCGATGAGCTGCTCCAGGGCCTCTTTGGCCTCGGCGTAGCGGCCCGTGCGCAGGTCGAGCTGGGCGACGGCCCGGCGGCCTCCCGCGCCGTCGCCGACGGCCTCACGGGTGACGGCGAGGGTGTCCGCGGTCAGGTTCACGGCGGGGTGCGCGTCGACGAGGATGTCGATGGCGGCGTGGGTCTCGGCGGTCGTGGCCGCGAACCAGGTGATGTCGCGGAGCTGCAGGGCCGGGCCCTCGCGCTCGGTCTCCGGGGCGGGCAAAAACATGCGCCGCAGGTCCAAGGTGGCGCCGCCTTTGAGCACGAGGCGCGTCGGCTCCACCCGGGTGAGGGCCGTGGCTTTGGCCGTCGTGCCGCTGATCTCGATGAGCTGGTCGCGGCTGATGACGAGGGCCGAGAGCGCGCCCAAGGCCGGGCGGACCTCCGTGGCGTCGCGGCCGTCGCTCACCCACACCCCGAAGATCGGCGCGACGTCCGCCGCGGCGCTCAGCCACTCCAAGGCCTGCTGGGCGGCCTCGGAGACCTGATCTTCGCGGCCCATGAGGCGCTCGATGGGCTTGCGGGCCTCTTGCCAGCCGCAGCGCGCGGCGAGGCGGGCGACCCGCGCCAAGGCGTCGGGGCGCACCCGGGCGTCCTCCAGCATGGCGACGAGCTCGGCGCGGGTGGCGAGGTCCGCCGCGCCGTCCGCCGAGGTGAGGTAGCGGGTGAGGCCCACCAAGGCCCCGGTGCGCACGTCGAGGCGGGGATCGCGGACCCCGACGAGGATCCGCCGGGCGGCGAGGGGCAGGCCGAGGTTCGCCAGCACGGAGAACACCCCGGCGTTGAAGCCCGGGTCGATGCCGCGGGCCTCGACGAAGAGGCGCTCCCGGGCCTCGGCGGTGAGCAGCGCGGCGTTGGGGCCGACGCGGTGCCGGGAGAGGATGTCGGCCACGGCGCAGACGGCGTAGAGCCGCACGCCGGGGCTGCCGTCCTCACGCGCCGCGCGCAAGAGCCGAGGCAGGTGATCTAAGGTGCCGACCTTACAGAGCTGCCGACCGACCTCGGCCCGCGCATGGATCGTGCCGCTGTCTAGAACGTCAAGAGAGACCTCGTCCATGCGCACCTCATAGGCTCTGGGAGGGTGTAGCAAAGCGCCGGGCATAGGTCAATGCGGCGATTGTCCTCTCCGCCTGATATGGTCGGCGTTGAACCCGCTCCTGTGCGCAGGTGATGATGTCCCGGATGATTCTCGCGCTCGCGGCGCTCTTGTCGCTCACGGGCTGCGCCGCCGGTGTCCACGAGCTCTTTGAGACCCGCAAGGCCTATGGCCTGGAGCGCGCGTCAGGCGCCCCGAACGGCTGGAGCGCCGAGGCCGTGGTCGCGCTCTCCGAGCCGCTCGTGCAGTCCGTGCTCGCCCAGGCCCTTGAGGTCGCGATCAAGGACCTCCCGCCCTTCGACGCCAAGCTCGCCGTGATCACGCCCCAGGCGACGCTCTCGTCGTTGACGCTCAGCGACGTGGCCGGCTGCGCCCAGTGCGTCGGGTTCAGCGGCAAGCTGACGGGCAAGACGAAGGTGGAGGCGATGGGCTTCTCGAAGACCCTGCCCTTCACCGCGTCCCTGCGCGGCAGCCTCCAGGTGAGCACGCGCCCCGCTGAAGACGCCCAAGGCCGCGCCGTCTTCGCCCGGCTCACGAAGATTGACCGCCTGGAGTTCTCCTTGGACCAGACGGGCAGCCTCGGCTTCTCGCTGGAGGACAGCCTGGAGAGCTGGGGCACGGACCTCGCCCGGGAGACGCCGGAGCTGAACCTCGGCGCCTTCGGCGGCGACGACCTCCCCCTCCGCGACCTCCGGGTGCGCAGCGCGAGCGGCGCCTTGCTCGTCGAGCTGCTCACCGACGCCGCCCACGGCGGCCCGCTCTACGCCCCGCCCACCCCACCCTCCGGAGGCTGGGCCGTCGCCGTCTCCGAGGCGACGCTCCTCGACCACGCGCGCCGCGCCGCCTTTGAGATGGGCGAGATCTCCATGGAGGTCTGGGCCGAGCCCACCTCCCTCGACCTGGACGGCGGCGAGTTCGCCTTGGGCCTGCGCCTCTGGCGCCTCAAGGGCAAGGGCTGGTGGCGCGACTACATCATCCGCGGCGAGATCAACCTCGTGAACCAGGTGCTCAAGCTCCAGCCGAAACAGGTCGAGGAGGGGGAGCGCAGCCAGGGCGCGGCCTTGGTCGATCCTTTGGCCCTGCTCGGCGAGAGCCTCATCCTGCGGGCCATCGAGGACGCCGCGGCCCAGTCGATGCCCGTGGGCCAGGCCACCTCCGTCGGCGGCCTCGCGCTGCGGGCGAAGGTCACCCAGGCCCAAGGGGTCGCCGACGCGCTCTTGTTGAGCGGTGAGGCCACGGCCAAGGCCGCGAAGGAGCCCGGGAAGAGCACCGGCGGCGGCAACACCAGCGGCGGCAACACCAGCGGCGGCGCCAGCGGCGCGGGCGAGCGTAAAAAGCAGAAGCGCCCATAGGAGCAGCCAAGATGGCCAACGAAAGCGGCCGCCGCGCCCCGAAGCTCGCGGCGGGCCTCCTCATCACCGCCGCCTTCTTCGGGCTCATGGAGCTCAGCGCGCGGCTCTTGTTCTCGACCGAGCTGGCCGCCGCTGAAGCGCCGCCGCCCCAGGCCCTCGACGGCGCCCCGACGCTCAAGGGCAACCCCTACCTGCTCTGGGAGCAGGCCCCGGGCGTGCGTGTGGAGCACAACATCCCGGCGAACATCAACTCCTTGGGCCTGCGCGGCGAGGAGCCCGCCATGCCCAAGCCCGCCGGGGTCCGCCGCCTGCTCGCTACGGGCGACTCCAGCGTCTACGGCTTCCGGGTGCGGGACGACGAGGTCTTCATCACGAAGACCGCTGAGCTGCTCGGCGGCGCCGAGGCGAAGATCGAGGGCTGGAACGCCGCGATCCCCGGCTACTCCACCTACCAGACGATCAACATGCTGGAGATGCGCGCCTTGGCCCTGGAGCCGGACGTGCTCGTCATCGCGAACCTCTGGTCGGACAACAACTTCGACGCCTTCGTCGATAAGGAGCTCCTCGCCGCCTACACCACCTTCGAGGGCAGCTCCGCCCAGCGGATGCACCGGCTGTTCCAGGGCTCGGCGTTTTACCGCCTCCTGCACTACCGCCTCACCGTGGCCTCCGGGGCCGCCGCCGAGGCACGAAAGGTGGGCTGGACGGTGGGCAGCGGCAAACAGATCGGCCGCCGCCGGGTGGAGGTGAACGACTACGCCGCGAACCTCGACCGCCTCGTCGAGATGGCGCGGCGGGTGGGCGCCGAGGTCGTGTTTGTGCTGCTCTCCAACGAGGAGGACCTCAAGGGCCCCCGGGACGAGCCCGCGGCCTGGCAGCTCTACCGCGACGTGATGCGAGAGACCGCCAAACGCCACGGCGCGCCCTTGGTGGACGTGCCCGAGATGTTCTACAAGAGCGGCCTCGGCAAGCAGGACCTCTTCTTGGACGAGATGCACCCCACCGCCAAGGGCCACGGGATGATCGCCGAGAAGCTCGCTGAGGCCCTGCGGCCTTGGGCCGAGACCGGCGCGCCCCTGATGACTGAAGGCACCGGGGCGCCGAGGCCGGTCTACAGCGACCACTTCACCTTTGGTGACGGCGGCCTTGGCGCGGGCGCAGGCGCGGAGCCGCCCAAGCCCGGCGGCGAGGGCCCCGCCCAAGACATCAGCCAGGCGACCTGGACCCTCGACGGGGAGCTGCGGTACGCCGGGTTCTCCGGCAAACGCGCCCAGATCGACGCCGTGCGCGCCGGTCAGAACCCGCCCCGGGTGCTCCGGGCCGTGGGCCTCCCCGCGCCGGGGGCCTTCCGGCTGAACATCCCCGCCGAGGCCGGTGACGTCGCGTTCTTGGTCTACGACGACCTCACCGGGGACGGCCCCAGCGCGGACGACAAACGTTACGACCTCAGCGGCAGCGCCATCTCCGTCACCGGGAGCACCGCCGGCGTCGTCATCGACGTCGAGGCGGGCACGGTCAGCCTCACGCCCTGAGGGGCGAGGGGCGCGTTAATCGAGGTCTTCGATCCGCGGGTGAATCGGCGGCATCACCTGGGCCGCGCCCAAGATGAAGCCGACCGAGGAGCCGAGGCCCCAGAGGAGCTCGGCGTCTGGGCTCAGCCGGAGGAGCTCACCCGACGAGCCCCAGCTCGTCATGAGGTCGCCGTCGTCGAGCTCATAGACGCTGCCGAGCACCGAGACGCTGCGGCCGTCGTCGGGGTAGTAGACGTAGTTGGGCTCAAGCCGCTGCAGCTCGGTGTTCCGGCGGTAACGCATCACCCGGGACGGGGCGCGCTCACGGACGTCCTGGTTGTCGAAGATGAGCAGGTCACCGTCCGCGGTGAACGCCGGGCCGTGGGCGTAGATGAAGGTGTCGCTGGGCAGCGGGAAACCCCAACCGTCCGTGCCGCCATACACGGCGAGGACCTCGTTGGTCTTGAGGTCTATCTGGCTGACGGCGCTGAGGTTTCGCATCGACACGAGCACCGTGTCGTCGGCCTCATCGTAAAAGACGCCGTTGGCGTGGGTCCACTCGGCGTAGCCGTCCGTCGCGGGCTGGGCCTCGGGATCCCAGGTGAGGTGGTCCCACGCGCTGTACAAGACGCCGCGCTCGCCAGAGGAGTCTACCTCCAGGAGCGAGTCGCCCTCGACCAAGGTGTCGCCGACGCGGCGGCTGTCGGCGACGAGCATCGCGTAACGCTCGCCGGGGAGCTGGGCGAAGCTGTGGTGGCTGTTGGGCACGGTGACGCAGAAGCGCTCGGCGCCGCTGACCTCCACCTGGCACAGACCGGCCTCGGCGTCGTCCTCGCGCACGACGAAGTTGTAGATGATGCCGTCGCCGTCGCGGGTGGGCTCGGCGTGGACCGGGGCAAATCGTGAAGGAAAGGTGACGTACCAGATGACGTCGCCGTCGGTGTTCAGGAGGATGACGTTGCCGCCCTCCTGGCCGATGGTGGTCGTGAGGATCAGCTCGTCGCTGGCGCCGGTCCACTCCCCGGCGAGGGCCGTGAAGGCGGGCAGCCCGGCCGGCGGCAGGCCGACGATCTCGGTGGAGAGGTCACCGAAGACGTCCTCATCGCCGACCCGGTGCCCGGGGCGATAGCTCACCTCGGTGAGCGCCGGGAAACCGACGAGGGTGGCGAAGTACTGGCCGTCCGCGAAGCGCGCCGGGGCGCGGTGGGTGAGCTCCCCGACGCCGTAATCCACCCAGGCCTCTTGACCCGGCTCGCCCCGCCAGCTCACGCTCAAGGTCGTGGCGATCCGCTCCCCTGGCGCTGCCTCCAGACCAGGAAACGCGCCACATCCGAGCAACAAGGCCAGCGGAAGCAGTGAAGACATGCCCCACCTCATACTCTATGAACGTGCGGCCAGGAAGGGCGAAGCGGCCACAGACACGCATCTAGTCTCGACATCCGGGCACGGATCGCGATATCCCACAGGTGACCATGAAGATCCCCCCCCGCTTGCTGCCGCTCCTTGAGGAGGGCCTCATCGTTGAGGTCATTCGGCCGCTCATGAGCGGTAAAGAGGCCGCGGTGTACGTCGTCCGTGACCACAAAGACGTCATGGTCGCCAAGGTCTACAAAGAGGCTGAGCGCCGCAGCTTCCGCCAGCGCGCCGCGTACACCGAGGGCCGCCAGGTGCGCAACAGCCGCAGCCGCCGGGCGATGGAGCGCGGGTCCAAGTTCGGCCGTGAACAAGAGGAGGCCGCCTGGCAGTCCGCCGAGGTGGACGCCCTCTACCGCCTCGGCGCCGCCGGGGTGCGGGTGCCCAAGGCCCTGCACTTCTACGAGGGCGTGCTGCTCATGGAGGTCGTGCTCAACCCCGAGGGCTGGCCCGCGCCGCGCCTCGTGGACTGCGACTTCACCCCGCGTGAGGCCTGGGACGTGCACGAGCTCCTCATGCGCCAGGTCGTGATGATGCTCTGCGCTGGGGTGATTCACGGCGATCTAAGCGAGTACAACGTGCTCATGGCCTGGGACGGCCCGATGATCATCGACCTGCCCCAGGCGATCAACGCCGCGCACAACCAGAGCGCGCGGGAGCTGCTCATCCGGGACGTCACGAACATCACGAACTTCTTGGCGCGTTTTGCCCCGGGCATCGCCGAGACCCGCTACGGCCAAGAGATGTGGGGCCTCTACGAGCGGGCGAAGCTCTTCCCCGACTCCCAGCTCACCGGCAAGTGGCGCGACTCGACCCGCCGGGCGAACACCCACGCCGTGCTCGACGAGATCGCCGCCGCCGAGTTTGAGGTCAAGCAGCGCCGGGGCCGCTGAGGCTCCACAGGACGATGTTCTGGCGGTGACCCCGCAGGCTGTGCTCCCCTTCGGCGCCTAAGCTCACCGCCGACCGCAGCCGGGCGCGGGTGGCCTCGGTGAGCAGCACGGGCTTGCCGACGCTGCGGGTGAGGGCCTGCACCCGGGCGGCGACGTTCACCGTGTCGCCGATGACGGTGTACTCCAGGCGGCGCTCGGCCCCGACGCAGCCCGCGATGACCTCGCCGCTGTTGAGCCCGACCCCAAACCGCAGCTCCACGCCGTCCGGGCGGCGCAGGGTGGTCCGCAGGCGCTCCCCGGCGGCGAGCATCCGCGTGGCGGCGGCCAAGGCCCGGTCGGCGTGGTCGGGTTGGGGCAAGGGCGCGCCGAAGATCGCCACGATCTCGTCGCCGACGAACTTGTTCACCATGCCGCCCTCGGCCTCGATCTCCGTGACCATCTCGGTGAGCCAGTGGTTGAGCAGCTCGACCAAGGCCGGGGGGTCGAGGCGCTCGGCGAGGCCGGTGAAGCCCTGGAGATCGGCGATGAGCACGGTGACCTCGCGGCGCTCCCCTTGGCGGCTCAGGCGCCCGGCGAGGGCCTCATCGGCGACCTGGGGCGTCACGAAGCGCCCGAAGACCTCTCGAAACGCCTCTCGTTCGGTGAGGCGGCGCAGCTCCTCGGTGAGCCGCCGGGTGCGCTCACGCCAGGTGACGGCGAGGAGCAAGGCGAGTCCCAGCGCGGCGAGGGCCTGCACGTCCCGGCGCTGGTGCCAGCGGGGTGGCAAGGCGAAGCGGATCGTCGTCGTCTCCCCCGTGGGCCCGCCGCCGAGGCGCGCTTGAAGCTCCAGGCGGTGCGCGCCGGGGCTCAGGCCCGGCAGGTGGAGCAGATCCTCGGAGAACTCCGCCGACCAGTCCCCATCGTCCAGACGAAACCGATACCGCACCCGGCGCGGGTCGATGACGCTGTCTACGCCGAGGCGAAGCCGCAAGAGCGTGTCGTCGGGGCCGAGCGCCTCCCAGCCTGGCAAGCGGCGATCGCCGACGTGCAGCGAGGCGACCCGGGCGACGAGGGGTCGGGGCGCGGGCCGTGGAGTGTCGCGCAAGAAGAGTAGCCCGCTGTCGGTGCTCGCGACGATCCAGTCTCCAACCCGGCTGATGGGCCCGCCGAGAATGAAGCTCAAGAAAGGCAGGCCGTCGTCGATGGAGAGGCGGCGGGGGCTCGGCCCGAGCTGGATGAGCGCGCTCGTGGTGGTCACCCAGAGCGTCTCTCCGAGCGACTCCATCGACGAGATCGAGCCCGCCTCGAGGGGCTGAACCGCGCGCCAGCCCGCGCCGTCGAGGAGATAAAAGGTGTCGCCGCAGCCCGCGTACAGGCGCCCGCCGCGCATGGCCAAGGGCGCATAGGAGCAGCGCCCAGGCGACTGGGCGACGACGGTGACGCCCTCATCGTGGACCCGGATGAGCTTGTCCTCGATGATGACGTACACCGCGCCCGCGTCGTCCAAGGCGGCGAGGTGCTCCAAGGCGCGGCCGGGCAGCTCCACCCGGCGCACGACGCCCTGGTGGGCGCGCACCATCGCCCGATCCGTGAGCACGACCACCTCCCCGTTCGGCCGCGCGCCCACCCACGTAGCGTCCTCGTCCAGCGCCAGAAGCTCCGTGAGCGTCTCGCCGTCCCAGCGCAGCACCCCCTCGCGGCCCCGCAAGATGAGCACAGCGCCATCGGGCGCGCTGGCGAGGTGGCGCACCTCCAGCACCTCGTCGTTCAGGGTGAGCGGCTGCAAGACGCCCTCGGGGCTCACCCAGCCCAGCCCGCCGCGTGTGCCGACCATCAGGCCGCCGTTGTACGGGAGGAGCGAGGTGACGTGGCGCAGGTTGATGCCTGTGGCGTCGTCCCAGAGGCGCAGGTCGGTCTGGTCGATCCGCAAGAGCCCGTGCTCCAAGGTGCCCGCCCAGATGAGGCCGTCTTGATCGACCAGCGCGCGGGTGAGGATCGACGCCGGGAGCCCCTCCTTCGGCGTCGCGAGGCTCCACTCGCCGCTGGCCTCCTCCCAGACGAGCCCCGAGCCGCAAGACGCCACGGCCCGGCCGTCTGGGCGCCGGGTGAGGTCGGTGGCGTAACAGTCGCCGCGCACGAGCGTCCAGGCGCCGTGGAGCAAACGCCAGACGCCGTCCTCACGAGCGACGAGGAGCCCCTCACCGTCCTCCAAGAAGGCGCGCACGCCGAGGTTCGCCAGGGGGGTGACGCCCTCGTCTCCGAGCGTCCAGGCCCCGTCCGGGGTCCCGAGGTAGAGCGTCCCCGCCCGCTCCAGGACGGCCCAGGGCTCAACCCCGAAGGTGTCCCGGCGCTCGACCACGGCGCCGTCGTGAACCCGCAGCAGCTCCACCCCTGTCGCCACCCAGACGCCTCCAGCGGCGGCGGGGCTGATCCCGGCGTTGGGCCGGGCCTCTCCTTGGGTGGTGAGCTGCCTCGGCGCCCCCGGCGCCACCTGCCACAGCCCCGCCCGGGTCTGGGCGTAGACCACCCCGTCCACGTTCACGAGGCGCTGGGTGAGGGGCTCCTCGCCGGGGATCAGGGGCACGGCCTCGCAGCGCGCGCCGTCGAAGCGGCACACCCCGCCCTCGCCGCCGACGTAGAGCAGGCCGTCCGGGCCCAAGGCCAAGGCCCGCACCTGGGCGCTGGGCAGGCCCGCCTCGGGGCCAAACCGCGCGACGACGATCCGCCCCGGCGGGGGCGCGGCGAGGGCGATCGTGGCCATCCAGGCCAACCAGCATCCTGCGACGAGGGCCATCTCAGGATTGTACTCCCCGCGGGGAGGCGGATCGCGCCGCCTCTCCCGAGGCCCTCCTCAGGCCGCCCGGCGCGGCGCGTCCGGCGTCACCTCAGGGGCGGGCGCGGGCTGGGCGCGGCGCTCGCGGCGGCGACGGTCCTTCGCCTCCTTCTCGGTGCCGACGTACTCCATACGGGTGCCCATGAGGCGATCCACCCAGTCGGAGCGCACGCCCCAGTTGGCGTCCTGGTCGGGGCCCATGTGGTGGTCATAGTGCCAAGGCACATGCTCCCGGGCCCAGTCGGTGTCGAGGTGGGAGCGTTTGTGCACCCGGTAATACTGCACCCCTGAGGCGAACAAGGTCGCCGTGAACCAGGGCGCGATGGGCACGAGGGGGATGTGGGCCAAGGTGAGCAGGCCGAGCGCCAAGGTCTCTTTGCCCGCGGCGTTCCACTGGAACGGTGAGCCTTGGTACACCGGATCGACGAAGTTGTTCGTGCGGGACGCCCGGTGGTGCTCGTGGAAGTGGAACGAGAACGGCGCCCCCCGCTTCTTCCCAGCGCCGTGCAGCACCCAGCGATGGATGGCCCACTCCGCGACGTGTCCGTATGCCCAAGCGAGAGGGATCCCGATCATGGCCTCGTCCTCCGGTGGGGATGTGGACTCATCCCCTACCCTCACCATGAACAGACCTGACGCTGTCCGCAAGTTTTTTCTGACAAAACCGTCAGAAGGGTTCAGATTTGACACACACCGACGATCCCGTCGGGGATTGCCAGATCGCCAGAGCCCAGGCCGCGGCGCAGAGCGCAAGGATCTCTGGGCTCGGCGGCGGGCTGGGCGGGGCGCCAGAGCGGGCGAGCCACCACCAGAGGAGGTTGTTCAGGGCGTGGGCCACCACCCCCGGCCACAGGGAGCCGGTGACCGCCCGGAGCCAGCCGAGGCCGAGGCCCGAGACGAAGGCCGCCGCGGCGTGCCCCGGCGTGAGGTGCACGAGGCCGAACAGCGCCGCCGAGCCCACCACGGGCAGGCCGACGCTTCCGGCCCGGGCCAAGGCGCCGAAGATGGCCCCGCGGAACAGGAGCTCCTCAGCGACCGGGGCGATCAGCACGGCGGCGACGAAGATCCACGCCGACGTCGGCCCCGCCGCGAGGCGCCCCAGGCTCGCCCAGCCCTCGACCTCAACCCCGAGCCGCGCGGACACCCAGGCCCCGACGGCGCCGGAGAGGAGCCCCATCGGCAGGCCGAGGAGCAGGAGCGGCCAGCGCCGGAGCGACCCCAGCTCCAGGCTCGGCCGCGCCCAGAGCCCCAGGCCCAAGAACACGAGGCCCTGGCCGAGCACCGCCGCGGCGAGGCCCGCGTCTCCCGGCAGGCTCGTCTGGGCCACCGCGCTCACCCCGATCATGCCCAGGACCGCGAAGGCCGTCATCCGCAGGGCCCAGGCCCATACACGACGCGGCGCCTCGGGCGCGGCGGTCACAGAGAGCCTCGGCGGCCCATCAGCCCGCCATGGCGCGGAGGCGGAGGAGCGCCGGGGGGCCATCCTCGTCGAGCCGCGGGGCGCTGGAGCGGCGGCCCGGCAAGACGACGCGACCGCCCGCCTCGGCGGCGGCGATCACCTCAGCCAAGGTGTCGTGGTCCTGGCGCGCCCGCAGCTCCGCCCGGGCGAGCCCGGCGCGCTGGGCCTGACGCGCGGCGGGGCCGAGCCCCTGATCTGGGCCGAGGCGCGCGGCCTCCAAGGCGGCGCGGAGCGCCTGGAGCGCCGCCGTCGCCTCCCCGACCGCCGCGACGATCTCCGCCCGGCCCAAGGCGTCGAGGGACTCAAAGCGGAGGAGCAGGCCCGGGGGCTCCTCCCGGCGCAGGCTCACGTCCGGGCGCTCGACCTGCAGGGTGTCGGCCCGCGCGCCGAAGCGCCGCAGCTCGTCCTCGTGGCGGATCGCCTGGCCCCAGCGGGTGTAGAGCCCGCCCTGGGCGTTGATGCGCAGGCGCCAGAGCCGCTCCCCGGCCTCATCCCAGAGGAGCGCGACGCGGCAAAGCGCCCCGAGCTCCCCGCGTAAGGCGCCGACCAGCTCGTCCTCGTTGAAGCTCCAGGGGGCGTGGCCCTCGGCGCTCGCGGTGTACCGGGCCGGGAGCGGCGCGCCGAAGCGGGCGTCGAGCCAGGTGAGGGCGCGGTCCTGGGCGTCCTCGGCGGCCTGGGCCACGGCCCCGACGCTCAGGCGCGCGATCTCGGGCTCGGCGAATGTCTCCCAGAGCAGCGCGGCGCGGGCGGCGGCGTCGTTGGGGTCGTCCCAGAGGCCGTGGCGCAGGAGCTCAGCGTCGGCGAGGTCGGCCTCGGCCCGGCCCGCGACGAGGGCCGAGGCCCGGCACAATGCGGCGAGGCGCTGCCAGCGGCGATCCGAGACGTAGGCCGCCATTCCGGACGCCCGGCAGCGCTCGGCCAAGGCGCGGCGGAGCCTCACCAGAAGCTCCTCCAGGGCCGGGCTCAGCGGCAGGGCCTCGGCCTCGGCCCGGGCGGCGAGGAGCTCCGCGCGGTTCAGGGCCAGGCCCGGAGAGAGGCGCGGCGTCGGGCTCACCCGCCCCTCCCGAAAGAGGCGCCGGGCGCTCGTCTCGTCCTCCACCGGGCTCACCTGGAGGCGCAGGGCGAAGCGGTCGTAGAGGGCCCGGAGCCCCTCCTCCTCGGGCACCTCGTTCGACGCGCCGACCAGGGCCAAGAGCGGCGCCTGGAGCACCGTGGCGCCGTTCACGAACTGCCGCTCGTTGAGCAGGCCCAAGAGCGTGTTGAGGATCGCCGAGCCCGCCTTGAACACCTCGTCGAGGAACGCGAGCTCGGCGTCGGGCAAGAAGCCCTCGACCCGGCGCTCGTACACGTCGCGCTCACGCAGGGCCGAGAGCGACAGCGGCCCGAAGAGCTCCTCCGGCGTCGAGAACGGCGTGAGCAGGTGCTGAAAGAGCCGGGCGTCGGCCACCGCCGCGGTGAGGCGCCGGGCGATGAGGCTCTTGGCCGTGCCCGGCGGGCCCAGGAGCAGCAGGTTGTCCCCGGCGATGAGCGTGAGCAGGCCGAGGTGGATCGCCTCGTCACGCTCCATGAGGCCCTCGCCCAAGGCCGCCGCCAAGGCGCGCAGCCGCTCGGGGAGAGGCGTGGTGGAGAGGCCATCGGACATCACCCCCTCGTATCCTGCGCTCGGGGGGAAGGCAGTCACGCGGCGCAGAGGTTAAGCGTGCGCTCCGCTCGGAGGCTCCCCATGGTCCGGCTCAAGTCTTACGTCAACGGCGCGTGGTTCGAGGGTCAGGCGCCCTTCGCGACGCTCATCGACCCCGCCACCGAGGCCCCCGTGGCCGAGGCCTCCACCCGGGGCCTTCACTTCGCCGCCGCGGTCAAGCACGCCCGGGAGGTCGGCGGCCCGGCCCTGCGCGCGATGACCTTCGCCCAGCGCGCCGCGCTCCTCAAAGAGGCCAGCCGCGCGATCTACGCCGAGCGCGAGCGCCTGCTCGACGTCGCCCAGCTCAACGGCGGGAACACCCGCGGCGACGCCAAGTTTGACGTCGACGGCGCCACGGCGACGCTCTCCTACTACGCCTCGGTCGGCAAGGGCCTCGGCGACGTTCACCACCTCATCGACGGCGACACCGAGGTGCTCTCCCGCACCAACGCCCGCTTCGTCGGCCTGCACGTCCGCGCGCCCAAGCGCGGCGTCGCCGTACACGTCAACGCCTTCAACTTCCCCGCCTGGGGCACCTTCGAGAAGGCCGCCGTGGCCTGGCTCGCCGGGATGCCGGTGATCACCAAGCCCGCCACCTCGACGGCCTGGCTCACCTACGAGATGGTGAAGATCCTCATCGACGGCAAGATCTTGCCCGAGGGCGCCCTGCAGCTCATCTCGGGCTCGGCGGGCGACCTCCTCGACCACCTCGGCGGCCAAGACGTGCTGGCCTTCACCGGCTCGGCGGACACCGGGGCCACCCTTCGGGGCGGGCACGGCCACACCCAGCGCAGCGCCGCGGTGAACGTCGAGGCCGACAGCCTCAACGCCGCCGTGCTCGGCCCCGACGTAGAGCGCGGCGATGACGTCTACAACTGGTTCGTGCGCGCCGTGCAGCTCGAGATGACCCAGAAGGCCGGCCAGAAGTGTACGGCCATCCGCCGGGTGCTCGTGCCCGAGGCCCTCGTAGACGCCGTGATTGAGGATCTCAGCGAGGGCCTCTCCCGGGTCGTCGTGGGCAACCCCGCCGACCCCACGGTGACCATGGGCCCCCTCACCACCCTCTCCCAGCTCAACGACTACCGGGCGGGCGTGGCGCTCCTGAGCCAAGACGCGGAGATCGTCTTCGGCTCCGCGGCACCGATGAACGGCGTCGGCGCCCCCGAAGGCAAAGGCGCTTACGCCGCGCCCGTGGTGCTGCGCGCCCGGGACAGCCTGAACGCCCCGAACGTGCACCGCCACGAGGTCTTCGGGCCGGTGTGCACCGTGCTCCCCTACGACGGCACCGCCGCCCAGGCCGCGCAGATCGTCGCGTTGGGGGAGGGCTCCTTGGCCACGAGCGTCGCCACGGACGACCGCGACTTCTTGGCTGAAGTGCTCCTGGAGCTCACGCCTTACAACGGCCGCGTGCTCACCGTCGACAAGAAGGTCGCCGATCAGGCCACGCCCCACGGCATGGTGCTGCCCCAGCTCAACCACGGCGGGCCCGGCCGGGCGGGCGGCGGCGCCGAGCTCGGCGGCCTGCGCGGACTCGATCTGTACCTCCAGACCACGGCCATTCAGGGCAACCGCGGGGTGCTGGAGCGGCTGTTGAACGTGCCCAAGGCCACGGGCTGAGCGTCCGCGGGCGGGCCAAGTCGCCAATTGGCGGTGACAAGGGCGAGAAAAGTCCAGTAAGCTCCTTAGGACCCACTCCTAAGGAGCGCCAATGACTCGGCAGCTGCTCTTTCTGACCCTCCTGTTCACCCTCCCCCTCGGCTGCAAAGACGACGCGCCCACCGATGACACCGGCGAAGGCGTGATCGACGCCGACGCGGACGGATTCGTCGGCGACGCCGACTGCGACGACAACGACCCCGCGGTGAACGAGGGCGCCGTGGAGGCCTGCGACGGCCTCGACAACGACTGCGACGGCCTCGTAGACGCCGACGACGACTCCCTCGACACGACGACCGGCGCCACCTTCTACACCGACGCCGACGCCGACGGCTACGGCGACCCCTCGGCGAGCGTCACCGCCTGCGACGCGCCCTCGGGCGCCGTGACCACCGGGGATGACTGCGACGACGGCGATCCGGCCGTGAACCCCGGCGCGGATGAGCTCTGCGGCGGCGGCGACGAGGACTGCGACGGCCTCACCGACGAGGAGGACGCCGTGGACGCCTCGGAGTGGTACACCGACGCCGACCTCGACGGCTACGGCGACCCCGCCGCGCCCCAGCTCGCCTGTACACAGCCCGACGACGCGGTCGCCGACGCCTCGGACTGCGACGACACCGACGAGACGATCTCCCCGGACGGTCTTGAGGTCTGCGACGGCCTCGACAACAACTGCGACGGCCTCACCGACGACGCCGATCCCGACCTCGACCTGAGCACCGCCTCCACCTGGTACCTTGACGCCGACAACGACGGCTCCGGGGACGAGGGCAGCACGACCTTCGCCTGCGCGCTGCCCACGGGCTACGCCGACAACGCTGAGGACTGCGACGACGGCGACGCCAGCGTGGTGGAGTGTGTGTGCGGCGACGGCTCCGATGGCGCCTACGCGCTGACGACCGGCAGCGACACGATCGAGGGCGGGGTCTGGACCTTTACGTCCTTCACCATCTCCCCTGGCGCGACCTTACGCGTGACCGGCGACGAGCCCCTGGTGATCATCGCCGACACCGTCTCTATCGGCGGCACCCTGGACGCCTCGGGCGGGGACGGCCTCGACTCGGGCTCTAGCACCGGCCCTGACGGCGGTGACGCCGTGGGCGGCGGCGGCGGCGGTGGCGCGGGCGGCGACTGCGGCAACGGCAACGGCAGCGGCGGCGCCCCCAACGGCGGTGAGGCCGTCGAGTTCGGCTCGGGCACCTCCTACACCCAC
>JAKLKD010000106.1 GCA_023150845.1 Myxococcota bacterium | reverse complement strand
TCGAGGCTCCGCGCCCAGGCCGCCCAGGCGCCCTCGGGGACGTCGGCGCTGAGGCCGTCGAGGGGCACGAGGGCCCGGAGCGTGTCGGCCACGGCGTCGGCGCGCCCGTGGAGGACCGCGGCGAGGGCGTCGGGGACCGGAGCGAGGCCCCCAGGGCGCGGCGGGGTCGGGTCACCCTCCAGGGCGCGGCGGAGCGCCTGGAGGTCGAGGGGGCGGTCCTCCCGGCGCGGCGCGGTCAAGGCGAAGATCCAGCGGGCGAGGCCGCTCGTCGGGGCCTCGGCGCCGAGCAGGCGCTCGGCGAGGCGCTCGTTGGGGTCGGCGGCGCCCGGCGGCAGGACGTCGCGGAGCAGGCGCCCCAAGAGCACCCCCAAGGCGTAGAGGTCCACACGGCGGTCGAGGAGCGCGGGGTGGGGCAGCCAGCGCAGCTCCGGGGCCGCGACGCTCGGGGCGCCGCCCTCGTGGGCGTGGCCGGGCATCCGGGCGAGCTCAAAGTCGAGGAGGACCGGCGCGCCGTCGGGGGTGACGAGCACGTTCTGCGGCGTGAGGTCGCGGTGGGCGACGCCCCGGCTGTGCAGCGCGGCGACGGCGTCGACCAGCCCCAGGGCGAGGCGCTGGCGCGCGGGCAGCGGCGCCTCCAACCAGAAGCGCGCCAGGGTCACCCCCGGCACGAAGCGGGTCACCAGGCGCTCACCGTCCCACGACAGGCGGAGCGGCGCGCAGGGGAGCCCGGCGAGGCGATCGAGTGCCTCGGCCTCCGTCGCCAAGGAGCCGAAGCCCCGGGCGCCGACGCGGCGCTTCTCGACGCGCCCCGCCGCGGCGTCGATCTGAACGGAGTGTCGGCTGAGCGTTGGGCCCCGGGCGCCCACCCTACTCAAACATGCCGCCCGCGCCGACGTCGGTGATGCCGAAGTCGCGCAAGGTCCAGCTCAGCAGGATGTCGGTGATGCGCTCGGCGCCCTCGAAGGCGTCGGCGGACCAGTCGTAGTTCGGCGTCGTGAAGGCCGGGCCGGTCATGGAGATCTGGCCGAGCTGGCTCTTGAAGCGCTGGCCGCCCTGGATCATCCAGTTGCTGTTGCCCGCCTGGAAGCCGATGCCGCCCCACTCCCCGCCCAGGGGGAAGGCGAACTGGCAGAAGGTGCCGATGCTGCCGATGGTGCGGTCGAGGTAACGGTTGCGCAGGGTGGCGTTGTCCAAGCCGTCGAGCGTCGCCGAGCTGACGCCCACCGTGGGCCGGTAGTTGTTGACGGTGACGCTGCCCTGGATGTGCAGGCGGCCCGTCGTCACGTCCGTCAGCTCCTCGCTGCCTTGGCCCATGACGCCGCCCGTGCCGTTGGTGTTCGAGTTGAGCCCGTTCATCCAGCCGTCGATGGTCGAGTCGATCTCGAGCTGCTGCAGCCGCGCGTTCTGCTGCATGTTCTGGTAGTCGGTCAGCGCCCGGGACCAGTCCGCCTGGGCGCCGCGGTTGAGGCCCTGGCGGAGCGACTGGGTCTCCCGAGCCTTCATCTGGGTGAGGGTGTTCGTGCGGCTGAGCCGGAACTCCTCGACGCCTTGGGGCGCGGAGCCTGACGAGAACACGGCGTCGACGATCTCACCGCCGATGCCGAAGCCGAGGCCGATGGCGCCCAAGGCGATCCAGCCGAGGCCGCCCGTCGCGGCGCCGACCGCGCCCGCCGCCGCGGCGAGGCCGAGCTTGAGGCCGGACTTGAGGAGCTGCGCGCCCAACGACGGCTGATCGACCTGGTTGAGCTGGTTGCAGGCGTAGGTGATGCCCGCTTGCCGGAACTCAAACTGCGCCTGCAGGAAGGGCGAGATCTGGTCGAAGGCGTCGTTGACGTCGCGGAAGGTCTCGGTCTCTTGCTGCGGGGCCTGCGCCGTCGCCTGTGCGTGATCTCCCATGGGCACACCATCCTGGTGGGAATTGGTGCAAAAAAGGTAGCACGAAATAGCGAATTTGAATCACGTTTTTGTTGAGAATTCGGAGATCGGACACGCCGTGGCCGACCCGATCTCTCAGAGCCCGAACACCACGAGCCGGGCGTCGTCGTTCGCCGCGGCGTCCCCCAGCGGGGTGAGCTTGGGTGTGTCGTCGGCCGAAGTCCAGACGCCCGAGGGGCTGAGCCGGTCCTGCAGGGGCGTCGAGAGCTCCCCGACCGAGGCCGCGCTGAGCGCGCCCGTGGCGGCGTCGACCCGGGCCAAGAGCCCCCCGGCGCCGAGGGCGGCCTGACCGCCGACGGTGAGCCGGACCACGCCGTCGAGGGTGCCGGTGCGGGGGGCGCCGCGCTTGAGCACCACGCCGTCGTCCAAGTTGACGACGACGACGGTGCGGGCCCCGGCCACGTCGAGCACGAAGGGCGCCGCGCCGGGGGCGTCGTCGAGGGCGGCCAAGGGGACGAGGTCCCCGGCGCCGAGGACCAGGCTCCACAGGGCCTCGCCGCTCGGGGAGAGCGCCCGGAGGCCCAGCTCCCCGGACTCCAGGCGAAGGGGCACGATGAGGCGCTCGCCCCGGCGCAGGACGCCGGGCAGGGCCCTCCCGCCGAGCTCCGTCGGGGTGGGCGCCGTGGCGTCTGGCCAGAGCACCGCGCCTTGGCCGTCGGGTCGGCTCCAGACCGCGGCGTCGCCGACGAGGCCGACCGAGCCCGAGGCGGCGCGGTCGGTGAAGATCGGGGCGCCGGAGAGGTCCAGCGCCGTGATCTGGAGGATGTCGGCGACGAGCACCCGCCCCCGGCTCACCTGGGTGGCCTGGCGACCCCCGGCGACGGGCACCGTGCGCCGCCAGAGCAGGGCGCCATCGCGGCGGCTCAGCAAGGCGAGCTGGTCGCCCCAGCGCGCGGTCACGACCTCGGCGTGAACCTCCACCACGGGCTCGACACCTTCGCCCGGCGACCAGCGCCAGAGGGTCTCCCCGGCCTCGGGGTGAATCCCGAGGAGCGTCCAGCCTTGAGGCTCGGCGCTCGTGAGGATCCAGGCGGGGGCGCCGGTCCAGACCTGGGAGGGCCCTCGGGTGGCGGGGCCGACCTCCCGGCGCCAGCGTGTCGTGGCGCTGGGGTCGAGGCGGGAGAGCTCGCGACCGCCCCCCGCGGCGCGTAAGGCCGCGGCGTCGTCCCCGTCCGCGGCGAGCCAGACGAGGGGCCCCGAAGAGGAGCCGCAGGCGCCCAGCCAGAGCAGCGCGGAGAGGAGGGTCTTGTGCATCAGCCTCAGGTTCAGCGAGGCTCAGGGCGTGAGCAGCTCGGGATCCTTGAGCACGTCGGCGGCGACGCGCACCTTGATCGCGTAGTTGTTGATCGCGCCCAGCTCGATGAGGGTGAAGACGTCGCGCTCGCCAGTGCGCTCGATGGCGTCTTGCACGCGGCGCGGGCCCTGGTTGTAGCCCGCCAAGGCGAGGCCCCAGTCGCCGAGCTGGTCGTAGAGCTTGCGGAAGTACCGGGCCGCGGCGACGGTCTGGGCCGCGGGGTTCATGCGCTCATCGACGCCGCCGCCGACGGTGAGGCCGAAGGCGCGGGCCGTGCCGGGGATGAACTGCCACACCCCGGCGGCCTGGTAGGCGCGGTCGTAGCCCTTGGGGACGACCTGCACGACGTTCTTGTAGCCGCTCTCGATGATCGGCACGGCGGCGAGCTCAAAGGGCACACCCTCGGCCTCGAAGGCGTCGAGGACCATGTCCTCGTAGTAGCTGAACTCCTCGACGGCGCGGAGGTAAGCCACGGCGTAACCGCGGCTGTCGCGCACCCGGCGCAGCTCATCGTCTACGAGGGGGTGCTCGGCGTTGAAGAAGGACGGGGCGGCGGCCTCAGCGGTGGCCTCACCTTCAGGGGCGCTCACGTACACCTGCGCGCGGGTCGGGAGCTCTCTGCTGGTGGACTCGGCGGTGCTCGGGGCCAAGACGACGGCCGAGAAGAGCAGCGCGATGAGCCCGTGGGCGAGACGGCGTGCCGTACCTTGCATCAGGGGGGCCTCGTGGGGAGCGTTACGCTCAGGTGGGGGGGATGGTGGGTAGATCCCTCCCCTGAAAGCTCTGAGCTTCCAAGGGGAGGGGCCACGACTCAGCGGTGTTTCAACCAGCCGAATCTCCGCGCGCTACCATCCGGTCGAGGCCTGACGATGTGAATGAACATCCGAAGACTACCAACCGGCGTGGGTGGAAGTCAACGGGGGGTGGATAAAACTTTACGCACCCGAGAACGACACGCCGTCGAACAGGAGGCTCGGCGAGCGGGTGGAGCTGTTGAGGCGCACGTCGTCGGCGGCCTCGATGAAGCGTGCGTAAAGATCGAGGATGTTCCCCGTGATGTTCATCTCGCTGAGGTTCTGGACCGCCTCGCCGTGGCGCAGGAGCTGGCCCCGGATGCCGAAGGAGAAGTCGCCCGAGGCGGGGTTCGTGTTGCCGCCCAAAAAAGACGTCACCCGGATGGCCTCGGGGATCGCTGCCGTCGCGGCGCGCCAGGAGCGCTCGCCCGGGGGCACGACGAGGTTCGACACGCCGCCGGTGGTGGGCGCCATGCCGAGCTTACGGGCGTAGTAGACGTCCAAGAGCGGCGTCTTGAGCACGCCCGCGTCGATGAGCGCCCGGCGCTGGGGCAAGAGCCCGTCTCCGTCCGTGGCGCGGCTGCCGAGGCCCCGGGGGATCGTGGGGTCGTCGAACAAGGAGAAGCGCGGCGAGGCGACCTGCTCCCCGAGCTTGTCCAAGAAGATCGACCGGCGCTCGTGCAGGGCGGCGCCGCTCATCGGGCCCAGGAGCGCGCCGAGCAGGCGGCCGACCACCCGGGCGTCGAGCACCATGAGGTAACGCCCCGAGGCGCAGGCCGAGGTGCGCCGGGTGAGCGCGAGGGCCTCGTCGAGCTCGGCCATGAGGCCGTCGATGCTCGGGCGGTCGTTGAGGTGCACGGCCTGCTCGAAGGCGTAGCCCTCGGGGAGCTTGCCGGTGTCGGCCTCCTTGAGCGTGGCCTCGACCCCCCAGCCGAAGGTGGTGCGGGCGCTCTGGGCCTCAAAGCCGTTGGAGAGGCAGAGCCAGCTCTCGCTGCGGCCCTCCCAGAGGTGCGCCGTCGTAGAGATGAGGTCCGGCGGGGCCGAGGCGATGGCCCGGGCCTCCAGCGCCTCTAGCTCCTCGCGGCGACGGGCGGGGTCACGCTGGCGGGCGGCGGGGTCGTCGAGGTCCAAGGCGGCCTCGTCGATGGCGCCCAGGAGCGCTCGGTCGGGCAAGGCGCGGTCGGGGTCGGGCTCCAGGAGGCGGGTGGACTCAACGCCCCGCTCCATGAGCGCGGCGATGGCCTCGGGGCGCATGTCGCTCGACGAGTGGGAGCTGTAACGCCCGTCCACGAGCAGGCTCACGGAGAGGCCGAAGGTGCGGGCCTCCTGCGCGCGCTCCAGGCGGCCGCCGCGGCGCTGAAGCTGCACGTCGTCGGCGCGGCCCACCGAGGCGCGCACCTCGTCGGCGCCGAGGCGCAGGCCCAGGGCCACGGCGTCCCGGGCGACCTTGAGGGGATCGATCTGCGTGGGGACGGCGCTCATTGGCTCACCCCGCCGACCACCAGGGCCCCGACCTTCACTGTGGGCTGCCCTTGGGAGACCGGCACCCCTTGGCCGTCTTTGCCGCAGGTCCAGCCGCCCTCGTCCAACATCAAGTCGTCACCGACCATCTCTACGCGCTCCAGAGCCGAGGGCCCGTTGCCGATGATGTTCACGTCCTTGAGCGGCCGCGTGAGCTTGCCGTCCTCGATGAGGTAGCCGGTCTTCATGTAGAACGCGAAGTCGCCCGCGCCGATGTGCACCTGGCCGTTGGAGAAGCTCGTGCAGTAGATGCCGTTCTTGACGCTGGCGATGATCTCGTCCGGCTTGTGGGGGCCCGGCTCCATGTAGGTCGCGCGCATCCGGGGCATGGGCGGGTGGCGGAAGGACTCCCGGCGGCCCGAGCCCGTCGGCGCCACGCCGTAGTGTTTGGCGGAGATCTCGTCGTGCAGGTAGGACTTGAGCACGCCGTCCTGCACGAGCACGGTGCGCTCGCTGGGGTTGGCCTCGTCGTCGATGTTGATCGCGCCGCGGGAGGCGTCCAGGGTGCCGTTGTCGACGACGGTGACGAAGGACGGCGCGATGCGCTCGTTCATGCGGGAGGCGTAGATGGACACGCCCTTGCGGTTGAAGTCGGCCTCCATGCCGTGACCGATGGCCTCGTGCAGCAAGATCCCCGAGGCCCCGGCGGCGAGCACCACGGGCATCTCCCCGGCGGGGGGCTTGCCCGCGTCGAAGAGGAACATCGTGCGGTCGACGGCCTCGTTCACCATACGGTTGACCCGCTCGGCGTCGAGGAGCTCCAGGCCCGCGCGCCCGGCGAGGTTGTAGAGGTTCGACTCGCGGCGGCCGCTCTGCTGGGCGGTGACCGAGACGACGGCGCGGGTCATGGGCTGGAAGTCTTGGGCCACCCGGCCGTCGGGGCGCACGACGGCGATCACCCGCTCGGCGTCGACGAGCTGGCAGCTCACCTTCTCGACCCGGGCGTCTCGGGCGAAGGCCGCGGCCTCCCAGGCGCGCAGCATCGGCACACGGCGCTCCATGCCTACCCCGGCCCAGCGCTCCTTCACGGGGTAGTAGCTCGGCAGGCCGAGCACCTGCAGGTTCACCGGGGCGCGGCCCGGCGTCGTCATGGCGATCTCGGCGGCGGTGCGCGCGGCGGCGAGCATAGCGCCCAAGGAGAGGTCCTCGGTGTAGGCGTAGCCCACCTGGTCACCCACCCGCGCCCGCACGCCGAGGCCGAGGTCGATGGAGGTGGACGCGCGGTTCACCTTGCCGTCGGCCATGCTCACCGAGCTGATGACGCAGTGCTCAAAGAAGAGGTCGCAGTCGTCCGCCCCGCGGGAGAGCGCCGCGCTGAGCACGGCGCGGAGCGCCTCTTGGGTGACGCCGAAGCGCTCGAAGTAGAGCTCCTCCGGGCGGGTCGGTGGGGTGACGGCGCTGATGAGATCGGCCAAGGAGCCTCCGCGAAGGGGGCGGCGCCACAAGCGGCGGCCCGACAACCTCATTATTGTGAGCACCAAGCCCGAGGGAGCAAGCTGTGCGCCTCATTCTGTTCGTCCTCGCCCTGGGCGGCTGCAAAGACGCGGCCCCCGATGACAGCGTAGAGACGGACTGGGCCTGGGAGACCGCGGCGCCTGTGGCGCTCACGATCCGGCCGATGCTCAGCAGGGCGCTGGAGGGCGCGGTGGGCATCACCCGGCTGCGCCACGACCCGGCGACGGCGCTGACCTTCGCCATCGACCCCGCCGCCGAGCGGGTGCATGTGCTCGACGAGGTCTACGCCCACAACGCCCGGCCGAGCTGCATCGACGTGAGCGAGGTCCACGAGGAGGACGTGCCCGAGTGGCGCGGCGGCTGCGCCGTGGGCGACGTGGAGCTGCGCCGCGGGGTGTGGGAGCTGCGCGGCGTGACCGACGTGGCCATCGACCCCGACACGCTCACGGCCTGGGTGGTCAGCGACCGCGGCTTCATCGCCCAGGCGCCGATGGCCTTGGGCGAGGGCAGCACCTTGGGCTGGCTGCGGCTGGGCGACGCGGAGGCGACGCCGCTGACGATCACCTCGGCGGTGTGGTCCGACGGCCTGTGGGTGACGACGCCGACGGAGCTCCTGGCGCTCGATGCCTCCGGCGAGGTGCTGAGCCGCGAGCCCCTGGACGACGCGACCCTGCTCTCCGGCGACGGCGGCCTCTTCGTGTGGACCCCCGAGGGCCTCCGCCTGCCTGGCGCCACGGACCCGACGCCCGCGGACCTCGCCGCCGCCGCCGGGGGCCGGGCGGTGTGGTGGCGGGAGGGCGTCTTGACCTGGAGCGACGGCGCCACGGCCCCGCTCGCCGAGGCCCCCCTCGCCTTGGCGCTGGACCCCAGCTCCGGCGTGGCCTTCGCCCGCACCGCCGACGCCATCCTGCGCCTGACCGCCGACGGCGAGACGACGGAGGTGCAGGTCAGCGGCGCGACGGACGCCCTGCTCGTGACGCCGACCCACGACCTCGTGCTCGCCGGGGGCGCCGACCTCAGCGTGCTCAGCGACGAGCTCTCCTTGGTGGACGACGCCCGCCCGCCCCTGCAGCTCATCACCATCGGCTTCTTGGAGAACCCCAAGAGCTACAACGACCCCATCTACTGCGACGGCCCGAGCTTAGAGGACGCCCTCGGGCACCGCCTGCGCACGGCCCGGGAGAACCAGGCCCTCGTCGCGGGGCTGCCCGGCGGCGTGGCCGTGGCCGTGACCCCCCGCTTCGCCGAGGCGGCGCTGCACTGCGATCAGGCCGAGGCCCTGGCGTTCTGGGCGGCGGACCCGGTGGGCGTGCTCCTCCACCAAGAGAGCGCCTGCGCCGACCAGGCCTGCTACGACGCCCTCGTTCAGCAGCGGGTGGGCCGCCTGCGCGCCGTCGGGCTCACCCCGGCCTGGGTGGCGGGCTCGACGGGGGCGGACGCCAGCGCCCTCGACCTGCTCCAGCCGCTCCTGTCCGAGGGGCTCAACCGGCAGCTCTTCTTCGCCGCGGGCCTCGACCCGGCCATCTCTTTTGAGCACCCCCTGTTTAAGCAGCCTTGGCCCCTTCGCCCCGGCGACGGCCCCGGCGCGACGAGCCTCGACCAGCTCGACCAGTTCCCCGGCGCGCCCGAGGGCGGCGGGGCGATGACGCTCTACCCGGGCAACACCATCCGGGGCTTCTCTTTGGGGGCCTGCGCGGGCCTGCTCGCCCAGGAGTGCATCGTGCTCGGCGCCGGGGCGGCGGTGTTTGACGACGCCGACGCCACGGCCATCGCGCTCTACGCCCGGCACGCCGCGGCCCGCCGGGAGACCTGGGTGAGCACCTTCACCTGGCACCTCCCCGACCTCGGCACCTACGACTACACCCAAGGCTGCGTCGATCAAGGCGACGGCACCTGGGCGCTGCTCGCGGACGACGCGACCTGCGAGGCCGCGGTGCTCACACGTATCCACTGGGATCTGCAGCAGGTCTTGGTCGAGAACGGCGTGGCGGCCTGGGCTCGGCCCGAGGGGTTACCGGGGCTTTAGGTCGCTGCGCTTCTGACGGATGAGGCTCAGCAGCTTGGGATCGGCGCTGGCGTTCTGTTCGGCTTGATCGAGCGCCGCCAGCACTTCAGTCGACGGGCGCCTGAGGTTCTCCAGTGTCCAGGCGAGGTTGAGATAGGCCCAGCCGCGTCGGGTTGAGCCTGAGTCGAGCTGCACGACGCGGAGCAAGAGCCCCTCAGCCTCACGCAACAGGCGCTGGTTGGCGTCTGCGGCGCCACGATCGTGCTCTCGCTTGGCGCGCCGCCGAGCCTGGTCGGCCAAGGCGAGCTTACATTGGGCCAGCTCATGCGTGGCCTTCGGGTCGGCGAGGACGGCGGGCTCTCCGGCGCGGGTGAAGAGCTTGTGCGCTTGGACCTCCTGCTTCGCGCGGCGCAGGAGGATCGCCGCCGTGATGAGATCCTCGGCGCTCGTGTCATCGGGCAGCCGCGAGAGCACCCGAACCATCTCATCGTCAAGCTCCGCGCGCTCCAAGACCTCCGCGTAGGCCAAGAGGACCTGTCGAGGCGGCCGTCCGGACGCGCCGCCGTAGGTCGAGAAGATGGCGCGGGCGCGCTCCACCTCACCTCGTGCGCCAAGCTCCGTGATGAGCTTCGCGCCGAGCAACGGGGAGCTTGGCTGGGCGAGCCAAGCCTCCTCCACACGACGCAGCGCGCCTAAGTCGTCCCCGGTCGCCTGTAGATACGCGGCGTCTCGCAGCGCCGTGAGGCTCACGTAGTCCGGGTGCGCGGGCAAGATCACCTTGAGGTACGCCCGGCCCGGCCCGATCTCAAACCGTGGCGACGGTGAGCCGTTCTGCGACATCGCGCGGTGGATCTTGGGCAGGCCCGTGCCCCGGCTCTCGGCGAGGCGAAGCTCCTTGAGCAGCTCGCCGACCCGGCGGTTTCGTGCGGGCAACGCGGGCACCGTTCCTTGGTTGAGGTGCTCTTCTTCGATGCCTTCGGTGGGCCCAGGGTAGCTGATGACCTCGACCCGATCGGGGTAGAGGTACACCTTCACCGGCTCGGCGGTGTCTTGCTCGTAGCTGCGGTGGTAGACCGCGTTCACGATGGCCTCCCGCAAGGCCACGCTCGGATAACTCACGAAGCCGCGCGCCTCTAAGGCGGCGCCCTTCTGGACTTGCCGGGTCGTGAGGTTCTCAAGGTACACAAAGCTCTGCCGGAGCTGATCGGCCAAGGGCCCCCGAAAGATCTTCTCCTCCAGCAGATCGCCCCCGGCGCCGTCGGCGAACTGCACCACGTCGATCTGGGCGCTGCGGAACCAGCGCTGGGGCTCATCGGTGAAGAACAACAGCGCCACGTTTCTTGGGACGCTGTGCCCGTTCACGCGCCGGGTGAGGCCCATCTTGGCGTAAACCTGCTCGGTGTTGTGCTCGTCGATGAGCCCGCTGTGCACCTCGTGCAGATGGCGGCGGACGAGGGTGTAGTTGAGATCGTCGTTCTGGGCCTCAAAGCTGCGGCGGTCGTCGAAGGGGATCTTCGCCGTCTGGGCCATGAGGCTGGTGAGCGTCGGGCCCTTCGCCTCCTTCGTGACGCTCCCGACCCGCACCCAATAGGCGGGCTCTCCCTTCTCGCTGGCGGGGGCGCGGTGAGGCCGGGCGTCTGAGGCTGGCGCCCACAGCGCGAGCACGGACTGACCGTCGACCTTCACCACGTCGATGATCGGCAGGTACTCGGGCTCGATACGTTTACACAACGACACGAGCTGCCTCATCGCCCCGTCGAGCTGGTCGGGCGTGAGGCCCGCGACGGGGCGGGTGATCACGCCGCTCTCCTCGGCCACCCCGATGAGCACATAGCCGCCGTTGAGGTTCTGGAGGTCGTTGGCGAAGGCGCACAGCGTCGTGAGCACCTGGTGGCCGGTGACCTTGGCGTCCCAGGTGGCCTTGAGCTCAAGGCGCACCCCCTCAACCTCTCGGGAGAGCAGGTTGGGGATGTCGATGGGGATCACCTGGCTCATGCACGCTCCAAGGGAGCCTCGTTCTATCACCGCGGGGCGCCCAGCGCGATCATGCGCGGAGCCCACGGCCCCTGGCACCTGGGCGCCGCTCGCTGAAGACGCGACCTGCGAGGCCGCGGTGCTCACACGTATCCACTGGGATCTGCAGCAGGTCTTGGTCGAGAACGGCGTGGCGGCCTGGGCCCGGCCCGAGGGGTTACCGGGGCTTTAGGGCGCGGCCTCACTCCAAGAGCCAGCCGACCACGTCGAGGCGCCCGACGAAGTGGGTGGTCTCCGGCGCGCCGACCAGCCCGATCCCCCAGCCCTCGGCGACGGTGCAGTCCTCCAGCTCGACCTCGGCCCGCTGCAGCGGCCACGGCGCGTGGTGAATCTCCCCGCGGCGCGGCCGACCGCGGCCATCGACGGCGTAGAGGCAATAACGTTCGGTGAGCCAAGACTCTAAGGTGCCCGGCGCGCTGTGGTAGACCTCACCGACGGGCCGATAGCGGCCCACGAGGCGCCCCGGCGGCGCCCCGGCGTGGACCCGCTCGCTTGAGTACTCCACCCAGCCCTCCCGGGTCTCGCAGCGCATCTGGGCGTCGAAGTAGGGGAGGTGAAAGCCGAGGCGGGCGGCCCGGACCGCGAGCTTGCTGGCGGCGTCGAGGCTGAAGAACCACACCCCCTGCTTGCCCTCGTGGACGACGTAGGTGCGCACGTTGAGCTCCGCGAAGGCCGAGACCCCCGGCAGCCAGTTGAGCCCGCGGGGCCCGACCTGCTCCATGCGGAAGGGCACGACGCCGACCCAGGCGCGGCCCCCGTAGGTGTCGAGGGTGAGGCCCGGCGGGAGCAGAGGCTCGATCGCCTCGGGCGGCAGGCTCCAGTGGGCGAAGAGCAGGTCGAGCCAAGACATCGTCATGAGCCAGGCGCGGTCGGGCAGGGGATACGGGCGGTGCTCGTGCTGGTCGAGCAGGGCGGACCACTGGGTCATGGGGCCTCCTCGGCGGGGCCTTCCGGCCGAGCCCGGCGCGTGGCTATAAGGGGCCGGTCCAGGTTGCACCGCTGAGGGCGAGGACCGTGAGCAGCAGGAGCCCGGTGACCGTCGCGCCGCCGATCCCGGCGCCGATGGCGACGCCGACGCCGCTGGCCCGCATCGCGCGCCGCCGCTCCTCGGCCTGCGCCCAGCTCATCTCGCTCGCGTCGGGGTACCGCTCACCGCTCGGGCTGACCATCGCGAAGGTGATCGGGGCGGACGCCATGACCCCGAGGCCGACCGGCACGGTGAACGGCGTGAAGGCGACGCCGACGCAGCAGCCGCCGCAGCCCGCCGCGACGCCGCAGGCCATCGGGCTGCCCAAGAACGTGACACGCCGACCGTCACCGGGGCGGGGCGGCTCGCCCCAGCCGTCGCCGGGCCCAAAGGAGGGGGGCACACCCTCGCTGGGCGTCGTGGGCGGCGGCGCCTCGGCGGGGGGCGCGTCCTCAGCGGGCGGCGCCTCCTCGGCGGAGGGCGCCTCGGGCGCGGGGTCTTGGGCGAGGGCGAGGCCGGTGAGGAGCAGGGAGAGCATCACGACGACTCCGAGGGCGTCTTGGGATGGTACACCGGGGGGTCCTCAGAGAAAGGCGTAAGACGGGTTCTGGACTCCCCAGGCGCGGAGCTCAACGAAGAGGCGCGTTCCGTTGAGCGCGCCTGAGGGCACGGCGGCCAAGGTGAGCGCGCGGAGTAGGTCATCCTGCCCGGGCTGCTTCCTCTGACCGGCGGGCTTGAGAGGGCCGCTCAGCGCCCGGGCGAGCAGGATCAGCAGGTCGTGGCCCCGGCACAGCCAGGCGTCTTGCACCTCCGGGAGCGTCACAAGCTCGGCTCGGAGCGTCACCTCGTCTGGGGCGAGGCCCATCGTCACGAGCGCCTGGAGGAGCCCAGCCTCATCGACAAGCCAGGTGTTTGCATCGACATAGGTGTTCAACAAGCCGTCGTGAAAGGCGAACGTGCAGCCGCGCCGACGATGAAGCCAGCGCAGCCGCCCGAAGAGCCTCGCCCGCTCCAAGAGCAGCGCTCGGAGTTCCGCGCCTTGGGACGCCTCCATGGCCTCATGCGCGTCGGGATCTGCGTAGCTCCGGACCACGGCGTCTAAGCTACGCTCACACAGCACCAGCATGGACTCCAGATCCCGGGTGTCCGTCGTGAATAGGTCAGGGAGGCCGTGCGGGGTGCCGTCGATGTGGTCCCAGTCGACGTCGATCACGGCGAGCAGGCCGGGGATGGGGCCGCCCGCGTGGACCGCGCGGAGCTCCTTGAGCACCGCCTCACGTCCGTTGCAGGGCTTCGGGTAGACCTTCTTGTGGCCCACTTGGCGCCAGAAGTGCGCGTCGGTCGGACCCTCGACGAGCAAGATCGCAACGTCTTTGCCGAGCGTGTGCCGCTCCAAGCCGAGGCCGGTGCGTATCGCGGCGTCCTGCCGCGCCTCCGTCGGTGAAGGGGGCGCGCCGCCGGTCACTTCACCACCTCGCCCGAGAGCCCCACCTCCAGGCGGTTGTAGGGGCCGATGATGTCGGGGGAGTGGGTCGCGACGATTACGTCGAAGTCGCTGAGCTTCGCGATCTCCAAGAGATCGGGGAGCACCTGCTGCTGCCAGACGACGTGCATCGAGAGCTCGGGCTCGTCGATGAGGAGCAAGGAGCCCGGCGCGGTGTGGAACAGCAGGTCCACCAAGAGCACGAGCTGGTGCTGCTCGCCCGAGGAGAGCTTGTTGAGGGGAAGGGTGCTGCCGTCGTGGTCGAGGACGGTCAGGCCCTCGGCGTGGGTGAGGTCGAGGCGCTTGTTGAGCAGGCGGGCGTTGAGCTTGTCACTGAGGATCTGGAGCTTTTCGGCGAAGCGCTCCAAGAGCGAGAGCTTCGCGTCGCTGTCCGCGACGTAGAGGCTCAAGAAGAGCGCGTTCTTCTCGTTCACGGCGTCAATGGGCGGCCGCTCACCCTCCTTCGCCGGTGCCAAGAGCCCGAAGGACGTCAAGGCCGCGCGGCGGTCGTCGAGCTCGGCGAGGCGGGTCCGCAGGGCGTCGGGACCCAAGACCCTAAAGCTCTCTCGCATGAGGCGACTGGGCAAGGTGCGGTCGAGCTGCTGGTCGAGGGCGCCGTAGTCGATGGTGGTCTGCTTCTTGAGGTCGGCGAGGCGGTAAATGTACCCCTGGAGGGTGGTCGTGGGGCTCTGTGGCCAGCGCTCTCCCGGGTTTTTCTGGTGCTCCTCATAGCTCATCGAGCGTTTGAGCCAGTCCCAGCCGATGCTGGGCACGTCCAGGCGGTTGACACGAACGAAGAGGGGCTGGAGGCCGGGGTCGTTGATGAGCTGCTGCGCGGGGAGGAAACGCCGAATCTCCTCATCAGAGGTGCTCGTGGCCGCGAGCATGCCACGAAGACCCAGCGCAAGCTTGTGATCGGCCAAAGCCGTGTCCAAGTCGGTGAAGGCGCGCTGCAGGATCGCCAGCGCCACACCCGAGGCGACTCCGCTGTAGACCACGGGCTCTTGGCCGACGAAGTGGACGATCCAGACCTTTCCGGTCGCCCGACTCGGGAAGTCTTTCTTCTCCTCCTCCGTCGCCTCCCGCCACTCAATCCGCGTCCCGTCCTCCAGCTCCACCTCGATCCGCCGAAACGGGATTTCGTCTACGATCTCCGCGACCTTCCCCCGGCCCACGGCGTCGATAAGCCGGAGCACGGCGGTCTTGCCGACGCCGTTGGGGCCGTGGAGCACGGTCACACGCTCGTCCCAGCGCAGGGGGATGGTGTGGTCGTACTTACCGAACAGGCCCTCGACGCGGAACACCCGGAGCCGCTGGCGCTTGGGCTTGGGCAGGGGCTTCACGGGTGGCTTGGCGGTGGACGCATCAGACATGGCGGCTCCGTGTTGGCCGGGAGCTTAACCCGCCGCGCCGCCCTCGCCGTGGTGCGCCACGAACCGCAGCAAGCTCGCGCCAAGCCGCCAAGCCGCCAAGAGCTCACCTCAAGCGCCGTCGTCGACAACATCCAGACCGTCGGCTCGGCACACCCGGCCCAGCCCCACGCCGCGGCGAGCGTCCGCGTCCCCACAGAGCGCTTGGCGGCTTGGCGTCTTGGCGCGAGACAAACGACGCTGAGCCGACCGCCGCCCTCTCGAACAGCCGATCGCCGCCCCAGCGATCTGCGACCTCGCGCCGTCACCCCCAACTTTTTTCGCCTCCCCTGCTTGCATCCGATCGCCGCATAAGCCATGCTCCGAATGTGCGGCTCACCGCACCCGGCGGCCTCGTGCCCCGGTCTCTCTCAACGCCCAAAAACACGAGGGCGCCCTGGTGCTTCGAACCACCAGAGCGCCCGCAGGATGAACCGATGCGCAAACATCGTCACCCCACGCCCGGAGTATGTGCCGGGCCCCCTCTTCATAACCGCCCTCCGCTCCCCGCCGAGCCCTCGCCCTGGCCCCCACGCCCCGGACCAGCCGCGTAACTCGCTCCTGACGGCCACTTAGCGCGCTCCGCGTCGTCTCCAAACGCCGCGTCGCCCAGCCACGCCCACGATCCTCCCCCCAACGCCGGGCCTCCACCCGGCGGCGGCGGAGCCCGTGGCCTATGCCCCGCGCGCCCGCCCCAGGTCCAGCCGGACCTCTGGCGGAGCCACGCCCAAGACGCACACCCCCTCTACCTCCCTGGCGGGAGAACGGACCTCCTATGTCTTCAGCACATGACCTCCCCATGACCCTCTTCACCCTGCACGGCTTGGCGGTGTCGATCCGCGATCGCGCCGACACCCTGACCGAGCGCAGCGAATCGCTGCTCATCACCACGGAGCGGATGCTCACGCAGCAGATGACGGGTGAGCCCGTGGACGTGGCCGAGCTCCTCACGCTCACCGAGGCCCTCACGGCGGAGCTGCACGCCTCGGGCAAGCTCGGCGACCGCTTCCGGCGCGGGGCGCGGGCCCTCGCCGTGGAGTGTGGGACGCTCACGCGGCTGCCTAAGCTCGTGGCCCCCGAACGATTCGTGACGGCGTTGCCGACGCTCTCGGACGCCGCGGCGACCCTGCGCCGGGCGATCCCGAGGGCGAGACTCACCACGATCGCCCGGGAGCTCACCGAGGCCCTGGGCGCCTTGGCCCTCGCCGCGACCCAGCGGCCGCTGAACGAGGCGGACCTCACGCCGCTGCGCGCGATCTTCGCTCGGCTCGACGGTCTGCCCCAGGCGCTCGCCGGGGCGAGGGAGCGGCTGGGGGTGGCGCTCACGGAGCTGGATGAGGGGTAGGCGGCGGGGTCGGGCTCGGCGAGCGTGTCGTTTCAGCGCGCGCTCGCCAGCTAGACCGCCGGGCCGTGGGACCGAGCCTAGGATGTTCCTCCCCCTCAAGCGAGCCTGCGCGCCCGGCCCAGGCTGCACAAGCGCCGCGCCCAGCGCCCGACCGCCCCCAGGGGCCTCAAAAAACGCCCTCACCTCATCCAGAGACTCTGTAGGCAGAGGTACAGGAGGTCTCTAGGTCGTCCAGAGGGTCTGCAGGGTGAGGTACAGGAGGTCTCTAGGTCGTCCAGAGGGTCTGCGGGGTGAGGTACAGGAGGTCTCTAGGTCGTCCAGAGGGTCTGCAAAGTGAGGTACAGGAGGTCTCTAGGTCGTCCAGAGGGTCTGCGGGGTGAGGTACAGGAGGTGTCTAGCTCATGTTGAAGGACCTCCGCAGAGGGTGCGGGCGCTCTTGGGCGTCCTCGGGGCTCGCCCGGGGCGGCGGTGGGCGAGGGCCTGGCCGAGCTCAGCCGGTCGCCGCGGAGGGTGACCGACCGCCGGGTCGCCGACGACCCCGAAGCGTGGGTGGGGCCTCCCAAGACCCCCTCGTGCTCGTCCGCCAGGGCTGCTCCGTCGTGGACCGCCTGCGCGCGGGCGGCCTGACCACGCCGAGAGCGTGTACCTGAGCGTCGACGCCGAGGCCCTCGCCACGAGCGTTGAGGCGCGGGCGCCCTGGAGGCCGCCTTAGGCGTTGTGACGCAAGAGGTGCGGGAGGCCCGGCTCACCCTCGTCGCCGAGCAGCGCGCGGTGGGGGAGGTTGACGCGGGGGTTTGCGCCGCGGCGACGACGCTGGAGGGGCTGGTTAGCCGCGCTGGGTTGCCGGAGCGGGGGGTGCGGAGGTCGGCGGGTGGTGAGGCGCGGCTGTCCTATGTGGGGTCGCCGTCTGTTTCGGGTGTCGGCGGCTCGTCGGCGGGATCGGGGTGAGGGTCGGGCCAGGCGTCTTGGCCGGGGAGGTTGGGGTGGGCGCCTGCGGCGATGGCGGCCTCGGCCGGGAATTCGAGAGGCCAGCGGGTGTCGGAGTAGTAGGGGTGGTTGATGGTGAATCGGGCGTTGTGGAGGTTGGCCGTCGAGAGGTCTTGGGCGTTGTAGAGGTTGACTTCATAGAGACTCGTGCAGGACAAATTCGCGCGATGCAAATTCGCGCCAAACAAGTCTGCGTCGGACAAATTCGCGCGATATAAGTTCGCGTCGGACAAGTTCGCGTTTGGCAACATCGCGTCAGATAAATCCGCGCCAGACAAGTTCGCGCGATGCAGATTCGCGTTAGGAAAATACGCGATATACAAGCTCGCGTCGGACAAGTCCGCGCCAGACAAGTTCGCGCGATGCAGATTCGCGTCAAACAGATCCGCGCGACACAGGCTCGCATTAGACAAGTTCGCGTCAGGCAAACGAGCGTGGGGCAAATATGCGCGAGACAAATTCGCGCCAGACAAATCCGCGTCGGACAGATCCGCGAAAGACAAATCCGCGCCAGACAGATCTGCACGAGTCAAGCTCCAACCCTCCTCTTCTCCCCTTGAAAGTTTCGGAGCGATCACGCTCACCACGCTTCGTGTCAGCCGAGCCCAAGCCAGCACCCGCCGCAGCGGGACCGCCCCGTTTACGGTGAACCACCTCTCACCCGCGATGGCGCCGCCGATGGCGAAGGCCGCGAGCGCGAGAGACGCCCGGGTGTCGGTGTAGGTGGTCGGGCGCTCGTCATCGTCTTCGAACGGTCGCCCGACACGCAGATCCTCCACCATGCTCTTCGCCCAGCCCTTTAGTCGGACCTGATGTGTGGGCTCCTCAGCCCCCACAAGCTCCGTCAAGAAATGGATCGTGTAGTCTCCTTGACCTTGGATGAGCAGGCCCTCCAGGACCCTCTCTTCCTTCTTGCGCGTAGATCCCTGTGGGGGGCTGACGATCCGCCGAAGCTGCTCCCGCCACGCCCGGGCCACCAAAAACTCCTGGAACGAGCGGTGCCCAAAGAGCAGCGCGGGCTGATCGCCGCGCAGGTCGGCCCGCGTCGCCAGCACGCAGCCCAACGACAGCAGCTCCAGCGCTTTGGTGTCTGCACGCAGGCCCAGCAGCTTCTCGACTAAATTCTCTACGCCCTGGCGATTGAGCGGCCCCGCTGAGAGCGTCTGCTCACGGCGATGCATCTCAAGGGCCACGCGGCCCAATAGCCACAACATCCCGTCCTCGGGCGTGGCGCCAGGGCTCAGGTGGTTGAGCTGGATGAGTCGGTCCCGGACGTCCTTTGTGGCCTCAGCGATGACGGGGTGCCTCTCCCGGTCGTGCTCTGTTTTGTTTTGGGCGACCCTCCGCAAGAACTGCTCGTAGAGCGCCACCCCACTAGGGAGCCGGCCGTTGTGGCTGTGCCAGGTCCAGGCCAACATAAAGAGCAGCACAGGACTGCTGAGCCAATGCCTGATTCGTGCGTCTTGAACCTCCTCAATCGACCGTGGACCGGCCTGATGGAGCGCCCGCCAGCGGTGCAACCACTCATTGACCTGCGCCTCCTCGAAGGGCTGCACCTCCAGCGTGCCCGCGCTCTTGGGCAGCTTGACTTTGGCAGGCACGGCGCCAGGGCGCGAGAACACCACCACCCGCAGCGTCGGACAGCGCACCGCCGTGTGGAGCATGTGCAGGAGGCGCTCGACCTGATCTTGCCTGAGGTGAACCTCATTGAGCCCATCCAGCACGATCACGAGGCGCGTCTCCTCTCGCGGCAAGCTGAGCCGGGGATCTCGGGAGCGCAGCGTCTCGCCGCTCAGCCCCTCCCACTGGCTCGCCCAAGCCTTGGCCACGAGCGCCTCCAGGTCGACCTCATCGGCCTGGAGGTGGTCGGCGCAGCGCACGTAGACCGGCAGCCACCGCTCGCCCAAGGCGCCGTTTGCCTCCAGCCAGTCGAGCGCGCGCTCCCTCACGAACATCCGGGCGGTGAGGGTCTTGCCCAGGCCCATGTGGGCGGTCACCAAGGTCAGCGGGTGCTTCTGAACGGTGGTCCAGAGGGTGCGCAGCGCGGGGCCGCGCTGCCGATCCCGCCACTCCCCCCACTCCACCTCCGGCTCCACATACACCGCCTCCAGGCTCATCCACGGCATCCCCTGCAGCTCCGCCCCCGCGCGCAGGTTGCCGAAGACGTGGCGGCCGCCCCAGGTCGCGAGATCGGCGACGAGCTGCTCCTGAAGCTGCGCGGCGTCGAGCTCACGCAGGCTCAAGACGGCGCGCTCGACCTCAGCGCCCTCCCCTGTCGAGGTGTTGAGGGACCACGCCGCCATGAACCGGCGCTCAAAGGCGCGGCGCTCCTCGGATGTGGACAGCCAGGGGTCGAGGCCTCTGGTCTGGCGGTGGGTCAAGGTGTCCCACAGCGCCAGCCCCCACGGCGTCGAGAGCGGCGGTTTCAGCCAGTCGGCGAGGGCTTCGTCACGCGCGGCCTCCTCGGGGTCAGGCACGGTCTCCGCGCAGATGCCCCAGGCGCGCTCCACCTCCTGCGCAAAGGCCTTCGCGTCCGCTGCGCTTAGGGGCGCGACCTCCTGCGCGGCGCGAGCGGCGAGGCCGGTGATCAGGCCGCAGCGGCGCAGGAGAAGGCTCTGCTTGGGCCGCCCGCCGAAGGTGAGCTTCGCCTCCTTCACGAGCGCGATGAGCCCGGCGCCCGACTCAGCGGCGGCGGCGATGGACCGCGCGGCGGTGGCCTCGTCCGGGGCGCGCTCAAATGCCCAGCCGATGGCCTTCAGCATGTAAGGCGCGCTCACCGACAGCGGGGTCAATGGCTCCAAAACCACTCCGTCCTATAGACGCCCCCGAGCCTACCACGCCCCCCACCGCCGCCCGCGCCACCCCATCCCCCACCCGCCGCCCGCACCCCCTCCCCCCAAACCCTCCCGTCGTAGACGCGACTGTCCCC
>JAKLKD010000105.1 GCA_023150845.1 Myxococcota bacterium | reverse complement strand
AGGCGCGGGCCCGCGGGCGCGGCGCGGGCCACGGGCGAGGGGGGCGGAGAGGAGACCAGCGGTACGCGGGCTCCACCGGGCCTCAGGGCGCGCAGCCCGCGACGGTGACCGTCACGGTGTTGTTGTCTTCGACACACTCGGACTCGGCGAGGGTCTGGTCGCCCGCGTCCCCGGCGATGATCACCAAGGTCGCGCCCTCAGGCTGCAGCGGCAGGCTCAAGGTCTGGGCGGTGGCCGTCTCGCCGGGGCTGACGCGGCGGAAGGTCGTCGTCGTGAGCAGGGTGAGGGTTCCGCCGTCGTCGCGGTACACGCTCACCGGGACGTCCTGGACGCTGCGCGCGGCGCCGACGTTCTGCAGGCTCAGGCCGAGGAGCAGGGCCTCGTCGAGGCAAGAGACGCAGGTGTCAACGCTCGGCACGAGATCAGCGGTCTTGGCGTTCCGGTTGACGACGACGCCGCTGCGGGCCGGGGAGGAGTCCCACCAGCTCGACGCCGCGGTGAGGTGGCCGTCGAGCTCAAGGCGGGACTCGGCGCGCTGGTAGCTCGGCCACACCGGGGAGCCCTGGGCGATGAAGGGTTTGGTGGTGCTCTCGACGTGGATGGAGTAGCCGAACTCCCCGAAGCCCGAGAGCTTCTCCCGGCGCTGGGTGACGAGCTCCACGGCGCCGTCGCCGTCCGCGTCTACGACGATGGCCGTGACCGTCGTGGAGTCCAGAGACGTGACGACCGTGCCCCGCTCGATGATCGCCGACCCGGCGAGGAGGGTCTGTACGCCGTCCTCGTCGAAGTCAAAGGCGCTGAGCTGCTGGGCGCTCACGGTGTAGGTCGCCGTCGTCGCGAGGCTGGCGCTCGTGTAGGTGAAGACCTGGGTTCGGGTGCCGCTCACGACGAGCTCCAGGCCCGGGTTGCCGTCAAGCTCGGCCATGATCGGCGGGGCCCAGACCTCGGTGCCCGTCGAGGAGCTGCTCACGCTCCGCCAGCTCTTCGTGTCCCAGACCTTGAGGCTGCTGCCCCGGTGTTTCACCGCGGCGATCTCCGGCACCCCGTCGCCGTTGAGGTCGCCTACGGCGGGGTCGGTGTAGTCCTTGTCTAAGGTGATCGACGCCCCGGCGGTGGTGAGCACCTCGGCCCCGGTGATGAGCTCGTCCTCCCCGTCGCCGTTGAGGTCGGCGAAGACGACGTGGGAGCTGTACGTTCCGCCAGATCCGATGAGGCCATAGGTGCTCGCCGAGGCGGAGCCCGTCGCCAGGAGCGCGCCGTCGAGGGTGTAGATGCGGTCGCCGAAGCCCACCAAGGCCGAGCCGTCGGCGCGCTGGCCGAAGGCCGGGTTGCCGCCGAAGCTTGAGTTGAAGTTGGCCCCGAGCCAGTCCACCCAGCGTGGGCGTAAGGTGCCCGACTTGTCGGGGTTGGGCTCCAGCGCGGCGAAGTAGGAGTTGTAGCCGCCCTCGTCGGTGACCACGACGAAGAACAGCGGCACGCCGTCGTCGTCTAAGGTCACGGCGACGCCGGAGTCGTCTTGGGAGTCGAAGTCGCCAAGCGACGACGAGGAGCTAAAGAAGCTGTAGACCTCGCTGCCGTCTTTGCCGCTGTACACCGTGAGCGCGGCGCCGTTGGTGTACTCCAGGGGGTCGTAGAGGCCGTCGCCGTTGAGATCGAGCTCCTCTTTGCTGTAGCTGCTCGTGTTGGGGTTCATCACGATGATGTCGGGGATGTCCGCGGCGGTGATCTCGCCGTCGCCGTCGTCGTCGTTCGTCTGGGCGACGAGCACCCCGACGCCGAACTGTGTGCCGCCGATGCGGGTGACCTCACCCGCCCAGCCCGCGCCGTCGTAGATCGTGTCGATGGCGCACTCACCGTCGTACGAGACGACCTCACCGTCCGGGGGCAAGGCGTCAAAGAGGCAGGAGTCCCCGCAGTCGTCGACGCCGTCGCCGTCGCCGTCTACGCCGTCGTCCACGAGGCCCGAGCAGTCGTTGTCCCGGGCGTCACAGACCTCGACGTCGCCCGGAGAGACCCCGCCGTCGCCGTCGTCGCAGTCCCCGGCGACCTCGATGTAGCCCGGGGGCGCCTCGCAGGCCTTCACCGGGGCCGTGGGGCTCCCGAAGCCGTCGCCGTCCTCGTCGATGTAGAAGCTGCGCTCCTCCTCCGGGGCGCAGTCGCCGTCTGGCGGCGCGCTGTCATCCGTGGGGGGCGCGTCGCTGTCGCCGCCGACCGGCGCGTCGTCCTTACAGGCGAGGAGCGTGAGGGCGAGGAGTCCGAGGTGTCGCATGGCGCCAGTCCAGGGCAAGACGGTGGGGTACGCCGGGGCGGCGTGTGGGTACTGTAGGGGCTCCAGCCCCGGGGCGTCAACGTCGCGGCGCGCTCGCGCCCTTCCGCCTGTCCGGGCGCTGAGGTAGATCGCCAACATCACCTGGAGCCCCGATGCGCGCTGTCCTCTTGAGCCTCGCCCTCGTCTTCGCCGCCTGCAAGCCCGCGCCCCCCGAGGTGGCCGCCGCGCCGGAGCTGCTCCCCGCGCCCTTTGACGCCGCCGCGCTCCAGGCCGGGCTGCCCGTGGGCGCCACCTTCGACTACCGCATGGCCGCCACCGGGGCCGAGCCGACCTTCGAGCGCTGGGAGGTCGTCGCCGCCTCAGACGCCGAGCTCACGATCCGCACGACCGCCCTCGATCCGAGCGGCGCGCCGACGGGGACGCCGAGCGACGAGCCCTACACCTGGCCCGCCCTGGAGTCCCACGCCCGCTTCCCCGCCGCGGTCACCGTGATCCGTGAGGACGAGCTGATCACGCCGATGGGCACGCTCCCCGTGAAGGTCTACGTCGTGGAGCCGCCGGGGGACGAGGCCCGAGCCGACATCTTCTACTTCGCCCCGTCGATGCCCGGCCCGCCCGTGCGGATGGAGACCGAGGTCGCGGGCGCGGTGGTGTTCACGATGGAGATGATCCGACGGACGCTGCCGAGCGTCCAGAAATAAGGAGGCGCGTGGTCTCGGCGTGATCCAAACGCTGCGTAGCATCAGGCGTCCCCAAAGGACTCGAAGTGACCGTCACGCGCATCTTGTCTCTCGTCGTGCTCGTCGCCCTCACGGCTTGTAAACCCAAGGCCCCCGAGGTCATGGCTGAGCCCCAGGAGCTGCGCGCGGCCTTTGACGCCGCCGAGCTCCGCGCAGGGCTGCCCCTCGGCACCACGGTGCTCTACCGGATCACCACCCCCGACGGCACCAACGCGCTCAGCTTGTGGGAGGTTATCCGTGCCGATGAGCAAGGCCTCACAATAAACATGCGTCTCCTTGACGAACAGAGACAGGACCTCGCGCCGATTACAATCATGGAGCACACATGGGAGACCATGGAGGCCGAGCTTACGCCCGCGCCGGGCAGCGAGGTGTCGAAGCCCACACGACAGCCCATGGCCCTGGGCAAGCTCAGGGTGACCACCCATGTGATTCCTGACCCGGGACAAGAGGGGGCCTTCACGATCATGACGTACTCGGAGGACCACCCGGGCCCGGCGGTGAAGATGGAGTTCGCGCTCAAAGGCGAGATCCTGTTGACGATGGAGGCGATTGAGTGGACGGTCGGGCGGTGAGCGCAGTCGTGATCAAGCTCGCGCGTCTGAGTCGGGTGGGCTGGCTTTTCCTGGGCCAACACCTGGACCTCCTCGATCTGGCGTAGGATCACGCTCCCCACACGGAGTCTGGATGACCCTCACGCGGATGTTGCTCCTCTTCGCCCTCGCGGCCTGCAAACCTGCGCCCCCCGAGGTCGCCGCCGATCCCCAGGCCCTCGCCGCGCCCTTTGGGGTGGACGAGCTCCGCGCCGGGCTGCCGCCGGGCACGAGGGTGCTCTACCGTGTGAGCACCCCCGACGGTCTGGTCATGTACACCGTGTGGGAGGTGATCGAGGCCGACGCCGAGGGCCTCACGATTCACTCGACCCAGGTGGACGAGGGCCGGAGCCCCCTCGGGCCGCCGACGCCGATCGAGAGGACCTGGGCGGAGCTCGTGGCCGAGTCTCAGCCCAAGGACGGCGACGAGGTGGTGCCCCCGGAGCGGCAAGACACGGCCTTGGGCAAGCTCCAGGTGACCACGATCATCGTGAGCGACCCCGAGAACGACAACCTCTTCGACATCCGCGCCTACTCCGCCGCCCACCCCGGCCCGCCGATCAAGCAGGAGTCGATCCTCGACGGTCAGCGCATGTTCACCGCGGAGGCGATTGAGTGGACGGTCGGGCCGCCCCCGTGACCGGCGCCTGAGCCCCCCAGGCCGGGGGCCGCTCGCCGCGCTGCAGCGCCAAGGCCAGGGCCGTGTACAAGGCGAGCCACTCCCAGAAGGGCTTCTCGGCCAAGGTGAACTCGACGAAGCTCCAGGCGGCGTAGCCGAGCATCGACGCGGGGAAGGCCCAGGCGAAGACGATGGCCTCGGTGCCCCGGGCGAGGCGGATCGTGTCCGCCGACATCTTGATCACCACGAGCACCAGCCAAGACAGCAGGCCGAGGCCGACCACGCCGTAGTGCGCCATCACCTCCCAGAAGATGCCGTGGGGGTAGGTGTAGAGCGACTGGCTGAGCAGGTAGTTGTAGCCCGGCAACAGCGTCTCGTAGCCCCCGGCGCCGATGCCCCGGCCGTAGGTGTCGGTGAACATCTGCACGCAGGCCGCCCAGTTCCAGGGGCGGTAGTTCTGCTCCAGGCTCACGCCCAAGGCGATGCGGCCCAAGGCTCGGCCGATGCCGCCGATGTCCAAGATCGCCGCGGCGATGACCCCCACCGCCGAGACGCCGCCGACGCCCACGAGGTAACGCCGCAGGGTGGGGTGGCCAAGGGCCGTGAGCGCCACGCCGATCACCGTGGCGTAGGCCCCGCCGCGGGAGCCCGCGCCCAACATCGAGAACATCACGAAGAGCCCGCCCACCACCGCCGCGAGCCGCGCCCAGAGCTGGCGCTCGACCAAGGCGAGGCCAAACGCCGCCGGGATCACGAAGAAGAGGTTCATCGCGAACCAGTTGGGCTGCTGCCCGAGGCCCGTCTCGCGGCCACCGGCCTCGGCGGCCTTAAAGCTCACGCCGACGGTGATGCCGAGCTGATCGATGAGGATCGTGACGAGGCCGATGCCCACGCAGGTCAAGAGCCAGGCCCGCACCATCCACAAGAAGTCGCGCCAGGTGCGCACGAAGGCCAAGACCGCGCCGACGTTCGCCATGACGAGCACGAGGGGCAAGATGTCGGTGACGCCGTCGGAGCGGCTCACGGACCAGGAGAGCGAGAGGCAGATCCAGCCGAACAAGGCCAGAAACGGCGCGCGCCAGGGGAACTGGATGTTGAGCGGCAGGCGATCCAGGGACGCCCGCACGACGACGGCGAAGGCGCAGAGCACGAGCACCAGCTCATAGGGCCCGATGCCGAAGCTGCCGATGCGGGTGAAGACGATGGCGCCCGTGGTGAACAGCCGGGCGGCGATGAGGAGCGCCACGCCCGCCAAGGGGCTCACGAGCACGGCCCCGGCGGCGGCGAGGCCCGCGGCCAAGGCGGCGGCGAGCACGGGCTCGATCATGAACAGCAAGAAGGTGAGGAGCTGCAAGGCGAAGATCGCCACGAGCGCCCACGGGCCGCCGAGGTTCCGGATCGCGGGGGACTGAAGAGACGGCCAGCGCACGGCGGAAGCGTAACCCGGCGCGGCGCGGCGGCCCTTGTCGTGCTACTCCCCGGGCCCTGCGCGGAGGTGACGATGTTGGCCTGGGAGAAGCTCGACGGCGAGGCCGTGCCGGGCGACGACACGGTGATGGAGCTCCTGCGCCGGGGCACGGAGCTCGTGATTCGTGTCTCGGGGCGTGAGCTGATGTCGAGCCGGGTGCACGGCAGCGAGGACGCCTTGGCCGACCTCGCCTGCGCCCGGCTCAAGGATCGCCCCGCGGCGCGTATCCTCGTCGGCGGCCTGGGCATGGGCTTCACCTTGGCGGCGGCCCTGCGCGGCGTCGGCCCTGAAGGCCAGGTCACCGTCGCTGAGCTCGTGCCCGCCGTGGTGCGCTGGAGCCGCGGCCCCATCGGCCCCGTCGCGGGCCACCCGCTCAGCGATCCCCGCGCCGTCGTCTACCAAGGCGACGTCGCCGACATGGTCCGCCAGCCGCCCCAGCCCTGGGACGCCATCCTCTTGGACGTCGACAACGGCCCCCACGGCCTCACCCGGGCCACGAACGACTGGCTCTACACCTGGCAGGGCCTCGCCGCCGCCCACGCCGCGCTCACGCCCAAGGGCATCTTGGCGGTGTGGTCCGCGGCGGACGACCGGGCCTTCACGCGCCGCATCGAGCGCGCGGGCTTTGACGTCGAGCCCATCGAGGTGCGCGCCCGAGGCAAGAAGGGCGGGCATCGGCACGTCATCTGGCTCGGCGTGCGGCGCGGTTAGCCCTCAGCGCGAGAGCACCTTCACCCACACGGCGAGCACCTCACGGAAGATCGCCGCGCGCTCCGGGCCGACCTCGCGGTTGATCTCCGCCTCCACCTCGGCCAGGAGCCCGAGGCCGTGGGTGAGCGCGGCGAGGCCCTGGGGGGTGAAACGCACGAGGATCGCCCGGCGGTCGTTGGGGTCGGGCGCCTGCTCGACGAGGCCCCAGCCCACGAGCTCGGCGATGAGCGGCGCCACGGCCTGTTTGGTGACGCCGAGGCGCCGGGCCAAGGTCGTCACCCGGAGCCCAGTGAAGCTCAGGTGCGGGAAGAGCCGGGTGTGCGCCGGTCGCACCGGCGGGGCGCCGGGGATCGTGGCGAGGCGGGCCAAGGCGCGCTCGTCCAAGAGCCGCGCCGCGCGCAGCAAGAGCTGGCCCGTCGAGGCGGAGGCCTGGGCGCGCAGGGCGTCGTCGAGCTCAGAGGGGTTCATCCTTCGGGGCTTAACCCGCCCTCCGCCCGGCCGGGGCCGCCCACGAGCCCGCCGCGTCGGGTCGGGGCTCGCCGCGACGACGCCGAGGGTGAATGGCCCCCAGCGCCGCAGGGGAGGCCGATCGGCGTGGTGGCACGGTTCTTGCGCTGGGGGCGGCCAGGAGGAAACCATGCTGACTTCTCGTCTCTCTGCCGCGCTCACCCTGCTCGCCCTCACCGTCGCCTGCTCCGGCAAGGACGCCCCCTCGGAGGAATACGCCGCTGTGCCCAGCGGCTCGTTCACCGACGGCACCCACACCCTGGACGTCGACACCGCCGCGCTCACCGCCCTGGTCACCTTGGCCGATGAGAGCACCGTCGAGCTGACCCTCACCGTCGCCGAGGAGTCCCTGTGGCTCACGAGCGACGACGGGCTGGTGAGTGAGGTCTACACCCTGAGCCCCGATCCCGTCGTGCTGGGCAGCCTGAGCTTCGCCAGCCCCGTCTTGACCACCACCGACGGCGCGGACGTGATCCTCGGCGCCCTGGTGGACGGCGCCTTGGACGGCTCGGAGCTCATCTTCACCGCCCAGTGAGCCCCGGACGCCTAGCCCCCGGGCCGAAAACGCTCGGGGTCTACGGCGTCGCGGCCCACCCGCAGCGTGAAGTGCAGGTGCGGCCCCGTCGAGCGCCCGGTGTTGCCGGAGTCGGCGATGACCTGCCCGGCGGTGACGGCGTCGCCCTTCTGGACGTGTAAGGCGTCGAGATGGCAGTACGAGCTGCGCACGCCGTGGCCGTGGTTCACGATGATGAACTTGCCGTTGAGCGGGTCCTGGGCGGCCTTCTCGACCTCTCCGGCCTGGGCCGCCAAGACCGGCGTGCCGATGGGCGCGGAGAGGTCTACGCCGTTGTGCAGCTTGCGGGTCTTGAGCACCGGGTGAATCCGGTAACCGAAGCGGCTGCTGATCCGGTGGGGCGCGGCGATGGGCCAGGTCAAGGTGAGGGCCTTCGCGAGCCCCATGGTGCCGTCTACGGCGGCGCGGGCGGCGCGGGCCTGGGCGTCGGGCAGGAACGCGCGGTGGGCGGCGTAGCGGCTGGGGTCGTCGGTGCCCACCTGCCGGGCCCGGCGGATCGCCCGCGACCGGGGCTCGGCGCCGACGGCGTAGACCTCAAGCGCCTCCTCCACGTCGCCCTTGTAGAGCCGGTCCAAGGCGGCCAAGGCGCGCTCCTCGGCGGGCAAGGCGGCCAGCTCGGCGCGCAGGGCCTCGTCCGCGGGGCCGTCACCTTTGGCCAAGGCGATGCGGGCGGCGGTGCGGTAGGGCTCGGGGAAGCCCTCGCCGGGGGCACCTTGGGCGCTGCTCAGGGCCCCGGCCATGGCCTCGGGCTGGACAAAGATCGCCTCCAGCTCGGCGAGCACCCGGGCGCTGGGCCCGGCGGTGAAGGTGGCGATGAGGCTCGGGCGCTCGGTCTCGACGCCCCGGGCGAGGTCGTAGGCCCAGAGGGTCACGCCGCCGACGGGGGTGCGGGTCATCACGCCGAACACCGTGAGCACGACCAAGAAGAGGTCGGTGAGGCCACCCCGGGCCGGGGTGGCCTTCTGGGGCTTGATCCCCTTCGGCGGCGTGCGGCGGCTCACGAGAGCACCCCACGCCAAGGCAGGCCGTACCAGGCGGCCAAGACGGCGAAGGTCAACAGCAGGGGCGCCCAGAGCAGGCCCTGGAGCCGAGACTTGGGCGCGCTGAGCCCGCCGACCACCCGGGCGAGGCCCGAGAGCCCCAGGCGCCAGGCCACTAAGAGCGAGGTGATCACCCCGAGCCAGCGCGCCGGACCCGCGGCGAGGGGGGCGAGCGCGTCCTCGACGCTCATGCCCACCACCCAGGCCCCGGCCAAGGCCGTCGGCGCCCAATACAGCGGCAACACCAAGGCGTGAACGCTGAGCGCGTCGCGGTAGGCGCGGGGGCTCAGCTTGGGCGCCAGCGGCGTGAGCGTGAGGCAGTTGAAGGCGTGCAGCAGCGTGAGCAGCTCAAGGGCCAGGGCGATCCAGGCTGCGGGCTCCAGGAGGTCATCGGGGCTCGACGGGGTGAGGCCTACGGTCTCCAGGGGCGCGGCGAGGCGTTCGACGAGCGCCGAGAGCAGGGCGTAGACCTGGTCGTCGAGGTGATCCGCCGCGAGGTGCAGGCCGAGGCCCACGAGCGCGAGCTGCCCGAGGCCAATCCAGGCGAAGCGGGAGCGCGCGAGCGCGGCGTCGAGGCGAGAGAGGGGGTCGTCCACGGGGCGGGAGTAACTCCGGCGAGCGCGGCGGCAACGTCGGAGCGGGCGCGGGGCTTACAGCCGCGCTCAGCGCCCCCGGCCGACCAGGCCATCCTCGGCGGCGCTGCGGGCGAGGCGCCAGGCCAAGGCGCGGCGGCGGGCGGCGACGGTGAAGGCGTGGTTCGCGTGCCGGGCGTCCGGGGGCAGGCCCCGCTCGGCCAAGGACGGCAGGCCCTCGCGGGGGAAGCTGTTGGAGGCCACGCGGTCGCCGGAGAGCACGTCGGTGAGGCGGTGACCGCCGTGGGCGGCCTGGAGCGCCGCGGCGCGGAGGGAGAGGTCCGCTACGCCCCGGGTGCTGTCGAGCAGGAGCTGGCGCGGGTCACGCTCAGCGCTGGGGCTGACGCGAGGGAGCAGGGAGAGGTCGAGGGGCTTGGACATCAGAGGCTCCACATCTTGTGGGCGAGAACGTTCTTCGCACGGCGTCTTCGCCGTGAGCCGCCCAGGTATTTCAGCGTCGTTGTGCGCCGACGCGGTCTCACCCGAACAGGACACCAGCATATCTTGGATCTTGACGATTTTGTGACCGGGGGGTCAGCGAGGCGTGACCTTGACCCCCTCCAGCTTGGGCTCATCACCGCTCATGTCGAGGGAGCGCAGCTCCACCGTGCCGTCGGGGTTGAGCAAGGTCACGGGGCGGGTCTGCCCGGCGCGCCCGCCGGTGGGGTCGATGGTCTTGTAGCTGCGGCCGTAGTCCGTCGAGATCACGAGCTCGACGGTCTTGATGCTGTCGTCGGTGAAGCGGCCGGGGCGCAAGAAGCGCACGTAGTCAAAGACGACCTCCCCCTTGGGGCCGCACTGGGCGCGCACAAACAGGCCTTGGCCGAGCTCGACGGGGGTGGACCAGGTCTCGCCGCCGTCGGTGGAGGCCGTGCGATAGGCCTTGAGCTCGTGGTGGTAGCCGAGGTGCAGCCCGCCACGATCGTCGATGCAGAGGCTCGGATCGTGGCCCTCGATGCCCAAGGATCGCGGCGCGCTCCAGCGGTCCCCGCGGCCGAGCTTCGACATCGTGAGCGTCCAGGTCTCATCAGTGAGCGGCGCGGCGCGCCAGACGGCGTAGAGGTCATCCGAGTCGCCGCCCAAGGCCACCCACACCGAGCGGTCATCGCCGCTGGAGACCTCGACCGGCGCCGACCACTCGCCGCCCTTGAGCAGCGTCGCCCAGACCGAGGCCTTGCGCTGGTCGCCGTCACGCAGGGGCGTAGACCAGGCCGCGGCGGCCTGCAGGCCGTCCCGGGCGCGCCAGGCCATCACCGTCGGCCCCTCACCGGGGCCCGTCGAGATCGCCTCCGGGGCGGTCCAGCGCGCCCCGGCGTCCTCACTCATCGCGGCGTAGAGCGTCGGCGGCGCCCCGGCGCTCCAGACGACGACGAGGCCCGTGCCCCCGTCGCTGGCGACGCCCATGAGCCGCGGCGCGTTCGTCGCGAGGGTCTGGAGCGTGGCCTCGCCGCCCTTCGGCCGCCGCTCGTAGAGCAGGTTGCGGCCGTCGGCGTAGACGAAGTGCAGGGCGCCGTCCGAGGTGCGGGCGAGGCCGTTCGTGTTGTTGAACGCCATGCCGTACCGCATCGCCGAGGCGTCAGGGGCGATCTCCGCCTTGCCGCCGCTCTTCACCTTGGCCTTGCCGCCGCTCTTGGAGGGGCCGCTGGGCGGGCCCTCGGCGCGGTCGGGGAGGGGCTCGGGCGGCGGCGCCTGGCCGCCGCGGGGGTCGGCGCAGGCCGTCTGCGCGAGGAGCAGCACGATCGAGAGGGTCAGGCGCATGGTCATCCCCAGAGAGGGAGACGACAATACACCCAAGCGGGGGTCTACGTCAGGGGTGAAGCGGCAGGAGCTCGACCCCCTCACGCAGGGCCTGGGCAGAGGCGTATCTCTGGCTGAGATCGACCCTCAAGTAGGTCTTTCGTTCGTCATCCAGGCCAAAAGATGTGCTAACGCAGATCTGGCTCGCCGAGAACCGGTCATAGCCCTCGTGCACTACGTCGTGGCCGAAGGTGATGAAACCATCGGTGAAGGTCTCGCCGTAGAGCGCCCGCAAGAGGCGCCGGGCCTGGCCCTCCGTGGCCATGCGCGCCCAGAGGAGCGCGCCGAGGGTGTCGACGTCGGCCATCCGCAGGAGGGGCACGGTGCGGTAGCCGTCGTACCGCAGCCGCTCAAAGTCCTCCGCCCGGGGCTCTGTCGCCCTCGGCGCGGCGTGGGTGAGCACGACGCCGTTCGGGGCCGTGGCGAGGAGCGGGAAGCTGCGGATGAACTCGACGATGCGCTCGGCGTCGGCGCCGAGGGCGCCCTCCAGCACCGCGGCCTCGTCGGGGTAAAACTTGGGGACTGGCGGCCCACCGACGTGGGCGTGCTCGTGGTTGCCCAAGAGCGTGAACACACGCTCGGTGCGGGTGAGCTGCTCCAGATCGAGGATCAGCTCGGCGCTGCGATCGTCGTAGGGGGTGCCGAGGTAGCGAGGCCAGGAGGCCCGGGTGCCGGGGTCGGGGCCGTGCACGAGGTCGCCGCAGAAGGCGAGCACGGGGTCGTTGCCAAGCGCCTTCTCGCGGAAGTAGAGCGCCTTCATACGCTCGTAGTCGGGCATGTTGCCGTGCAGGTCGGTACAGACCAAGAGCACGCCGCGCTCGGGCAGCCGGGCGACCCTGCGGCCCCAGACCGCGTCGCCGAGGGCGCGGGGGGTGGGCTCAGTGGACATTCGGCTCGCCCGGCGTGAGCGTGGTGGTCCAGGCCCAAGAGAAGTCGCCGTCGACGCGGCGGGCGAAGGCGGTGTCGGCGACGTTGTCGGCGGTCATCACCACCACGGCGTCCCGCTCGACGCCGTCGAGGTCGGTCAGGGCGAGGTTGAGATCGACCTCGTGGTTCAGGTTGTAGCCGAAGTTCTCGTAGCTCGACACCGGGGTGCTGCTCGCCACGACGACGAGGAGGGCGCCTGGAGCGAGCAGCGTGCCGAAGGGGATCTCCCAGCTCACCTCGTCGGGCGAGCGCGTCACCAGCCAGCCGCCGATGTCCGCCTCGGCGTCGCCGAGGTTCGCGAGCTCAAAGTAGTCCACGGCCCGGCCGCCGTTGAACTTGTACGCGGCGAGGTTGTAGCTGAGCACCTCGTTCAGCACGATCCGGGCCTCGGGATCGGCGTCGGCGTCGCTGTCCGTGTCGGCGTCTGCGTCCGCGTCGCTGTCGGCGTCGCTGTCCGCGTCCGTGTCGCTGTCGGCGTCGCTGTCGGCGTCCGCGTCGCCCTCGGAGTCGTCCGTGTCGTCGGTCGGGGTGGCGCTGTCGCAGCTCGACACCGTCCCGTCAGCGAGGATCTTGACGCACTGCGTCTTCTCGACGGTCACACACCCTTGGAGCCAGGCCACTGCCATCCACAGGAACATCATCCGCGCGCTCCAGCTTCGTCTTCACGGGTTGGGGGGCTCCTTGAGCATAGCTTCAGTGGGCGGCTCGCGCCGCGTGAGGTCTGACAGCCGTCCGATCCTTGACCACAGGGGGAGGATCCCCAACACCAGGGGCGGCAGGCTGTTCGCCAGCCAGCTCAGCGCGGCGAATCCCAAGGCGTCGGCCTCGCTGACGCCGAAGAAGGCCAAGACGAAGACCGAGGTCGCCGCCGGGCCCGCGCCGAGGGAGGGCGGCAGGGCCACCGCGGCCACGCTGCCGAGGCCGATCACCCCGGACACCGCCAGGAGCGCCAGGGGCGGCGTGAGGCCGAGCGCGGGCAGGAGGGCCCAGAACGAGAGCACGAGCAGGGCGACCTGCAGCGCCGCCAAGGCGAGGTTGACGACGACGGCGCCCCAGGCCGAGAGCCCCGCGCCCGCGTGCTGCACAGAGTCGCGCAGGAGCGTGAGCGGCCCGGCGCGTGGGGGCGAATCGGCGGGGGCCCCGAGGCGGCGTGAGGCCAGAATGAGGCCGACGCAGACGAAGATCCCGGCGCCGAGCACCACGGAGAGGGTGCCTTGGGCCTGGGCGGTCTGGGCCGCGCCCAAGAGCGCTGACCACTCCTGCGCCCCGACGACCAGCACCCCCAGCACAAACACCGCGAAGACGAGGGCCTCCAAGAAGCCCGTGATGCCGACGGCGGCCAAAGACGCCCCGAGGCTCAGGCCGAGCTCAGCGCGTAAGAGCCCCGCGGCGACAAGATCCCCGCCGCGCATCGGGAGCACGGTGTTCATCAGGCCCGACACGAAGCCGATGGCCATCACCTGACCCAAGGGCGCGGGGCCCCGGGCGCGGAGCGCGACCCACAGCCGCAGCTCGTGGAGCGCGACGCAGAGGCCCTTCGCGACGACGGCGGTGGCCACCCAGCTCGGGCTCGCGGCGCCGAGCGTGGCCCAGACCTGGGCGGGCTCGGCCTCCCAGAGCAGGATCGCCAGCACCAAGGCCGACGCGAGGGCCTGGGCGGGCAGGGCCCACGACCGCCGCGCCGGGGGCGTCACTCGCGCCGGGTCTGACACTCGACCTTGAGCCGGAACGGCGCCTCGGCGGCGCGTTTGCCGTCGATGGCGATGAGGTAGGTCTGGGGGTGGTGGTCGGTGAAGAGGCGCAGGTGGCCGCCCTCGGAGTCTACGTCGGAGTCACATACGGTGACGTTGTGCTCCTCCGTGGGGCAGCGCCCGGTCTCGCTCCACACCAAAGCGAAGAGGTCGAGGTCGGCGCAGGGCGTCGCGAGGGTGATGTCCGCGAGCTGCCGGGCGGGGAGGGTGAGGCGGTAGATCCGCTCGGGGCCGTCGTAGTCTTGGGGGAGCGGGGTGCAGCGCTGGCCGCGGTAGAAAAGATTAGACCAGTGGTCTACTCCGCCCTTCGTGTGGCCCTCGATGGTCTGGCCGCAGCTCAGCTCCTTGGTGACGCAGGTGTTCACCAGCTTGTCTTGGGTGTGGGAGGTGTCGTCACAGGAGAGGCCCTCTTCGCTCAGCGAACGTTTGGGCTCCCGCATCGTGATGACCTCTTGGAGCTTCTGCGGCGCCTCGCTCACCTTCTGCGACCACGGCAGCGGCACCGTCGGGCCCGCGCCGTCGCCTTCGCCGCCGCAGCGCGGGACGCAGGCCAAGAGCCCGATGCCAAGCCCAGCCCAGACAAGACGCTTCATGAGGATCGTCGCTCCACCTTGCCGCCGACCCTCCGCCAGGCCGCGAGCCCGCCGGTCAGCGTGTGCACAAACTCAAGGCCCCGGGCGCGCATGAACAGCGTGGCGCGCAGGGCGTCGGCCTCGCCGAGATCGTCGTAGACGAGGGTGCGCGCGTCGGGCGGCAGCTCCGCGAGGCGGTAGACGACCTCACCCAAGGGCATGTGCACGGCGTCGGGGATGTGTCCGGCCTGGTACGCCGCGAGATCACGCACGTCCACGAAGACGAGGCCACGCTCGCCGAGCGCCGTGGCGGCGTCGTAGGCGACGGCCTCGGCGGGGAGGTCAGCGAGCTCGGTGTCGGGGATGTCCTTCACCTGAGGGCCCGTCGACGCGCCGTCGTCGGCGCCGGGGGTGGCGTATTTGCGGGCGTCCTGGTCTTGGATGGCCCGGGCGACTCGTTTGGCGACGCGGAGCGGGAGGCTCTTGAGCTTCTGGAACATGCCCCACATCCTAACCCCAAACCGAGGCGAGGGGGGCCGAGTCAGCCCGGAGAGGCGAGGCGCGCGGCCTGATCACCGACCGGGGCGTCCGCCTTGGGGCTCGTCGGGTTGGGGCCATAGCCGGGGTGCTGGGGCCACGCGAGGGGGGCGTCGGGCACCTGACCGAGGGGCCAGGCCGAGGGGGAGAGCGGGGCGCGCCAGGCGCCGTTGTAGATGAGGCGCAGCTCGATCCGCCGCTCCGGGGGCGCGGCGCCTTGGCCGACGAGGCCCTCGCTGTGGGAGAGGCGGAGCACCCAGGCGGGATCCGCCGCCACGAGGGGCGTCGAGACGCCGACGCGGAGCGTCTGCGGCGTCCAGGCGCCGGGCACGGAGCGGGCCTCGCCGGTCAAGACGAGGCGGCGGGTGAGGGACTGCCGGGCGCTCACGGTCCAGGCCCAGCTCCAGGCGCTCGGCTGGGGGGTCTTCAGGGGGATCTGCGCGAGATCGACGCTGAGGCGCATGGCGTCGAGGCCGAGCTGGCTGAGCTGGCTCCAGGCGCTCACGGTGTACCAGAGGGGCGCGTCCTCCCGATCGGGATCGAGGGTGGTGAGGCGGCCCGTGGCGCCGAGGCGTAGGGTCGGCTCCGGCGGGCGGCGCGGCGGCGGGCGCGCGGGGCCTGTCGCGTCTGTCGCGTCTGTCACGCCGGTCGCATTTGTCACATTTGTCGCATATGAGACATTGGTCGCGTTAATCCCGCCTCCCGGCGGGCGCAGCACCGGCGCCAGCTCTCCGGCGCGGGCCTGCTCCAGCTCCCCGAAGGTCGGCCGAAGCTGCTGGTTGGCGCTGAGCTTGAGGCCCTCGTCGGTCTGCTTCACCTCCAAGCTCGGCGCGGTGAAGCTGCGGGTGACCCGCCAGCCGACGGAGAGCAGGGGCGCCTCACGGAGGGTCTCCTCGACCAAGAGCTGGGCGCCGAGCACCGCCGTCGCCAAGGCGAGATCCCGGGCGCGCTCGGCCTGATCCACGGTGAGGGGCGTCGGGCTCAGGTTGTGGGTGAGCAGGGTGTTGTAGACCTCCATCCGCGTCCAGACGTCGCGGTAGACCGGGCTCGCGCCGGGCCCCGCCGAGGCGAGGTCCATGAGCTCCCGGTGTCGCAAGATGTAGGTGGGCAGGGTGGGGTTGAGGGTGTCCGCCGTCGGCGTGGCCCACCAATCGACGCGGTGTCGTGTCTCGTTCGGCTCCTCGGCGAACGCCAAAGAGATGAGCAACGCCCAGACCATCTCGCTCCCGCTACGGGCCCAGGATGTCGTGTCGTGACAAGGGATGCTACCTTTGCGGGGATGCCGCCCTCTCTCGCCCACATCCTGCTGCTCTGGTCGGGGCTCGCGTACGCGGATCCTGAAGGCGATTGGGTCGTCGCGGCGGCGCGGCGTGAGCTGATCGCCGCGGAGGTCCCGATGACCCTCGGGGGCGCGGATCGATCCTCCTTGGCCCTCGCCTTGGCCGCGCAAGGCGCCAGCTCCCCGGGCCTCGACCCGCTCCTCGCGCTCACCGCCCCGGCCTTGCCGGGCGAGGCGGGCGTCGCGCTCACCGTGGGCGGCTTCGTGCGGGTCGCCGCTGGGGATGGCCGCACCCAGGGGCTCTTGGGGGACGCCGAGCCGGGGCTCCTGAGCCCACGCCTCGGGGTCTCCGCCCTCGCCGTGAGCCCCTGGTGGGAGGTGAAGGCCCAGGCCCAAGGCTGGCTTGATGTCGGCGGCGGGGTGTCGGCCTCGGCGCCGATCATGGCGGCCTGGGCGGGGCTTCACCGTGGCTCGGCGCGGGTGGGGTTCGGGATTGAGCCACGATCCTTGGGGCCCGGTCGGCACAGCGCCTTGCTCTTGGGGGACGACGCCCGGCCCTTCCCCGCGGGCAGCGCCGCCGTCGAGGGGGAGCTCGGGCGCCTCGGCGTCGCCCGGGCGGAGCTGGCCATGGGCTGGCTGCAGCGCCCGCGCCGGGACGTGCTGCGCCCGGGGATCATCGTCATGGACGCCCGCTGGCGCCCGCGGCCTTGGGTGGAGCTCGGCGCGAGCCGGGTCGGGCAGTTCGCCGGGGTGGGCCGCCCCTGGCCTGGGCTCGGGGAGCTGCTCTTGCCCCTCGACCCGCACATCTACGGCGATCCCGACCAGCTTGAGGCCGACAGCAACGAGCTGGCGTCCCTCGATCTCCAGCTCATCGCGCCCCTGGGCTGGCTGCACCCCGAGGCGGACCACCTGGCGGTCTATTGGCAGTACGGCGGCGACGATCTCATCGTGGACGACTCCGGCGCCGTGCCGATCCCCCGCCTCGCCGGGGTCGCGAACCTCTTCGGCGCCGAGCTCAGCGCCGGGCCCCTCGTGCTCAACGTCGAGTACGCCCGGCTCATGGACGACTACTTCCGCTGGTACACCGGGCACCGCGTCTACCACGAGGGCTTCACCCAGGACGGGCGGTCCTTGGGCCACGTCAACGGAGGCGACTCCTTGACCTGGTGGGGGCGTGTGGGCTGGGTGACGCCGCGCTGGGGCGCGGTGGTGATGACCGAGCAGGTGCGGCGGGTGGAGGTCGTCGAGGTGCTCCAGGACCAGGTGTTCACGGCGATGACCGAGGAGCGCCGCCGCCGCTACGGGCTCACCTTGATGGTCGTGGACCCGACCCGGGGCCGCGTAGAGCTGGAGCTCACGACGGAGCGGCTCCTCGGCGGTGACTTTGTGCCCGGGGCCGATGAGCGCCTGAACCGCGCGGCGCTGACCTGGACGGCGCCGCTCTGGCGGCCGACGCCTTGACCCTGGACGGCTCGCCCCCGGCGGCCCGCCCTTGGCCCCTCGACGCCGTGGTGGCGGGGATCCTCGCGCTGATCGCGCCGCTCTTGACCCTGTGGCCCATCGGCGCGGACGCCCTGCTCGCCGCGCCGGGTCAAGAGGCCCCGGAGCACCTCGCCGGGCTCTGGCTCGCCGCCCAGTCCGGGGACTGGCTCGTCGTAGACACCGAGCTCTTGGCCTGGCCGAGCGGGGAGCGGTTCGTGCTCATCGACCCGCTGAACCTGCTCATCTTCCGGCCGCTCGCGGCCTGGCCGATCCTGGCGTTTAACGCCGTGCTCTGGGCGGGCTGCGCCCTCGGTGGGCTCGCTGGGGCGCTCTTGTCCCGGGAGGGCGGCGGGCGGCTGTGGGTCGGCGCGCTCTTGGGCGCCACGGCGGGGCCCTTGGGCGGGATGGCCGCTGAGGGGCAGACCGAGGCCTTCACCTTGCCCTGGGCGGCCCTGGCCTTGGTGGCGCTGCTTGCTTTTGTCCGCGCCGGGGGGCTCGGCCGGGGGGCCCTCGCCGCGGCGGTCCTGGCGGCCTGTTTTTATGGTGGGCCGTACACGGGGATCTTCGCCGCGCTCGGCGCCGCGGTCGTGGGGCTGTGGTGGGTCCGGCGGCGCCCGGCGGTGCTCGGCGTGGGGCTCTTGGCGCTCGTGCTGGCGGCGCCCATGGCCTGGGCGACCTTGACCCAGCGCGACGAGGGCCTGCCGGGGAGCGCGAGCCGGGCGCAGATCCCCGAGCCGGAGACGGACCCCGAGGGCTATCGCGGCGGCCTCGCCCACGGCGCCGACCTCAGCGACGCCTGGGCGCCCCTCGCCTTGACCGGCGCCGCGCCGCGGGTGGGACACAGCGTCTACGTCGGCCTCAGCCTGTGGCTCCTCGCCTTGGTCGGCCTCGCCCGGAGCCCCCGGCTCTGGCCCTGGATGCTCGGCGCCTTGATGTTCACGGCCTTGGCCTGGGGGCCTTGGCTCTTGTGGCGGGGGGAGGTCCTCCGCGCCGGAGGGGCGCGGCTCCGGGGGCCGGTCGGCGCCTTGATGGGCGTGTTCCCCCCGGCCCAGCGCCTGAACCGCTGGTATCGGGCGGGGGTCGTCGCGGGCTACCTGCTTCTGCCCCTCGCCGCGGCGGGGCTGCAGCGGCGTGGGCGCCTGCCGGTGGAGCTCCTCGCGCCGCTCGTGGCCGCGGACGCCTTGTGGGCGGGCCCGGCGCGCTGGCCTCGGGCGGAGATCGCCCCGCGGCTCGGCGAGGAGGCCGCGGCGTGGGAGGGCCCCCTCCTGGAGATCCCGGCGGTCACCACGGCCTCTCGGGCCCAGGCCCCGGGCGGGGAGAACCTGCTCTTGTTGCCCCTGCACGGCCAGCCGATCAGCTCGTCGTTCTTGGGCCTCCAGCCGCCTGTGGCGACGAGCCCGGACTACACGACTCTGCGGGACCGGCTGCGGCGCGGCGCCGACCCTGCCCCGGCGCTTAAGTCCTTGGGTGATCAGGGCTATCGCCTGCTGTGGTGGTCCTCGGAGCACTCGCCGCTGAGCCCCGAGGCCGAGGCCTTGATCAGCGCCGAGCTCGGCCCGCCCCTGCACCAGTCCGGCGGCCTGCTCGTCTGGAGCCTGGCGCCCCGTTAGGGGGCGGGGATGACTGAACACAGCTCCCCCGACGCTGACACCGACACCCAAGACCCTGACGCCTCCTCCTGGAGCGACTGGACGGCCCACGCGCTGCGCCTCGACGCCCGGGGTGAGCTGGGCCGCGGGCCCAAGGGCCTGCTCATCGACCTCCCGGCCCTCGCCCAGAGCTGGACCTGCGCCAGCGGCCTGTGTACGCCGGGGCGTCGAGACGCCAAGGCGCGCTCCTGCTGCGCCGACCTCGACGTGGTCCTCGACGAGGAGGAGCTCACGCGCCTCGACGCGGCGATGCCCTTGATCGCCGCGCGCCTCGCCGCCCAAGATCCGCGCTGGGCCGCGGGGCCCCTGGCCTGGCGCGACGGCGACACCTTGACCCGACCGGGCCGCCGCTGCGTCTTCTCGCGGCTCGCCCCTGAAGGCCTACGCTGCGCCCTGCATGAGCTGGAGGCGGAGGAGGGGCTCAGCCCCGGCGCGCTCAAGCCCGCGCCGTGCCGGATGTTCCCGCTCATCTGGGTGGACGCCGACGACGGCCGGGTCCTGCTCTCCGCGGTGCACCGCCGCACGGCGCGCCTCGTCGGCACCCGCCCGGCCTCGGCCTTCCCTTGCGTCGGGGAGGGCGCGGTGAGCCTCGCCGAGTCGATGCGGGAGACCCTCGTCGAGCTGCTCGGCGCGCGAGGGGCGGCGGCGGTGGTGCGACAGGTGCGGGAGTTCCGGCGCTGAGCCCCGGCTTGGGGGCTCAGGCCGAGCGACGGCGCCGGGCGAGGAGCAAGGCGAGGCCCGCGGTGAGCGCGCCGAGGCCGGCGGGGGCCTCGGAGGAGGCGCAGCCGCAGTCGCCGCCGTCGTCCTTCACGTCGGTCCCGCCGTCGAGGGGGTCGTTGGGGTCGGTGCCGTTGGCCACCTCGTCGCCGTCGCTGGTGCCGTCGTCGTCGCTGTCGGGGTCGTTGGGGTCGGTGTTGTAGACCCCGACCTCTTCGGGATCGTCGAGGCCGTCGCCGTCGGAGTCGGCGCTGAGGGGATCCGTGCCATAGTCGTTGACCTCCTCGCCGTCGGTGAGCCCGTCGCCGTCGGTGTCGGGGTTGAGCGGGTCGGTGCCGGTCTGGAACTCCAGGCCGTCGTCGAGGCCGTCGCC
>JAKLKD010000432.1 GCA_023150845.1 Myxococcota bacterium | reverse complement strand
GCACCTCCGTAGGGCCAACATAACCTCATTCCATCCGCGCGAGCTGCGGCTCGGCGGCGTGTGCCCGAGCGGCGGGGAGGGGGATATGGAGGGTCGGACCGCACCGCGAGAGGCTCACCGCTATGCCCCCGAACCCGCCCGCCTTCCAGTTCCAAGACATGCTCCCGCTCGGCCACGACGACACGCCGTACCGGCTCATCACCACCGAGGGCGTCTCTACCTTCGAGGCCGCCGGGCGCACCTTCCTCAAGGTTGAGCCCGAGGCGCTCACCCGGCTCACCCGGGAGGCCATGCGCGACATCGCACACTTCTTGCGGCCCGGCCACCTCGCCCAGCTCCGGGCGATCTTGGACGACCCCGAGGCGAGCAACAACGACCGCTTCGTGGCCTTGGACCTGCTCAAGAACGCCGCCGTCGCCGCCGGGGGCGTGCTACCGATGTGCCAAGACACGGGCACGGCGATCGTGACCGGCAAGAAGGGCCAGCTCGTGTTCACCGGGGGCGGCGACGAGGAGGCCATCGCCAAGGGCGTGTTTGACACCTACATCAACACGAACCTGCGGTATTCCCAGCTCGCGCCGCTCGACATGTACACTGAGAAGAACACGAACAACAACCTCCCGGCGCAGATCGAGATCTACGCCACGGACGGCGACTGCTACAAATTCCTGTTCATGGCCAAGGGCGGCGGCTCGGCGAACAAGAGCTATCTGTATCAAGAGACGAAGGCGCTCTTGAACCCCCAGAGCCTCATGACCTTCCTCGCGGAGAAGATCGTGAGCCTCGGCACCGCGGCCTGCCCGCCGTACCACCTCGCCATCGTCATCGGCGGCACCTCGGCGGAGTACGCGCTCAAGACGGCGAAGCTCGCCTCGGCCCGGGCGCTCGACACCTTGCCCACTGAAGGCAACGCCTTGGGGCGGGGCTTCCGCGACGTGAAGCTGGAGGCCGAGGTGCTGGCGCTGACCCGCAACATGGGCATCGGCGCGCAGTTCGGCGGCAAGTACTTCTGCCACGACGTGCGCATCATCCGCCTGCCTCGCCACGGCGCGAGCTGCCCCGTGGCCATCGCCGTGTCCTGCTCCGCCGACCGCCAGGCCTGGGGCAAGATCACCCGAGACGGCGTCTTCTTGGAGCAGCTCGAGATGGATCCGGCGCGCTTCTTGCCCGACGTTCACGACGAGCAGCTCTCCCAAGACGTCGTGCAGATCGACCTCAACCGCCCGATGTCCGAGATCTTGGAGACCCTCACCCAGTACCCCGTGAAGACCCGGCTCTCGTTGACCGGCCCGATGATCGTCGCCCGCGACATCGCCCACGCGAAGATCAAGGAGCTCCTCGACCGCGGCGAGCCCATGCCCCAGTACATGCGGGACCACTGTGTGTATTACGCGGGCCCCGCCAAGACGCCCACGGGCATGGCCTCGGGCAGCTTCGGGCCGACCACGGCGGGGCGCATGGACGCCTACGTCGATCTCTTCCAGGCCCAAGGCGGCAGCATGGTGATGTTGGCCAAGGGCAACCGCAGCCGCAAGGTGACCGACGCCTGCAAACGCCACGGCGGGTTCTACCTCGGCTCCATCGGCGGCCCGGCGGCCCGGCTCGCCCAAGACTGCATCAAGAAGGTCGAGGTGCTGGAGTTCCCCGAGCTCGGCATGGAGGCGGTGTGGCGCATTGAGGTCGCCGACTTCCCGGCCTTCATCGTGGTAGATGACAAGGGGCACGACTTCTTTCAGGAGCTGTGAGCGTCCAGTCCGAGCGCCCGCGCCTTGAGGGTTGGCCCCCCGAGGCTCCCGCGCGGCCAGTCCATCGACCCCAAGCATGGCCTCCCAGACGGATCCCTGAGCCCCAGCGGCCCGGGCCCGGTGAACGCGCCCCAGCGCGCCGCCGCGCCCCTTGACACCCCCGCCAGCCATTGTCTACGCTCTTCGCGGACCTCGGAGAGACAAGCATGAGCTTCTCGTACTACCCC
>JAKLKD010000104.1 GCA_023150845.1 Myxococcota bacterium | reverse complement strand
AGCCGCGCCCGCCGAGGGGCGAGAACAAGGGGGACCGGCGCGTCGTCGGGCGAGCGGTCGGGTCATCCGGCGTGTCCAAGGCCGCGTGGGCCCGAGACGCGCCCAGCACCGTGCCTGGCCCGGCGGCCCGAGCGAGGCGAAGCTGCTCCGCCGCGCTGCGGATGAGCGCCTCGACGGAGTCCCCGGCCTCGACGGTGGACGCGACCCCCGCGGAGAAGCTGGCGCGCACCCGCACGCCCTCCCCGGCGTCAAAGGCCGTCTCTTGCAGGTCGTGGAGCAGGCCGCCGATGACCATGAGCGCGTCTTGGGGCCCAGCGCCGCAGAGCGCGACCATAAACTCGGCGCCGCCCCAGCGCCCGCGCAGGTCCTCTACGCGGAAGCGGGCGGTGAGCAGCTTGCCGAGGCCCATGAGCACGTTGTCCCCGGCGGTGAGGCCGTGGAGCTCGTTGAGCTCACGGAAGAGGTCGAGGCTCAGGTGGACCACCGAGACGGGGCGCCCGCTGCGCCGGGCCTCGCCGAGCCGCGCCGCGAGCTGCTCGGTGAACACCTGGCGGCTCAGGAGCCCGGTGAGGGGGTCGCGGTCGCGCAGCTCCCGGCCCCGGCGGTAACGCTCAGCGCGCAGGCGCACTCGCTCCAGGAGCGACGGCTCCAGCTCGTCCTCTAAACAGACCTCGTCGGCCCCGGCGCGCAGGGCCTCGGCGCGTTGGTGGGCGTCGCCGCGGGTCACCCGGAGCACGACAGGCAGGTCTTGCCAGCGCGGCGTCGTGCGCAGCAGGCGCACGAGGTCGGGGCCGCTGAGCGAGGGCAGGCGGCTGTCGGCGAGCACGAGGTCAAAGCGGGTGAGGTCGAGGAGCTCCGGGGCGCGGAGCGGGTCGTCTAGGCGGGTGACCTCGACGCCGTCGCTGTCTTCGAGGGCCGTGAGGTGCTCCGTGACGCCGTTGTGCACGGCGAGCACCCGCAGCGGCTCCTGGCGGCGCGCGGCGAGGAGCAGGCGCACGGCGTTGAGGAACTCCCGGGCGTCGGGCGGGTTGGGCAAGAACAGCTCGCCCCCGGCCCTGGCCGCGGCGACCTGGAGCTTCACCCCGAGGCGGCGGCACACGAAGCCCAGGCTCGCGTCCGGGGCGCCATCGACGCCGCGCAGCTTCCGGGAGAGGTGCACGCCGCCGCCGGGCCCGCCGAGGTCCAGATCGACGAGGATGACGTCGGGCTGGAGCTTCCGGGCGAGGGTGAGGCCGTCGGCGAGGCCCTTCGCCGCCCAGATCTCCACGAGCTCCCGGGAGGCGGCGTTGGCGAGGGTCTGGACGTCCTCATCGTCCACTCCGACGACCAAGACCCGCGCCGTCGCGGCGGGATCCGGCTCGGGCTCGGCCTCGGCGGGGCGTGGCCCGCGGCCCCGCGCCCGGTCCAGGGCCTCGTCGAGCTGGGCCCAGAAGCTCTGGAAGTCGCTGATCTCCCCCAAGGTGAGCCGCTGGAAGAGCAGCTCCAGCTTGCCCAGGGCCCCGGCCATCTCCATGAGCCCGTAGAGCCCCGCCGCGGCGTGCAGCTCGGCGCAGAGCCGGTGCACCCGGTAGAGCTCCTGGGGGTCGAGGCCCTGCATCCGGCCCCGGGCGAGCACCCCGGCGAGGTCGTGGACGCGCTTCTCGAGGCGCTGGCTGGCCGCCGGGCGCCGATGCTCGACGAGGGACTCCAAGGCCAAGGCGCTGAGCACCATGCCGCCGGGGTTCCGAGGGGTTCCGCCGCGGCGCAGGCCGTCAAACAGGCTCTCCCGCATCGCCACGGCGGGGGCGGGCAGGGGCCGCAGCACACAGGGGGCGAGCTCCTGCTCCAAGGCGGCGTTCTCCGGCGCCTCCCGCCAGATCGAGCCGAAGAACAAGAGCGGGAGCTGGGTGTTCCAGGTGCGCAGCCAGCGCCCGAGCTCGACGCCGCCGCCGTCGGTGAGCAGCTCCGTCGTGATCACGAGGTCGAAGTGGTGGCGCCCGAGCAGCCCTTGGGCCTCCTCCAAGCTGTTCGCCTCACGGATCCAGTGGCCGCCGGGCTCGGTGATCAGGCGCAGGAGCGCCCGCAGCTCAGGGTCGGCGCAGAGCGTGAGGATGGAGCGGGTCGAGTTCAAGGTGGCCTCCGCGCCACCGCCTAGGGGAGGATGAGGATCTGGTCACCGCCCGCCGCGAGCGCTTGGTCGAGCAGGGGCTCGGCCGCTTGGACCAGCTCATCCACGGAGGTTCCCGCCGATGGGAAGCTGGCCACCGCGGCGCTCGCGGTGAGGCTGACCTCCCTTCCCTGGGCGGTGCGAAGTCGTCGTTGGCTGAGATCCTGCAAGAACCGGCTGACCGCGAGCCTCGCCGCGGTCGGACGCTCGTTCATGAAGGCGATCACGAAGCTGTCGCCGCCCCAGTACCCGCGCAGGTCATGTCGGCGGAAGCGCCCGTTCATCAGGCGCCCCACCCCAGCGAGCACGTGGTCGCCCATGGCGTAGCCGTGCTCGGCGTTGAACCGGGCGAAGTGGTCGAGGCGGATCAGGGTGAGGGCGATGGTCTCCGCCCGGCGCCGGGCCTCGGAGAGCAGGCGCTGGGCGTACTCCCTGAAGACGTGGCGCGGGTAGAGCCCGGTGAGCGGGTCCCGGGAGATGAGCCGGCCGGAGTGGCGGGCACGATCGGCCTGGCCTTTGGCCCGGGCGATGAGCGCCGCCGGGGAGCGGTCCCGGCCGAGGTAGTCCGACGCCCCGGCGGCCAGGGCCTCGACCTCGGCGTCGTCATCGTCGGGCCCGTCAAAGAGCACGATGGGGAGCGTCTGCCAGGCCGGGTCGGCGCGCACGACGCGGCAGAGGTCGAGCGCCGAGAGGAAGGGCGTCGTGAGGTCCAGGAGCAGCACCTCGGGCCGGGCCCGGGCGATGCCCTCCAGGAGCTCAAGGGGCTCGGTGAGCAGGCGGACGTGTACGCCGTCGGCCATGAACAGGCCCTGGAGCGCGGCGCGTTTCTCGGGGTCGACGCAGAGCAGCAGGGCGCGCAGGGGCTCAGGCCGGGCGCGGTCCTCAAGGCCACGGGCGGCGTAGCCGAGGTCCATCGCCGTGACCGGCTTCGGCAAGAACAAGAGCGCCCCGGCGCGGGTGGCGGCGAGGCGGTTGGCGAGGCCCCCGTCGGCGGAGAAGAAGGCCACGGGCAGCTCGGCCTGGCCGGGCAAGGCGCGCAGGGCCTCGGCGGCGGCGAACCCGCCCCGGCGCCCGCTCAGCTCGACCTCGATCAAGGCCCCGTCGGGCTCCTCGGCGGCGGCGCGGCGCACGGCCTCCTCGTGGCTCGTGGCGCGGATCATCTGGAGGCTGCGGCGGCGGCCAAACTGGGCGGCGACCTCCAGGGCCTCGCCCTCGGCGGCCACAATGAGCACCTTGAGCGGGGTCTCCTCCAGGAGCTCCCCATCGACGAGGCTCGACCCGGCGTCGGCCCGGGCCCGGGTGAGCAGCACGGCGAGCTCTGACCAGCGCAGGTCTTGGGGGCTGAGGCGCTCGTCCAAGGCGACGCTGAGGATGAGCTCGACGCGCTGCAGCATCACGGTGAGGTCGGCGTTGCCCCAGGCCCCGGCGGCGGCGCCGAGCTGGCGGCTCTGGTGGAGCGCGGCCTCAATCGCCGCGCGGTCGCCGCTCCGGGCGTCTTTGGCGAGGCGCTCTAGCTCGGCGAGGCGCTCGGGCAGGCCCTCGGCGAAGCGCTCCCGGGGCACGCTCGGCCCGGCGCCCTCGGGGCTGCGCCCGCGGGTGGGGCCGTGCAGGGCGGCGTCTACCCGGAGCAGCAAGGCGCCGGGGGTGAAGGGCCGCCGCAGCACACCGACGCCGTCTTGGCCGAGGCCGATGAGCGCGCCGAGCTCGTCCTCGCCCCGACCTTGGGGCACGACGAGGGCGGGGAGCGCGGCGTCATTCGTGCGCAGCTCCGTGAGCAGGGCGCGCCCCTCGGCGTCGGCGTAACGACCGCCCAAGAGCAGCAGCGCCGCGGGCTCCTCGGCGGCCGCGGCGCGCAGGGCGGCGCCGTCGTCGCAGGTCACGAGCTGATGCCCACGCGGGATGAGCGCCTGCGTCACCACCGCGCGCAGCTCCGGGTCGTCGTCGAGCAGCAGGATGCGTGGCACGCGGGTCACTCCTAAACGGCCTCTAACATAGCGTGTTCAAAGCTGACCTGTGCGCGGCGCGGCGAGGGCGGCGGCGAGGGCGGCCGGATCATCGCCGGTCAGGAGCGCGCCGGGGTAGGTCGGCGCGGGCCACCACCAGCCCGGGGCGTGCACCCAGGGCGGGTCTTGGTCGGGCCTCACGTCTTGTGGGCGGAGGAGCGGCTCTCTCAGCACATAAGGCAGCCCGGCGCCTTCAGCGGCCACCCCCCAGGCCCGGGTGACGTAGAGCCCCACGGCCCGCTCCCGGCGCGCGGCGCTCAGGAGCGCCCCGGCGAAACGATCGACGTAGGGGCGCTGGGTGATGAGCCCGGCCTCCTGGTCCACCTCGTCGGCGGTCACCGTCAGGGCGCAGGCCCGGAGCCCGGCCTGGACCAAGGCGGCGAGCTCGTCGTCTCGGGCCCCGGCGGCGATGACCACGGGCCCGGCGCCCGCACAGCGCAGGGTGTAGGGGGCGTCGAGGTCTGGGCTCGGGGACCAGCGCGGCGGCTGGGCGGGCGTGAGCACGTCGCTCAGCGAGGCCGGGCCGAGCTCCGCCGAGCGCAGGGCCTCCCCGGGGAGCTGCGGGAGCTGGCTGAGGTCCGCCTCGTCCTCGCCGCCGAGCTGCTCGCCCACAAACGCCAAGGTCGCGGCGATCATCGGCGTCGTGTAGCTGTGGGGGCCGACGTGCACCTCATGCTCCGCCCGCCGCGGGAGGCCCTCAGGCGGGGCCTGGTCCAGCTCGGTGAGCCAGAGGCTCGGCTTGGAGAGCGCCGCGGTGAGGCTCGGGTCTGGGCCCGGCCAGCCCGGCAGGCCGTCGCAGGCGCAGCCCCCGGCCCGGGCCTCCCGCGGGGTCGGCACATAGGCGGCCAGGACGGCGCCGACGATAGATTGTTCCAATACGGCGAGATAATGAGCTTGCACCGCGCCGCCCGAGGCGCCGATCACGACGACCTCGCCGATGTCTCCCCGCGCCTTGAGGTACTCCAGCCCGGCCTGGAGCCCGTCGAGCTGGGTCGCCATGGCGGAGCTGCCCCCGGCGGCCAACAAGGCGCGGTTGTGGGCGCCGCCCTCAAAGTGGACGCGCCGCCCGGGGAGGTCACCCTCCTCCACCCCCAAGGTGTCCACCGCGAGCGCCGCGTAGCCCGCCCGGGCCAAGGCGAAGGCCGGGGCCTGGCTCTCCCCGGCGGTCTTGCCCTCGCCGAAGTGCCCATGCGCCACGAGCGCCGCGTCGAAGGGCCCCTCTCCCGGCGGCAGCCACAGGGCCGCGGACACCCGCAGGCCCTCGTAGAGCTGGAGGCTCACCGGGATCACCCGCACCCCGTCCACCACCGTCGCCGCGCCCTCCATCGGCGCGAGCGGCGCGCGAACGATCACGCCGAGGCCGAGCGCGGCGCGGAGCCGGGCCGGATCGGCGGGGGTCACGCTTGGCTCGCCGCAAGCGAGCAGGATCAGGAGGTTCCACATCCCAGAGAGCTTACCTCAGCGGGCCGATCCTTCACCCTTGACGACGCGGCGGCGCAAAATCTCCTCGCTTTGACGCTATCCTGATGGGGCTGGCCAGGAGGGCCCTCTATGCGCTCAGTCGTCGCGCTGTCTATGAAACCCCGGGGCGAAGACGCCGCGCGGGAGGCCGCGGCCCAGGTCCGGGACGCGCTCGGGGACTCCCCAGTGAGCGGCGCCTTGTGCTGGGTGAGCCCCGAGCACGCCGACCACCTCCAGCGCCTCTTGCCGACGCTCTGCCTCGGCCTCGGCACCCGGGTGCTCGCGGGCTGCGTGTCCGCCGGGGTCACCATCGGCGGCCGGGAGGTGATGGACGGCCCGGCCTTGGGCCTCATGGTCTTCACCGAGGCGAACATCGAGGCCCGCCTGCTCCACGACCTCTACGCCGAGCCCGAGCGGGCCGCCCGGGAGGCGCTGCACGGCGCGGGGCCCCAGGACCTCGTCGTGCTGATGCCGACCGCGTCCACCTTCAAGGCCACGCCCTTCTTGGAGTACGTCGCCGCGGAGCACCCCCGGGCCCGGGTGATCGGCGGCGGCGCGGCGAACCCCGACGGCGACGACCTCGTCTTCACCGGCCACGGCGTGAGCCAAGACGGCCTCGCGGCCCTCGTCATCCGCGACTGCCAGCCCGAGGTGCGGCTCACCCAGAGCTGCCGACCGCTGGCCCGGGGCCACCTCATCACCCGCTGTGAGGGCGCCGACGTGCTGGAGCTCGACGGCCAGCCTGCGCTCCAGGTGCTCGCGGCCCTGCTCGCCGCCCGGAGCGAAGACGACGACGGGCCCCTGCTCGCCGGGCACGCCGGACCCGGCGACCGCGTCGGCGCTGAAGGCCTCTTCGTGCGCCCCTTCATGGGCCTCGACCGCGCCCGGGCCGCCGTGCGCCTGAGCCAGCCCGCCCAGGAGGGCGACGCCTTGCTCTTCTTGACCCGGGCCGTGGACTCCTCCCGCGCCGACCTCAACGCGATGATGCTCGAGACCCTCGGCGTGCTGCGCCGCCGCCGCCCGGCCTTCGCCTTGATGACCAACTGCGCCGGGCGCGGGGCCGAGTTCCAGGGCATCCCCGACTACGACGCCGCCGTGGTGAGCGGCTTCTTGGACGGCGTACCCTTGGCGGGCTTCTTCGGGGGCTTTGAGCTCGGGCCCTTCCGGGGCAAGACCCAGCTCCACCTCTTCAGCGCCGTGTTGGCCGTCGGGGGTTAGGCCCCGCGCTGGCCGCTGTTCTGCCCGCTGTGCTCGCCGCCGAGGCGCGCCAGGGGCACGTCCTCGGGCACACCCAGGCGCCGGGAGAGGTAGAGCGTCATCATCAGCTTCGCCTCGTTGAGCGTGGCCTCCCGGGACGCGGCGTCGGCCTGGAGGTGGGCGAGGGTTTGCAGCGCGCTGAGCACGGCCTGGGCGACCTCACCGAGGATCTGGACCTCCTCCGGGCTCAGGTGCGGGGCGAGCTTGCCGCTGAGCCCGCCGATGAGCGCCGCCATCTGGCCCTCTTGGTGGCGCCTCCCGGCGACCAAGGCCGGGTGCCGGGCCTCGTGGATCAAGGTGACGAAGCCCGGGTTCGCCAACAAGAAGGCCGAGAACCCGTCGATGCCGTCGCTGATGAGGCCCCGCAGGGTGGCGCCTTCGGGGTCCATCGGGGTGAGCTGGCTCGCGAGGGCCCGCATCCGGTCGCCGTACCGCTCGGCCAAGGCGACGAGCAGGGCGTCTTTGTCAGGGAAGAAGCGGTAGAGCGAGCCGATGGAGGTCTGGGCCCGGGCCGCGACGTGGTTCGTCGTCGCCTCCGCGAAGCCAAGCTCCAAGAACACCGCGTCGGCGGCGTCGAGGATGGCGTCGACCCGGGCGCGGCTGCGGGCCTGCACGGGGTCGCGGCGACGTGGGGGGGAGGTCTCCATCGGACCAACGTAGCCCCTCACCCCTTGCGCGGGAAGGGCGCCCCGAATAAACGTGAGTAAAAGCTCACGTTAAGATTCCCGCCCCACCGCCGAGGCCCCAATGCCCGAGACCGCCCGCCCGCCTGGCCCCAAAGGCCGCCTGATCACCGGCAGCCTCAACGAGTTCCACGAGGCGCCCCTGCAGTTCTTGGAGGACAACGCCCGCCAATACGGCGACGTCGTCGGCTTCCGCTTCTTCCACATGCCCGCGGTGCAGCTCAACCACCCCGACGACGTGCGCCAGGTGCTGATGAACGCCGACGGCGCCTTCGTGAAGGGCTTCGCCCAGGAGGGCTTCCGGCCGCTGGTGGGCCAGGGGCTCCTCCTCAACGAGGGGGAGCCCCACAAACGCCAGCGCCGCATGATGGCCCCGGCCTTTCACCGCCAGCGGGTGAACGCTTACGCCGAGGTCATGCTCGACGAGGCGCGGCGGGCCCGGGACGCCTGGGCCGAGGCCGGGGACAGCCTCAACCTCGCCGACGCCCTCAACGGCCTCACCTTACGCATCGCCGCCCGCACCCTCTTCGGCGCCGACCTCAGCGCTGAAGAGTCCGCCGAGGTCGCCGAGGCCGTCGCCGCCTTCGCCCAGTGGTACCACCAGACCTCCCACCCCCTCGGCCCCCTGCTCCAGCGCCTCCCCCTGGCCACGAACCGCCGCTTTCACGACGGGAAGCGCCGCCTCAGCGCCGTCGTCTCCCGGATGATCGCGGCCCGGCGGGCGAGCGGCGACACCGGGGACATCCTCTCGATGCTCGTGTTCGCCCGGGACGAGGAGGGCGACGGCGCGGCGATGAGCGACACCTACATCCACGACGAGGTGACCACCCTGCTCGTCGCTGGCCACGAGACCACCGCCGCGACCTTGGCCTGGGCGTGCTGGCTGCTCGCCGCCCACCCCGAGGTCACCGCCCGGGCCCAGGCCCAGCTCGACGCCGCCCTCGGCGACCGCCAGCCCCAGGCCGAGGACCTCCCGCGCCTGCCGCTCTGTGAGCAGATCTTCGCCGAGACCCTGCGCCTCTACCCTTCAGCGATGGCCCTGCCCCGCCAGGCCGTGAAGCCCGTGACCTTCGGCGGCTTCACCTTCGCCCCGGGGACCCTCGTGCTCCTCGCCGCCTGGTGCGCCCACCGTGACCCACGCTTCTGGGACAGCCCGGAGGAGTTCCGCCCCGAACGTTTCGCCGCCGAGGCCAGCGCCGGGCGCCCACGCTTCGCTTACTTCCCCTTCGGCGGCGGCGCCCGGACCTGCATCGGCGAGGCCTTCGCGCGCATGGAGGGCGCCCTGCTGCTCGCCACCCTGCTCCAGCGCTTCACCCCCGAGCGCCTGAGCGACGTCGCCCCGATCCCCGAGACCTTGTTTACCCTCCGCCCGAAGGGGGGCCTGCCGGTTCGGCTCAGGGCGCGTACACCGGGCGCTTAGTTCAATGAACTTGTTCAATGAACAGGTTCATTGAGCGCAGGGCGCGGCCTGCCCGCCGAGGCGTCGGTGCTCGGCGCAGCTCTCCGCGGCCTTCGTGGTGTCGCCGAGGGCGGTCGCCAGGGCCGCCTTCCTCGCCCAGAGCGTCGTCTGCGACGGGTCCAGGGCCAAGGAGCGCTCCACGGCGCTCATCGCCTCGGGGAGCCGCCCGAGCTGGGCCAAGGCCCCGGCGAAGTTCGCCCACAAGGCCGGGTCGTCGCTGAGCACCCGGGAGGCCTGGGCGTAGTCCGCGGCGGCGCCGGGCACGTCGCCCAAGGAGTGCCGCAGGAGCGCCCGGTCGTAGAGCTCGGGCCCCAGGCTGAGCGGGCGGGCGGCGAGGGTGTTGACCAGGGCGCGGGCGTCGTCCTCGCGGCCGAGGCTCACCGCGACCTGGGCCCAGAGCGCGAGCACCTCAGGCCGGGTGTCCGCCGCGGCGCCGCGCCCCGAGGCCAAGAACGCCGTCAGGCCCTCGGCGGCCCGGGGGTCCCCGGCGCGGGCCAAGGCTGAAGCCGCCCGGGCCTGGGTCTCCTCGTCCGTAGGGAACAAGGCGGCGGCCTCGACGGCGAGGGGGAGGGCCTCGGGGTGCCCCAGCTCCAAGAGCAGCGGCACGCCCCGGGCCCAGAGGCTCAGCGCCCGGGGGTGCTCCCGCAGCACCCGCACGAGCAGGGCCGGGTCGAGGCGCCGCTGGCTGGGGCTGAGGCTGAGCTGGTCGTGCACGGCGAGGAGATCCAAGGAGTCGTAGAGGTCGCCGCCGGTCTCCTCCACCCCAGCGTCGACGTAGCCGAGCTGGGTGAGGAGCGCCTGGGTCTCGGCGTCGAGGGCCTGGGGCCCCTTCGCCGCCAGGGGCCCAGTGTGGGCCTCGACGTAGGCCGTGAGCGCCGCCTGGGCCCTCTTGAGGTCCTCAGGGCGCTCGGCGGAGACGTCGTGGAGCTCCTTCGGATCCGCGCTCAGGTCATAGAGCCGGTCCCGCCCGCTGCGCACCACCCGCAGCTCACCCACCCGCAGGGCCGAGACCGGCGCGAGGCCGAGGCTCTCCTGGGCGGTGACGCTCTCGCCGTAGACCGGCCGCGGCGCGTCGGGGCCCTCCTCCCACAGAGGCCGCAGGCTCTCCCCTTGGCCCAGGGCGCCGAGGCCCAAAAGATCGAGGATCGTCGGCGCCACGTCGATGAGCCGAGCGTCGCCGCCCACCTCGCCGAGATCGGGCACGCCGGGCCCGGCCATCACCAGGGGCACCCGGGTCGTCGCGTCGTGAACAAACCAGCCGTGGGTCACCTCGCCGTGCTCGCCGAGGCTCTCGCCGTGGTCGGCGGTGACGACGACCAGCAGCTCGTCTTCGCCGCCCAAGGCCGTGAGCAGGCGCCCCAAGGCGGCGTCCGTCGCCCGAATCTCGGCGGCGTAAGGGGACTCTCCGGGCTTGGTCGGCGTGATCCAGGGCTGGTGCGGATCATAGAAGTGCACCCACAAGAACCAGGGCTCCGGCAGGGGCTCGGCGAGCGCGGCCTGAATCACCGCCTCGGCGTCCCGCTCGGGGAAGGTCGTCGCCGCCCGGCTGCGCTGGGTGAAGCCGCCCTCGTCGTAGCGGGCGAAGCCTTGGCTGAGGCCGAACCGCGCGGCGAGGGGCAAGGCGCCGACGGCGGCGACGGTGTGGTATCCGGCCTGGGCGAGGCGCTCGGCGAGGGTCTCCACGGCGGGATCCACGACGTAGACCCCGTTGCTGCGGGCGCCATGGGCGAGGGGCTCGAGGCCGCTGAGCAGGCTCGCGTGGGCGGGCAAGGTCAGCGGCACCGGCGAGGTCGCGCGCTCAAACCACAGGCCCCGGGCGGCGAGGGCCGCGAGGGTCGGCGTCGGCCCGGCGGGGTCGCTGAGGTGTACGGCGTCGGCCCGGGTGGTGTCGAAGGTCACCAGGAGCACGTTCGGCCGGTCAGGCTCCCCGCAGCCGACGAGCTGGGCGAGGGCCAGGAGGGTGAAGGTGAGGCGGCGCGGGGGGCGGAGGCGAGGCATCAGCGGCGAGGATACCTGAGCAGGGCGCCCAGGTGTCGCCGATGGGCCGCCGGATCGGGTGACCTTTCGTGACAGGTGACGTTTTTCGGCACCTACGCTGACGTTTGTGGGCAGGCGGCGTTGATCCACGGCGATCTGAAAAACGCAAACGATCTCTGTCCGTTCCGCCTCTAAACACCCTCCACGGGGATCGGGGCGGGCGGGTAGAAAGAGAGCATCGGTTGGCACGGCCCTTGCACTTGGTGGTTCCGTCAGAAGGAAACGCACCCCCCCTGACCGCCAGTCTCCACCCCACCCCCACGAACGTACGGAGTCTCCAATGTCCAAGAAGGGCTTCACCCTCGTCGAGCTCATGATCGTCGTCGCCATCATCGGCATCCTCGCCGCGATCGCGATCCCGAACTTCGTCGAGATGCAGTACCGCGCCAAGCGCGCTGAGCTCCCGGCCAACGTCGATGGCATCAAGACCGCCGAGATGGGCTACGACGCCGCCTTCGACACCTTCATCGCCGCCGCCGCTTACCCCGGCTCCCCCTCCGGCAAGGCTCCTCAGGCCTGGGACCCCACCGCCTCCGGCGGCTTCCAGACCCTCGGCTGGCAGCCTGACGGCCAGGTCCGCGGCTCCTACACCGTCGCCACCGGCGCGGGCAACGGCTCCGGCGACTTCACCGTTACCGGCCAGGGCGACATCGACGGCGACGGCGTGCTCTCCAGCTACACCGCCACCAAGTCCATCAACACCACCTTCCAGAACGCGAACGACACCTACTGATTCGTAGGCAAGTCTGAGGTGGACTTAGGGTGATCGGCGCACGCCGGTCACCCTTTGTCATTTTGAGAGTTTAGGTTGAACAACCCCCATGACGGAGGTGCCTCATGCTCACGGCCCACACGCGCCAAGATGGTCGCGGGTTCACCTTGGTTGAGCTGATGATCGTCGTCGCCATCATCGGCATCCTCGCCGCTGTGGCGATCCCCAACTTCGTCGAGATGCAGTACCGGGCCAAACGCGCCGAGCTGCCCGTGAACGTCTCGGCCATTCAGACCGCCGAGATCGGCTACGACGCCGTGAACGACGGCTACGTCCCCGCCGTGGCCCACCCGCCGGTCGTCCCCGGCAAGGCGCCGGTCTCCTGGGGCGGCGGCAACAGCGGCTTCACGGAGCTGGGCTGGGTGCCCGACGGCGACGTGCGTGGGCAGTACGAGATCCTCACCGTCGCCGGGCGTAAGGGCTCCGACGGCGGCAGCTTCACGGTGTTTGGGCGCTCGGACATCGACGCGGACGGCGTCGAGGCCACCTACACGGCGCTGAGGAACCTGCGCCCGGTGCCGCTCACGAACGCGGACGTGTACTGATCGGTCACGTCGCGCGGCCGCGCGCTGTGCGATGATGGCCCCATGAGTCGGCAAGACGCCCCCCCGGTCTCCCCCGGCGCCGCCACCGTCGCTTTGGCGCTGCTCACCGTCGCGGCGTATGGCGCCTTGGCGCTCGCGGGCTTCGTCTGGGACGACGAGCCCCTGGTCGTGCGCAACACGATCACCGGCGACTGGCGCAACCTGCCCCGCATGTTCACCGTGGATCTCTGGGAGGTCTCAAGCGTCGGCATCAACTCGGGCTACTTCCGGCCCTTGATGTTGATGAGCCTCACCCTGGACCGCGCGCTGTGGGGGCTCTCCGCCGCCGGGCACCACCTGCACTCCGTGGCCTGGCACCTCGCGGCGACCTTGGGCCTGCTCTCGTTGCTCCGGAAGGCCGCGCCGCCCTGGTCGGCCCTCGCCGGGGCGACGGTGTTCGCGCTCCACCCGATCCAGTCCGAGGCCGTGGCCTTCATCGCCGCGCGAAACGACCTCATGGTGGCCACCTTCACCTTCTTGGCGGCGAGCCTCCTGTGGGAGGAGCGGCCGAGCCGGGGCGCGCTCCTCGGCGGCGGCCTCGCGGCGGCGGCGGCGGCGTTCTCGAAGGAGAGCGGGCTCTTTGTGGGCGGGCTCGTCTTGGCCCTGGACCTCGCGCGCTTCGGGCGGCCTCGGGGCTGGCGACGGTATGTGGCCTTGGCCCTCGCGGCCTCCCTCTGGATCGGCCTGCGCACCGCGGCGGGCATCGACCCCGCCACCACCCCGGACTGGAGCCACTGGCGGTACTTGTTCGACCGCCTCCCGGCCCTGGGCGCCCACTACACCCTCAAGCTCTTGTGGCCCTGGCCGCTCACCACCGGCGACACCTTGGAGTACCTCAGCCCTCCGCTGTGGAAGATCGTCTTGGGCCTGGGCTTGGGCCTCGGCGGCGCGGTCGCCGTCGTGGTTCGTGGCGGTCGCCTCGCCTTGGCGGGCCTCGCCTTCGCGGCGCTGTCCTTCGCGCCGAGCCTCGCGGCCATCGCGCTCCGCGGCCAGATGGGCGAACGGTACCTCTACGCGCCCTTGGGCGGCGTGGCCTTGGCCCTCGCCATGAGCCTGCGGGGCCGGGCCTTGTGGTTCGCCCCGGCCTTCGCTTTGGTGAGCGTGCTGACCCTGCACCAGCGCCTCCCCGACTGGCAGTCGGGCCTGGAGCTCTGGGCCTCGGCCCTTCGCCACGAGGTCAACGGCTACACCCAGGCCGCCGTGGCCCACGAGCTCAACGACCGCGGCGACGGGGCGAGGGCCTGTGCATTGTTCGCCGCGGCGCTCCAGGACGACCCGCCCTACACGACCATCTGCGAGAACGCGCTGCGCTGCCCGCTGCGGTATGGGTATCTCGACAAAGCGGTCGAGGCCGTGGCGCTCTCCGACGCGGCCCGCTGCGAGCAGGACGACATCATCTTGGGCCTCCAGGGGCTCATCTTCGCCCACGTCGGGCGCTGGGACGAGGCCTTGGCCCGGGCCGACAAGAGCAAGAACGGGTCCGACCCCACCCTGAACCTCGTGCGCGCCGCCGCCGCCCGGCAGGCCGGGGACGAGGCCGCCTACGCCGCGCGCCGGGCCGCCGCCGCCGGGGTCGGCCCTGAGGAGTTTGACGAGCACGCCGCCCGGCTCCTCGACGCGGCGGCACGCTACAAGGCCCCGGAACCCGGTACAATCACGCCATGACCCGCGCCCAGGCCCTGACGCTCTGCCTCACCGCCCTCGGCGGCGCCGCGCTGGCCCACACGAGCCAGCGCCAGGTCGACGCCGCGCGCCGCGACCTCAACGTGAGCCACGAGCTCCTGTTCATCCCCGACGCCGAGAGCGTGCGGGTGGCGGCCCTGGACCACTCGGTCCACGTCGCCGACATCCTCTGGGTGCGCTCGGTGCTCGCGTTTGGCGAGCGCTGGAACACCACCGGGGATCCGGCCTGGGTCGAGTGGCTCTCCCGCACGGTGCTCGGCATCTGCCAGATCGACCCCCGCTGGCGCACGCCCTACTTTTATGGCGGCGTCATGCTGCGGGTGCTGGGCGACTATGAGGGCTCGACGACGGTGATGAAGCTCGGCAGCGAGAACCTCCCCAACGACCCCTGGTTCCCGTTCTCCGTGGGCATGAACCTCTACATCCAGGGCGGCGACCGCGAGGAGGCCGCGCGCTGGGTGGCCGAGGCCGCGCGCCGACCGGGGGCCCCGGAGTGGTACGCCGTCGCCGCCGTGGCCTTCCGCCAAGAGAAGAAGGAGCGCCCCCAGGCCATCCGCTTCTTACAAGACGAGCTCAAGCTCACCGACGACCCTAAGCTGCGGGAGGAGCTGGAGCGCCGCCTGGCCTCGTTGACCCACGACGAGTACGCCGAGCGCCTCAACGAGCTCGCCGGGGACCTCGCCGCCGAGCGGGGGCGGCCGACCCGAGGCGTCGAGGAGCTCGTCCGGGCGGGCAAGCTCAAGACCACGCCCCCGGACCCCCTCGGCGGGAGCTGGATCCGCGACGTGGATGGGCGGATCAAGTCCTCCGTGCGCGCCGCCCAAGAGAAGGAGCAGGCCCTGCGCGTCGAGCGGCAGATGCTGGAGCGCGGCGAGCCCGTCGAGGCGCCCGCCCCGTGAGCCGCCCCGACTGGCTGTGGGTGATCGGCCTCGGCACGAGCCAAGGCGACCGCCTCACCACGCTCACCGCCGCGCTCTACGCCTTGGACACCCTGCCCGGCGTGACGCTCCTCCGGGCGAGCGGCCTCTATGAGAGCCCCCCGGCGGGCGGCGTCGCCCGAGGGCGGTTTCTGAACGGCGCGGCGCTCATCCAGTCTCGGCTCGGCCCCCTGGCGCTCCTCGCGGCATGTCAAGGGTTGGAGGCGCGTTTTGGCCGCCGCCGCAAGCTGCGCTGGTCGGATCGCACCCTCGACCTCGACCTGCTCTGGACCGACGCCCTCGCGCTGGACCTCGACGTGCTCAAGGTGCCCCACCCGCTGTTGACCGAGCGCCCCTTCGCCTGGCGGCCGCTCCTCGACGTGCTGCCCGACGCCCGCGACCCCGCCACCGGGGCGCCTTACGCCCGGCTCCAGCCCGACGGCCCGCTCCCGGGGCTCTCTCGGATCGGGGTGTTGCCGAACCCTCACCCAAGCGCGCTTGCGATCCGCCCGGAGCCGGTGTATCCCAACGCCCTGCGCCCGCGCGGCGCCGCTCCAAGCCCCACGTCGCCGGGAAGCCCACCATGAAGTTCTTCATCGACACCGCCAACATCGACCAGATCCGCGAGGCCTACGCCTGGGGCATCATCGACGGCGTCACCACGAACCCCTCGCTCATCACCAAAGAGGGCCGAGACTTCGTCGAGACGATCTTCGAGATCTGCGAGCTCGTCGACGGCCCGGTCTCCGCTGAAGTCGTCGCGAAGTCCGCCGACGAGATGGTGCGCCAGGGGGAGCTGCTCGCCCAGGTCCACAAGAACGTCGTCGTGAAGGTGCCGCTCACCGAGGCCGGCATCACCGCCACCTCCCGGCTCTCCCGCCAGGGCATCCGGGTGAACGTGACCTTGTGCTTCTCGGCCACCCAGGCGCTCTTGGCGGCGAAGGCCGGGGCCACCTATGTCTCGCCCTTCGTCGGCCGCGTGGATGACCTCGGCACCGACGGCATGGAGCTCATCACCGACATCGTCGAGCTCTTCGCCAACTTCCCCGAGCTGAACACCGAGGTGCTCGCCGCCTCGATCCGCCACCCCCTGCACGTCGCCCAGGCCGCCCAGGCGGGCGCCCATGTGGCCACGATCCCGCACAACGTGCTCAAGCGCCTCTTCCATCACCCGCTCACCGACAAGGGTGACGCGGCGTTCATGGCCGACTGGCGCGCCGCTGGAGACCTCGACGTCGCCGCGGCGGTCACCGCCTGGCTCAAGAAGCGGGGCTGATTGGCCGCCTGAGCGCGCCTCCTGCGCGGCGTCACGCGCGTTCCGCTTGCTCCCTTCGCCTGCATGGGCTAACCGAATGAAGCTTCATTCATTCCCGGATCGAAGGTGAGCGAGAAGGCCAGCCGCAAAGGCGACAAGCGCGAGGCCATCGTCGAGGCGGCCATCGAGGTGTTCGCCCAGAAGGGCTTTCACGCCGCGCGCATCAGCGACGTGGCGCGGGCCGCGGGCGTGGCGGATGGCACCATCTACCTCTACTTCGACAACAAAGAGCACCTCCTCCTCTCCATCTTTGAAGAGAAGATGGACTTCTTGCGGGAGGGCCTGCTCGCCGCGCTCGACGGGGTGGACTGCCCCTTGGAGCGGGTGCGGGTCTTCGCGCGATACCACTTCGACAGCGTGCGCCGCCACCGCGCCGTGTCCGAGGTGCTGCAGGTCGAGCTGCGGCTCTCCCACAAGTTCCTCAAGGATTACCGCCCCGAGAAGCTCTGGGACTACCTGCGGGTGTTCGAGCAGATCGTCCGGGACGGTCAGGCCCGCGGGGTCATGCGCCCCGACGTGGACCCCTTCCTCGCCAAGTGGGCCTTCTTCGGGGCCCTCGATGAGCTTGGTCAGCAGTACGTCCTGAGCCGCCGCGAGCGCATCTCTCCCGACGCCGCGGCTGAACAGGTGGCTGACATCTTCTTGCGCGGCATGGCGACCAACGCCCCCGCGCCCTCTCGTTGACCCCTCGTTCCCCCCCGCGACTCCCACTCACCTCGGCCACCCTGGAGGGCTCATGAAAGTCGGTGTACTGCTCAAGCAGGTCCCCGCTTCGGACACCATCATCAAGATCAACCCCGACAAGACCGGCATCCTGACCGCCGACGTCAAGTGGGAGATCAACCCCTACGATGAGTTCGCCTTGGAGGCGGCGATCCAGCTCAAGGACGCCGGCAAGGCCACCGCCGTCGTGGTGCTCACCGTCGGCGGCGCTGACGCCGAGGCCCGCGTTCGTGACGCCCTGAACCGCGGCGCCACCGAGGCCATCCGCGTGGACGACCCCGCCCTCGCCGGCTCCGACGCCTTGGGCAAGGCCCGGGCCTTGGCCGCCGCCGCGAAGGCCGCCGGAGTTGAGCTCCTCCTCGCCGGGAAGCAGGCCATCGACACCGACAGCGCCGCGGTGCCCGGCATCGTCGCTGAGCTCCTCGGCTGGCCCCAGGTCTCCGTGGTCACGGGCCTCACCGTGGACGGCGGCAAGATCACCGCCGAGCGCAACGCCGGCGGCGGCTACATCGAGGTCGTCTCGACCACGGTGCCCGCGGTCATCACCTGCGACAAGGGCCTGAACACCCCGCGCTTCGCCTCCCTCAAGGGCATCATGGCCGCGAAGAAGATCGCCATCGTCGCCAAGTCCGCCGCTGACCTCGGCCTCTCCGCGGGCCAGGTGGGCGCCGCGGGCGCCTTGGTCGAGGAGTCCGGCTTCGAGCTGCCCCCGCCCCGGCCCTCCGGCAAGATCATCCAGGGCGCCACCCCCGAGGCCAAGGTCAAGGAGCTGGTCCGCCTGCTCCGCGAAGAGGCCAAGGTCATCTGATCGGCACCGTCCCTCTCGTTTATCCCTCGTGGTAACCCCTTCGTGTCGCGTGGCCTGAAGGCCGACGCGCTCCTCAACAGGAGGAACAACCGATGAGCTCTGGAATTCTGGTGTTCTGTGAGACCGATGGCGGCAAGCTGAAGAAGTCCGCCCATGAGCTTTTGAGCAAGGCCGCCACCTTGGGTGGCCCGGTCAGCGCGGTCGTGATCGGCGGCAGCGTCGATGGCGCCGAGGCCGGCCGCTACGGCGCCTCGACGGTCTACACCGTCAACGGCGACGCCTTCGGCGCCTACTCCACCGACGCCTGGGTGAAGGCCCTCGCCGCGGTGATCGGCAAGGCCAGCCCCTCCGTCGTGCTCGGCGCGGCGTCCCCGGTGGGCAAGGACCTCTTCCCCCGCCTCGGCGCGCGCATCGGCGCTGGCGCCGTCACCGAGGTCACCGAGCTGTCGAACGTCGGCGGCCAGGTCGTCGCTCGCCGCCCCGTCTACGCGGGCAAGGCCCTCGCGACGGTCAAGGTGAAGTCGTCGGTGGCGCTCTTCACCGTTCGCCCCAACTCCTTCCCCGTGAACGCCACGGGCGGCGGCGCCGCCTCGGTGGTGGCCGTGGACGCCGGGGTGAGCGCGGCGGACCTCAAGACCCAGGTGGTCGAGGTGCGCAAGAGCGCCCAGGCGACGGTGGACCTCACCGAGGCCGACCGCATCGTCTCCGGCGGCCGCTCGGTGAAGTCCGCTGAGGGCTACGACAGCGTGATTCGCCCCCTGGCCGCCGCCCTGCGCGCGACCCCGGGCGCGAGCCGCGCCGCGGTGGACGCGGGCTACGCCCCGCACTCCCACCAGGTCGGCCAGACCGGCAAGGTCGTGAACCCCACCCTCTACATCGCCGTGGGCATCTCCGGCGCGATCCAGCACCTCGCGGGCATGCGCACCTCCAAGGTGATCGTCTCGATCAACAAGGATCCGGACGCCCCGATCTTCCAGCACAGCAGCTACGGCATCGTGGACGACCTGTTCACGGTCTGCCCGGCGCTCCAGAAGGAGTTCGAGGCGGTGGTCGGCTGATCTCAGCCGGTCGCCCTCGGATCATCGCCGCCGCGCGCACCCACCGGGCCCTAGGGCTTCGGTGGGTGTTTGCGTCCTGGCACTTCTGCTACAATTCCGCGCGGAGGTCTTGATGCCGGCCAACGGAGCACCCGCGCGCTCCAGCCTCGACGACTACCTCGATCGTGTCATCGCCGACCTGGAGTCGCGCGGTGACGACGTCGGGATCGTGCGCCTCGTCGAGCGCTGGGTCAACGCTGGGGAGCCTACCCGCTACGGCCTCATCGCCCAGGCGAAGGCGCTCCTGCGCCTGCGGCTCATGGACCGGGTGAACCTCCGGCTCACCGAGCTCGCCGCCCGGGATCCCGACGACGTCGAGATGCTCGTGCTCTTGGCGGAGCTGCACATCCAGCGCGGCTGGCCCGTGCGGGCCCGGAAGCCCCTCGGCCGCCTCCGGGAGCTCGGCGCGGAGCTGCCCGGCCTCGCGGAGCTGGAGGTCCAGGCCGACGCGCCGCCCCTCCAGCCCGACCCCAACGCCCGGGAGATCGAGCGCACGGGCGCCCCCGCGGAGCAGCTCCTCCTCGCCGAGCGGTTCATCGCCGCGGGCTCGTTCTTACGCGCGAAGTCCATCCTGGAGCGCCTCCGCCGCCTGCCCGACCAAGACAAGGCCCGCATCGAGGCCCTGTTGTGGGGGATCGGCGGCGAGCACGCCAAGGAGCAGGGCGACCCCACGGAGCTCGCGCGGATCTTGGCCCCTGGCGCCACGATGCCCCCGGACGACGACACCCGGGAGACGACGGAGTCTTTGCCCTTCGGCCTCCGCGACGGCGGCCCGGCCCATGACGAGGGCGCCCTGGGCGCCTTCCCGACCCTCTTCCGCCGCCAAGACGACCCCACCGTCGACACCGACACCGCCGAGGAGCACACCTCGGTGTCGATCATGGCCGACGCCGAGCGCGCCCAGCGCCACGAGGCCGAGGTGGACGGGGACGGCGATGACGGCGCCGCCACCCGGGACGGCGACACCCAGATCATGCTCGTGATCCGCCAGGACGGCGGCGCCGCCGCCCCCAGCGCGGCCCCCGGCGCGGGCCATCGCCTCAAAGAGGAGCAGGGCTACAACCTCCGCGAGACCCTCAACCTGCGCGAGTACCAGGCCTCGATGGGCATGAGCGCCCCCGCCGCCCGCGGCGCCGACGAGGCCGCTGAGCTGGAAGAAGAGGACGCCGACCTCATCGTGATGACCCGCCGTGAGGTCGAGCCCGGCGCCGCGGAGGAGGCCCCGGCCCCGGCGCGCCCGGTGGAGGTCGTGCACAAGCCGATCGTGCCCCTCGCCCCGCCGCCGCCCCCTCCGGCGAGCCCGCCCGCCTCCAGCGCCGCCCCGAGCCCCGCGGCGCCGCCCGCGTCGA